>CBDUGP010000009.1:0-145882 GCA_965366625.1 uncultured bacterium
CCATGCCTTGTCCCCTCCGGGGACGGCCCAGAGGGAAGCAGGGACGGCCCAGAGGGAAGCGAAGCAGGGCTGCTCGGACTGCGGCTCAGCGATTGTAGAAAGTGTCGATTTTCGAAGCCAGGGCGAAATCTTTTTCCGAAATTCCGCCGGCGTCGTGGGTCGTTAGGTCGATGGTGACCCGGTTCCAGACGTTTTGCCATTCCGGATGGTGTTGCATGTCCTCAGCGACCAGGGCCACGCGGGTCATGAATCCGAAGGCTTCGGCGAAGTCTGAGAATTGAAGGCTCTTGTGTAGCTTTTCGTTTTCGATCGACCAGCCGTTGAGGTCGGCCAGTCGAGATTGGATTTCTGTGGCGTCGAGCTTTGGGGTTGCCATGAAGGGCTCCTGGAGTAAGTCGGTCGGGTGTTATGGCTTGAATCAGGATGAAGGCCGGGTGGCCGGATCTGCGCTGCCCGCCTCGGGGTCGGAGGATTCCGAGCGATCGAATTGAATGCTCAGCCTCCTCAGCCGCGGGTCGATGCTCCATCTGCCGGTTTCGGGATCAAAGAACTCGTCGTCCGAGGATTGGAGAATTGCTTGGGCGGAATTTTTGCTGACTCGCCACGGCCCTTGCCCCTCGGCGGAGGCGGAAAGGTAGATCAAGTCCCGGGAGAAGACTTCCATCTCCAAGCGGACGTCGAGGGAAGCCTGAGCCGCAACGGCCGCAGGATCCTCGTGCACGAATTCCAGGAGATAGACGAAGAAGGTCTCGGTGCCCCGGCCGTTGGCTTCGCTGTCCACGGGCCTCCAGGAGCCGGACGCGCGTTTCTTGTTGATCCTCAGATGGAGATCCTTCGCCAGCTTTTCGAATTGGCGTTGGCGGAAGATCTCATTGGCTTCCTCGTCGAGCTGGGTGGGGTCGCCGTAGAGGGTGAGGAATTCTTCCAGGATCATGGAAGTCGGCACTTCCACGACCACCAGCACGTGCAAACCTAGGTCGTCGGCTTTGATCGCCGCGCGCGACGAATAGTAGGTGGCGTCGAAGGGGTGTGCGGCCAACGGCGAGCCGATCATGCACCCCGTCATGATCAGGACCGCCATGATCAGGGCAGCCATGGCCAGTGTCGGCATGATCGGAGGTGGGGCAATGGCCCGGGACCGAGTTGGGAACGGGTAGGCGCTCATGGTGAGGAGTCCGCACCCTCTCGCTCCGTATCTTCTGGCTCGTCAGCCGCTCCGTCGCCGGATCTTTCGTCCTCCGGCACGATCTGACCGGGCAGAAGGGATTGCAACTCGTCGAGGGAAGCGCCTAGGCGATCCAGGGCGTCGAGGTAGAGCAGCTGGGCTTGCTCAAAGTCGAGGCTGGGTTTGGATTCCTCGGCGACCAGCGTTTCCATCGGCTCAGATGGGGTCGGCTCGGACGCGGTCGGCTCGGACGCGGTCGGCTCGGACGCGGTCGGCTTAGACGCGGTCGGCTCGGACGCGGTCGGCTCAGACGCGGTCGGCTCAGACGCGGTCGGCTTGGATTCCGCGTCGGGGGTCTCTCCAAGATCCCTCTCGCTTGTCTCCGCGATCTTCGCTGTCGGGGTTGGAACCGCTTCTTCGGCCAACTCGCCATCCGCCGACGGATCCTCTGAGTCTTCAAACTCCCCGGCTTGGTCAGACTCCTCCGCGGAAGTTTCTTCCACGGGCGGCTCAGGCTCCGGCAGGGGCGGCACGGGCCGCTGCTGCTCCAGCACCCAACGCAAGGCCGGCAGCATCCAGGCTCCGTATCCGGAAGTCGGATCGGTGGCGGCAAAGAGATTTCTGAACCAGGGGCGCTCGGGCAGACCCCTTTCGTGGAGCCATTGACGCTCCATTTGCAGTAGCACGCGGTTGGCTCTGTCCAAACCCTCATCCGCCAATTGGCCGCTATAAACCGCGGCGATCAACAAGGAGTAAAGCTCGATGGCCCGTTGTTCGTAGAGTTCCGCCGTTTTGCCCAAGCTGGAGAAATCCACGGCCAAGTCGAGCTCTTCCGCTTGCTGGAGCAAGCTCTGAAGATGGCGTTGCAGGTCCGTACCGTAAGCGATCGGATCCAGGGGCAGCAGAGGAGTGTTGGCCAGGCCGACCAAGGTGCGGTTGACCAACCGGGTGAGCATGACGGCGCCTTCGTAGTCTTCGCCCACGACCTTGCGATACCAGGCCAAGTTTTCATAGTTGGAGTGGTAGGAGACCCCGGGGCTGCCTCCGGCGGACAAACTGACCGACGGCACCCCCAAATGACAGTAGAAACCCACATGGTCAGAGCCGCCGCCGAGGTTGCCGAAGGGCGGAATTTTGCGGTCGCCCACCCAGGCGTCGTGGACCGTTATGTCGTCTTGCCCGGCCTGGGGAACGTGTCGAGTCACTTCGGTGATCAGGGCCTTGAGAGAGGGCGAGGCGCTGGCGGAGAACTTAGTTCCCATGGCAGCGCCGTCGAGATTGATATACGCAACCGCTTTTTCCAGCAGCTCCTCTCGCCGACCTTCGACCCATTCTGTAGAGCCGATAATGCCGAATTCCTCCGCACCCCAATTGGCGAATACCACCGTCCGATCGGGTCGCAGCCCGCTCTTCGCAGCATCGGCAAAGGCCCTGGCCGCTTCGAATACCAGAATCGTTCCCGCGTTCGGATCTCCGGCCCCGAAGGACCAAGCATCGTGATGGCTGCCGACCACCACCCACTCGTCGGGTCGGGTGGTGCCCGGTAGCACGCCCAACACGTTGGCGGTTTCCACCAGCTCACGCGTTTGCTCAACCTTCAGCCGTACTTCGAGCCCCGGACCGCCGAGGCGGTAAGTGAGGGGCAGGCCCCCCTGCCATTCGTTGGGCACGGGCTCGCCGGTCATGCGGCGGAGGATCTGAAAGGCGGCGCCCCAGCCGATGGGTTGGACGGGAATCAAGGGCAAGGCCACATGGTCGGGATCGAGACGCTCGGCGTCCGCGTGGGCTTCTTCAAACGGCGTTAGGGGATCGCCTGAATAGGGCAAGGTTTTAAGCGATCCCCGTTGGATATAACCCGCCCCGGCCCAACCGCCTTCGGGGTAGGTCAGGCCCTTGGCATAACCGGAATCGCCGGGGTCGGTAAAGATGATCAGCCCGGCGGCGCCCGCTTCTTCCGCGAATTTGGCTTTGAATCCTCGGAAATTACCGCCGTAGCGGGCTATGACGATTTTGCCGCTGACATCGATTCCGAGCCGGCGAAGTTGGTAAAAGTCTTCAAGGGTGCCGTAGTTGGCGTAAATCACCTCAGCGGTGACGTCGCCCGAGCCGGCGTAGGCGTTCCAGCCGATGTCGAGGTCGGGGTGGCTCATGTAGGGATCGCCCTCGACCGCGGGCTCTCGAATCGGCAGGGAAAGGGGCAAGGCCGCAGGTGATGGGGAGAAAATCCGAGAATCGGCGGATTGGGTTTCCGGCTCGGCAACGATTTGAATCTTGGCCGAAATCGGTTTCGAGAGGTAGGTCGTGAATCGATGGGTTTCGACCTCCAAACCCATGGAATCGAAGTAGCCTGCCATCTTCTCGATCAGGCGAGCGTCGCCCTCCGAGCCGGCGACGTGGGGAACGGAAGCGAAGCGTTCATGCCAGTCGGCCAAACGCTCGGCGGACGGGATGCCGTCCAGATGCTCTTCGAAGGCGGTTGCCGTGGAACCCGTCGCTGCCGAAGCGTTCGGTCCAAGGGTCGGTCCCGAGGTCGTCGGCTCCGCCGTCTCGGTTTGCTGAGGGCTCAGATCCTCCGGCGGATCTTGGGCTTCGAGACGAGCAGAGCCGAGCAAGAAGAGCGGCAGGATCAGCGATATATGCAGAATCGGACGGCGACGTGGCATCGAAATTCCTTTGCGAATCATGGGCAAGGCGCGGGCGGAGGCTCAGGAGTTCGTCAAGCGATCCCGGCCGTCCCGGATGGAGATAGAGGTGTCACAGACCGGGCAGCTGATCCGATCGAGACCACGCTCTCGGCGTCGTTCGACCTGGAGGTCGGAGACCGGCGTATGGCATCCGGAACAGGAGAAGACGCGGACTCGTTGCAAAGCATCCGGTTCCAATCGGGAGGCTAAACGGGAGTCCAAGCGGGAGGCCAAATGCTCGGCAACGGTTTCCTCGAAGAGCAGCCGGGTTTCTTCGCTGGTGCCGTCGGAGAAGCTCAACGAGAAAGTCGCCGAGCGGGCGGAATGGGATCGGCATCTCAACCCGCATTCACCCCCGAATCGGGCCGTGAATCGGGCGCCGTCAGAGTATAGATGGTAAAGCTGGAAGAGACTGCCCCTCGCCAGCTTGACCATGGTCGAGAGCAGCAGCTCGTCGACCGGCCCCTGAAGCTTGAACAGCACCGACTCTGAGTTGTCGGTCGATGGCATGGGCGGACGATCGTGATCCAGGGCTTCGGGGAAAAGCAAGAGGTTACCGCTCTCCGAAGGCTCCCGGAGGATCAGACCCAGATCCACCAGCTCCTCGATCATCGCCATACGCAACAATCGGTCCATGGAAGGATCCTCGACCTGCTCACCTTCAGCGAAAGGCAGCTCGCCATGGGTGGCTTGGTGCTCCGTCAACACCCCCAATCCCTCGGAGTCGGCCAGACCGGCATTGGCGAAGGCACGGGCATAGATGCCAAAGAGGGAAGGGCGGATTCGCAGATTGCCCAGCTCCAGGTGCCGGTTGAGACCGCGCAGCTCGAGCTGACGCAGGCAGGCTTCAAAGGAACGTCGTCGCTCGTTTTCCGGGGTTCCGGATTGGAAGCGGGTGGCGAAGGTACGGAAAAGGTCGTCGGCGGTGGCCATCCGTCGCCCGGCGCGAACCTCCTGCAATAAATAGGTTTCGACTTCTTCCAACCAAACCTCGGACTCCAAGACCGGCAGGCTCAGACGATCGAGCCGGCTCAACATGCGGCTTTCCAACCGACCGGCTTCTTGGGACGGCACCGAGGCGAGACTTAGGTAATCGTCGGGCGCGAGATCGTAGAGAGCAGCGTGCATGGCCGTGTGATGGCGGCTGCCGGCCGATTCGCCGGTGGCGACGAGAATGACGGGTGCTTTTGAAACCCGACGAACGCTTTCCACGGCGGTGCGGATCGCCGGCGTCGGATCCTCGTGGGCCCGCGGGTCGAAGGCGACGATCGCCAGGGCAGCGTCGCGCAGGTCGGCGACCTGCTGCCAAGGGTGCTCGGCGCTGCGTTCTGCCAGATCCCAGATCAGCACCTCACGTCGAGCCGGGCCTTGTTCACCCTCGACTTCCTGAGAGCTGTGCAAATAAACCCCGGGGCCGCGTTCGCCCAGAGACGCCGAGGTGCCGGCCAAGGAGCGGGCCAGCTCTTCCACTTGGTCGGCAGGCTCACCCAGGCAGACGACCTTGGCGGTGCGTAGGGGAGCCGCCGGACGCCCGTCCGCAGTGGCCAACAGCGCGTCGAGATCCACTTCCCAAACGTGAATGCGCGATTGGGCGACGGTGGCCAAGAGCGGCTTACTGGGATGGAAGGATAGGTTTTGCATCGGAAAAGTGCCGGGTTCTTTGAAGCTGCTCACGGCCTGCCACGAGCCGCGGCTCGAAGACCAAAGCCTGACCCGACCGTCCACGGCGCGCGACGCCAGCATGCGTCCGCTGGAGTCGAAGGAGGTGCAGCCGATGCTTTCGGTGTGCCCCTCGAGCACCGCGGCGGGTTTGCCGTCATCGCCGTACCAAAGCCTCAGAACCCCGTCTTCCGAGCCGCACGAGACATATCGACCTTCCGGGGACCAAGCCAAGGAGCGCAGCCAGCCGGAGCGCACCTGGTGGCGATAGAGGTGCTCTGCCGCTTCCGGATCCCAGACGATCAAGGTGCCGTCGCCGGAGGCGGACGCCAACTTGGTGCCGTCGGGTGACCACCGCACCGACAGCACACGATCCCGATGCCCTTCGAGCAGGCGAATACGCTCGCCGGATTCCGTATCCCAAATGGCGAGGGTTCGGTCGTTGGAGCCCGTGGCCAGGCGTTTGCCGTCCGGTGACCAGGCGACACTGCGAACCCAGCTGTCGTGGCGCTCCAGGATCCTCAGCCGTTCTCCGGATTGGGCGTCCCAAATACCCACCACCCCCTGATGGGAGCCCGAGGCCAGACGTTTGCCGTCCGGTGACCAGGCGACGCTCCAAACCAGGCGGTCACCGCGGTCCAAACGGTAGTGAAGACGCCCGGTCTCCACGTCCCAAACCGCAATTTGGCCGTCGGGATTGCCGGAGGCGAGGAAGCGGCCGTCGGGCGACCAGGCGATTTCGTGGATATTGCCGGCCTGCACCTGTAGATCGCGGTGCAAGCTCAAGCCGTTGGGCAGCTGACGGGTTGCCTTGGGGGTCACGACGAGATCCTCCGGACCGAACTGTGGGCGGCGCAGAATCCTCCCGCGGCTCCGGGGCCGACCGAGGGGATCATTGGACTTGGAGTGGCTCCAGTCTAATCGACCCACCGTGCAAAATGTATGGTCCGTCGCATCTCAGGGGGCCCAGGTCTTCGGGGGCCATAGTCTCAGGGGGCCGAATTTCAAGAGACGGTGTATTTCAGTGGACGGTATCTGGGTGCGCCGAATCCGCAGAAGTCTTCGTTCGATTGGAGCGCCGGCTCTCGGCCGGGGAATCCCGTCGATCTGTTGTCCCACCGCCACTCAGGGCGCTTGCGATCGACTGACCCATGGCCGCGAGGTTGAAGGGTTTGATCAAACAGCCTTGGATCGTTTTGTTTTCCAGGTATTCGTAGAATTCGGTTTCTGAATAACCGGTGGTGATCAGAATCTTGACCTGCGGATCACGCTGGCGCATTTCTTGAGCCAGCTCCAATCCCGACATTTCAGGCATTCTGAGATCGGTGACCACCAAATCAAAACGCTCGGGATTCTGGTCAAAGAGCTCCAAAGCCGCGTGGGGGTTGTTCAAAGCAATGGCGTTATAACCGAGCCGGTGGAGCATCTTCTCACCCAAGGTCATCAACGGAATCTCGTCGTCCACCAACAACACGGTTTCTCGGTGACCTACCGGGGTCAGCGGGCCCTCGGCCTGTTCCTCCGCGTCATCGTGCTCCCACAAAGGCAGGTAGATGTCGAAGATCGTGCCGCCGCTCGCCGGGTTGTGGACGTGGATGCCACCCTGGTGGTCGAGGACGATGCTTTGCACCGTGGAGAGGCCGAGGCCCGTGCCCTTGCCGGGCTCTTTGGTGGTGAAGAAAGGCTCGAAGATTCGATCTCGAATCGAGTCGTTTATGCCCTCTCCGCTGTCCGCCACCACCAAGTGAGCGTACGATCCGGCGGGTGCCTGGCCGACCAGCACTTTCAGGGGCGAGGTGGAGTGGATTTGGTCGAGGCCGAGCCGCAGGGTGCCACCGTCGGGCATGGCGTGACAAGCGTTGGTGCACAAATTGATGATCACCTGATGGAGCTGAGATGCGTCGCCGATGACCCGGGTTTCGGTCGAAGCGAGTTCGTCGAGGACGTTGATTGAGTTGGGCAAGGAGGCCTTCAGCAATCCCAAGGCTTCCCGGATGACCGCCGCCAACACCACCGACTCTCGGCGTTGCTCGAGATGGCGTCCGTGTTTCAGAATTTGATCGACGAGGTCGCGGGCCCGAAAGTTGGCCTTTTCGATTTCTTTGATCGAGCCGTAGGCGGGGTGTTGAGGGTCGAGTTCCCCCAAGGCGATATCCGCGTACCCCATGGTGGCGCTCAGAATGTTGTTGAAGTCATGGGCGATGCCGCTGGCCAGAGTGCCGATGGCTTCCATCTTTTGCAGCTGTCGTACCTGTAGCTCCAGCTCCTGCCGGGCGATCTCGGCGATCTTTTCTTGAGTCACGTCCCGTGAAATGCCGGTAACCGCTTGGACTCGCCCCGTGGAATCGAAGATCGGCTCGGCTCGGGTTTCCAAATAGAGCATCTTGCGATCCTGGCGGAAAATCCGGATCTCCCGGGTGAAAGCGATGCCTTGATCGATGACCCGCTCCAGATTTCGGCGCCAGCGATCTCGATCGTCCCGATGGAAGACGCTGAGCACGCTGTCCAGAGTGAGATCGTAGGTCCCCGGCTCCACGCCGCCGATCTTGAAGAGATTATCCGACCAAATGAAACGTTGCTCCGAGGGATGGTAGGTCCAGCTGCCGATGTTCGCGATCCGTTCGGCACCGGAAAGAAGCTGGCTCTGGCGCTCTATTTCTTGCTCGGCTTCTTTTTGCTCGGTGACGTCGATTTGGTTGCCCCAAATTCTGACCAAATATCCGTCTTGCACCACCCCGTGGCAGTTGCTCTTGAAATAGACGGTCCGGCCGTCAGGGGTCCGCTCCTTGGAGACGATCTCGTGGACCGACATGCCGGTGTCAAAAAAATGACGAATCATGGGGGCGTTCTCGTCCTTGGGCAAGGATTCAGCCAGGGGCTTGCCGAGAATCTCATCACCGCCCGGGCCGTACATGGCCATGAATGCATTGTTCACCTCGGCGTAATAGCCGTGGTCGAAGACCCAATCGACCTTTTCTTCGGTGCTCAAGCCGATCGGCAGATCGTGAAAGAACTCGATTCGCCAAATTCCTTCTGAGCTGTTGTTGATGAAAGCTGAATACCGCTCTTGGCTGTGCTCCAACTCTTGATGGTAGGCGTTGTAGCGCTGAAAAGCGTGAGCGCTGAAACCGTAGATCACCACACCCAGCAGCAGGCCTAGGGCCGAGATCCCAAGGAGGTCGAGTTCAAAAACCCGCGCGATCAAAATCCAAGAAATCGACAACACGAAGCAACCGAGAGCAAGAGCGAGGGGCGCGGCCCGTGGTTTTTGCGGGTTGTTGTGCATTGCCGGTTTTAGCCGAGGAAAAATTCTTGCGAGGTACGCGGGGGTTTTAACGGGAGCTTTTGGTCAACGGCAGGGACCAAATTCTAACGACTATTTGGTAGCTTATCCGATTTCAGAAATACTTGCAGGGATGAACCGGACAGGGCCGAGGAGCTGTGTAGGGACCCGATCAGGACCCGGAGCTTCGAGATACAGTTCCGACAACCTCAACCACGGAGCCCCCATGACGACCCAAGCCACCCTCGACCTATTCAAACCCGAGCGGGGAAGCATTTACCTCAATTCCGCGACCTATGGCCTGCCTCCGCAGCCGACGGTCGATGCATTGCAACAGGCCGCGCAGACCTGGCAGGAAGGCAGCGCCGACTGGATTCAAGATTGGGATTTGGCCGGCGAGGTTTGCCGCGGTTTGGTCGCAAATCTACTGAAAGCCAAATCTGATGAAGTCGCCCTCCTGCCGGCGGTGTCGGTGGCTTCGGCGATCGTCGCCTCCGCCGTGCCCGACGGGGGCGAGGTCCTGGTGGCCGAGGGGGACTTCACCTCGATCCTCTATCCCTTCTTGGAGGCCGCTCGTCTCGGTCGAATCACCGTTCGTGAAGCGCCGTTGGCGGAGCTGGCGGCGGCCGTGGGCGAGCGCACGTCGTTGGTGGCGGTGAGTCAGGTGCAGTCGGCGACGGGGGAGTTGGTGGATCTCGAATCGATCTCCAAAGCGGCGCAGGCGGTCGGCGCCAGGCTCTATGTCGACGTCTCCCAGGCTTTGGGCGTGGTGCCCTTCGACGTCGACCAATGTGGGGTTGATTACGTTGCCTGTGCGGCCTACAAATGGTTGTGCTGTCCGCGCGGTGTCGCATTTCTCTACGTCCGCCGTAGCCGGTGGTCGGAGACTTCGGCGGTCACCGCCTCTTGGCGCGGGGGCGATGACCCCTACGGCAGGTTCTACGGGTTTCCTCTCGCTCTGGCGGAAACCGCGGCCCGTTATGACGTGTCGTTGGCATGGCACGCCTGGGTGGGTGCCCAGACATCCCTTGAGGTGTTGACCCGCCTCGACGACGCGACCCGTTTCTCGTTGGCGAACGGTGCAGCCCGCCACTTTGCCCAATGTTTGGAGCTGCCGGCTCCCGCCGCCGGCATCGTGTCCGTTGGGGTCAATGACGGCGAGGCGGCACTTCAAGCGCTTTCGGCCGCACGCATTCGAGCGGCCGGGCGAGCGGGCCGCCTCCGTTTTGCCTTCCACGTTTACAACACGGTGCAGCAAGCGCAACGCGCCGCTGAGGTTCTGGCACCTTATTGTCGGTAGACAGGGCTTGTACAGAAATGCCCTTCTTGCGGGTCTGGAAGGCGCGGCGCTCCGAGCACGAAAAGCGAGACTGTCTGAGCGAGACACCCAAGAATCGTCGAAGCTCCTGCACACCAGCATTCTGGAACGGCACATTTATGGTGACGCGAGTTTCGAGCGACGCGCGCAGGACGCCACGCCGGCCCACTGTTCATTGTGGCTGATCTGTTTCCGCGGGGGCCGTTTCAAAGCGGCAACGTCCGGTGCCACGGCAAGATTCGCAATCCTCCGCGCGACCGGCGGCGTGGGCCAGGCAATGGTCGACGCGGGCTTGCATGACGCCGAGCATCAGTGGGTGTAGGCCGATCGGGGAGGCCACCAGGTAGTCGATTCCGGGATGCTCCCCTGCGGCTAGGCGGGTGAGTTCGGGGATGTCTTCATTCCAATGGCGGCCGGGCAGCAAAAAATAGGGCAGCACCACGACCCGGCGCGCACCGCGGTCGACACATTTGCGGAACGCGGTCCGAATGGACGGCTCCGCCAGCTCCATGTGCGCCGGTTCGACAATGTCGAAGCGGGATGCTTGGGCGAATCGCCGCACCATCTCTTCGAGCATGGCATTGGAGGATTGCCGTCGGGAGCCGTGATCGACGACAATCACGGCGGTCCCGTCGGGCAGTTCGTCCATGGGATCCTTGGATTTCAAGGCTTAGGAACCCGTCAGGGAGCAAAATCGTCGATTTGCTCGTAACCTTCGGGCAGCTTCATCTTGTAATCACCCGGATCGACCTTGGGGTCCAGCTCGACCTGGTTGAGGGTGATCGTGATCGCGCCCTCCCCCTGGGGAGATTTGAAGTGGCGGATCCGTTGGCGGGGCAAGTAGTCCTTCTTGGAGAACGACCAAGTGGACTCACCGGCGCCACCGGCATAAACCACCCGCACCTTGTGGCAGTCTTCGTTTCCGATCTTGCCGTCACCCGCCAGCTCGACGATTTCGGCGCCGAGTTCATCGTCGAAGGGCGCGTTGTGCACGTATTCGATCATGCCGATGCCCTGGAGCAGCTGGCCGGTGGAGCCCATCACCGCCGGATCCATATCCTCGTAGCCTTTTTTGGTGCTGTGGTCGATGAGGAAGAAAGTCTCGCCGTCACCGCCTCCCTCGACTTTGATCTTCTCGTCCGAGCCGGGACGGGAGGTGGTCACCTTGCCGTAGAACCTCTCAGGCGTTTGACCGTTGAAACCGGTCATATGACCGCCGCCCTCGGCGTAGGACACGAAGTTGGTAGCCAACCCGGTGGGTTCGACAGTGGATTGAAAGCGGATGCCTTGGACCTTCTTGATTGCCGCGTCGGCTTTTTTGAGGATCGCCATGGCTTCTTCCGAACGCTGATTCTTTTCCACCGGAGCGTCCTCAGCGAGGGCCGGCAGCGCGACCAGGGTCGACGACATCATCAGGGTCGCGAATAGGGTTTTGAGCTTCATGTAAATATTCTCCTCAGCCCAAATTCAAGGCCATAATTTTGCCGTTGCCACGCACGTACATGGTTTTGCCGATGATCGTCGGCACGGTCCACGCCGGGCGCTCGAGAAGCTCCACTTGGGCCAAAACCTTCAAATCTTCGGGATTGGCTTCGGACATGGTGAGAACGCCGTTCTCGTCGAGAATGAAGAGTTTGCCGTCGGCTTGGATCACGTTGGCTTTGGCGTATCCGCGCTTGCGCCATGCGATCTCGCCCGTTTTTACGTTCACGGCGGCCATGAAAGCGGGCGATCCCGATCCGGTGGAGCCGTAGACGTAGTCACCTTCGAGCACCGAGGTCACATGGTAGAACTGGATCTTTCGTGTGCTCCACAGCTCCTCAGCCTGGACCTTACCGTCTTTGCGGCTCAGCTTCACACCTCGCGCGCCGGCCTGGGAGGCGGAGAAGAACAGATATTGGCCGTCCACCAAGACCGGCATGTTGATGTTCTGTTCCCACTGATTTCGGTGATCGTAGGACCATTCGAGGGCGCCGTTGCTCGGATCTAGGCCGACAATTTGGTGGGCCATAAAGGTGATCAAATGGTCTTTGCCGCCGATTTCGAAGATCTTGGGAGTGGAATAACTGTTCTTGAAATCCTGGTTTTGCCACTTCACGCTGCCGTCTTTGCGGTTGAGTGACACGATCGAATGACCCTCACCGCCGACCAAGACGATCACCTGATCTTTGTAGGCGATCGGGCTCGAAGAATAACCGTGGTTGAGCACGCTGCCGCCCATATCTTGCCAAAGGTCCTTGGACCACTGAATTTCGCCGGTTTTCTTATCCAAGCAATTCAAAACCCCGGAAACGCCGATGGTAAACAGCTGATCTCCCACCAAAAGCGGGGTCGCCCGCGGCCCACGGCCGAATTGATCGACGTGTCCTTCGGCCGGGCTCGCTTCGTAGCGTCGTTCCCAGAGGGTTTTGCCCGAAGCGGCGTCCAAGGCAGCGACGGCTTCTTTCTCGTCGATGCGATATTGGGTGTAGAGCTTGCCGTCTTCCACCAGGATTGCCGAATATCCTTCGCCGAGATCGCGCTCCCAAAGCTTCGGCGGGCCGGTTTCGGGCCAGCTGTTTTTAAGACCGGAACTTTCGGCCTTGAAGGCGTGGTCTATGCCGCCCCATTGGGTCCAAGAGGCCTTGGACGTGGCCTTTTGGGGTGCGGGCTCCGCCGAGGCGTCGTCGGCAAAGACGGTCGAAGGTAAGACGGCGAGCAAGATCCCCAGGCCACAGCCTGCTAGGGCGGTGGCCAGAGACCGGCTCGGCGCTCGGAATTGGGTGAATTCAGTGTTCATGGCTCTCGCTTTCAGTTGGCGCGGCCGGCGGAAATGGGCTGAAGCCACCGGGCCGCAGGTCGAGCATCTTATAAAGGGTAACTTGAGTCTTATTACGGATTTTGGGGAGCTAGGTTCCGGTTTGGGCTCGGAGCTCATGGATTTCTCGGATCCACCAATGATCGCCGGGCAGAATGGATCGAATGGAGAGTGCTTCGTCGGCCAGCCGTCGGGCCTCCTGCGAATCCCCTCGAGCGAGGGCGAGGCGTGCCAGCCCGAAAAGCGCGTGGCCAAAGTTCTCTTGCGATGAGCCTTGATTTCGGGTCAGATCTACGCATTGCTCAAACATGGATTGTGCTTGCTCCATCCGGCCGAAATCCAGATATAGGTGTCCCAGCTCGGCCAGAGAGTGGTGGTAGAAATACTCGGCTCCGGGATAATCTTCCAAGAAATCGTGCGCTGCTTGCAGCAAGGGCTCGGCCTGTTCCAACTCTCCCATACCTCGCAGGGCGTGCCCCAACAGCAGGCGGCTCTCGGCGATGCTCAGGCCGTTCTCTTGGTGGGCTTCGCGGATCTCCAAGGCTCGGCGCTGGGCGTCGATCGATGCCTGAAAACGACCTTGGCCGGCGAAAAGGTGGCCTCGATTGTAGTAAGGGTAGGCGAGCCAGGCGTGGTCGTCACCCATGGACGCTCGATAGATGTCCTGGACGCCTAGAAATGCCTCGTCGGCCTCCTGCCATTTTCCTTGGGCTTTCAATATGTTGCCTAGGCTGTTGAGGGTGTGGCCGATTCTGGGGTGATTTGGCTCGAGGTTTTTTCGCAGGTTTGCCAATGCCTCGCGAGCCACAACCTCAGCTTCCTCATAGCGGTCCATCTCGCGCAGCAAATCTGCCAGATTGCGCAGGGACAGTGCGATATCCGGGTGGTCCGGCCTCAGCTGCAAGCGACGGATTTCGAGAGCGCGATTCAGCTCGTTCTCAGAAGCCTCCAATTGATTGAGCCGTCGGTACAGGACGCCCAAATTGTTGTGAATGTCGGCGGCTTGCAGTGAATCCGTTCCGTGGACCCAGCTTTGGATTTCGAGTGCCCTCTGGTAAAACGGCAGGGCTTCTACGTAGCGACTGGTTTCTTCATGGATGGCGCCCAGATTGACCAAAACGTTGGCGACCTCGGTGGAACGATGGCCGTGGATCGATTCCCTGGCTTCTAGGGCTTGCAGCAGAAGCTGTTCACTGCGGGGGTAGTCGTCGGTTTCGCTGGCCAGGGTGCCGACCAGAAAAAGGCTGGTGGCGAAATCCGGATCCTCGGTGCCGAAATGCTCGCGACAGATTTCCAGCGCAACTTCTGCCAACCGAAGCCCCTCTCGCGGATTGCCCAACGACCAGTGGACCCGCGCCGTCTCCAGCAGTAGCTTGGTCCGAGCCCGGGGAGACTCCCCGAGCTCCCCCTCCACCAAGCGATCGGTGCCCAGGCGCAGCAGATCGTAGGCGGAAAGGCTTCGGCCGTCCGCTGATTTCTGGCCCATGGGATTCGCACTAGCGAATAGATCCAGCAGGAATTGCAGCATCAGCGCAGTTTGATCGCGGGCGGCGCCGGCTTCTTGCGCTTCCCGGTTGGCCCTCTGCGCCTCGAGACTACGGGCGATGAATCCGCCGGTGAGGGCGAGCAGCAGGAGCAAGGCGGAGATCACCGCCGGGCGATGGCGTCGGACCAGCTTGCGCAGCCGATAGGCGGTTGAAGGTCGACCGGCGAGCACCGGCTCGTTGTTGAGGAAGCGTTGAATGTCTGCGGCCATCTCGGAGACAGAAGCGTAACGCTGCTCGGGATCTCGGGTGATGGACTCCAACACGATCCAATCCAGATCTCCCTGCAGGCGCCGAGCCAAAGAGCGGGTGTCACCACCACGGTTTTCGGCTCGGTGTCGCCGAATCTCCATGTCCAAGGTTCGCCACCGGCTGCCTGGACCTTGGGTTGCGGTTTCGGTGAGTCGGCTCAGGTAGGCCAGCGCGTTTTCGCCCGGGGTGCTGGGCACCGGCCATTCCCCCACCAACAGCTCGTAGAGCAAGACCCCGAGACTGAAGACATCACTGCGGGTGTCGACTGCCATGGTGTCGCCAAAGAGCGCTTCCGGACTCATATAAGCGGGGGTTCCCAGCAGCCGGCCGCCGGTGAGGGTTTGGCGTTTGCCGAGCAGGGGTCGGTCGAGGGCTTTGGCAATGCCGAAATCGATGATTTTTGGGGTCGGTCGGCCTTCTATTTCGGTGACCATCACATTCGACGGTTTGAGATCCCGATGCAGAATGCCTTTTTGATGGGCGTGTTGAACCCCTGAGCAGACGTCCAGAAAGAGTCGCAGACGGGCGTCGATGCCCAATTGATGCTCATCGCAGTATTGAGTGATCGGCAGGCCGTGGATTCTCTCCATGGCAAAAAAGGGCAAGCCTTCGTCGGTGCTGCCGGCTTCCAGGATTTGGGCGATATTCGGGTGGGAAAGGCGGGCCATGGCCTGGCGCTCGGCCGCCAGCCGCGCGTGCCCTTCGGTTCCCAGGGGCGTGCCGGCGACTTTCAGAGCCACCTCTCGACGCACCGGTTTGAGCTGCTCTGCCAGGTAGACTTTGCCCATGCCACCCCTACCGAGTTCTGACAGGACGCGAAAGTCGGCGATGCTTGGAAAGCTCTCCGAGCCCGGCTGAGGTGGAGTCCCGTCCACACCGGTCCCGTCCACACCGGTCCCGTCCACACCGGTCCCGTCCACACCGGTCGTACCCACATGGGGGACGGTAGCCGTAGGGGTGTGCTCGGCAGCGTGCAGCGCCGGCTGCCAGGAGGGGGTTGAGATGACGTCCGCTTCAGCGGCCGCGAGCACCAAATCCAAGGCTTGGCGAAGCTGCTCAGGGTCGTCGCTACATTGGTCGACGAGAAAGCCGGCCCGTTGGTTGCCGGGCAGCTGTAGGCATTCGTCCACCAGTCGCTCGAGCCGGCGCCAAGCTTCGGGATCTAATGGAGAGGTCATGGTAGCTAAATACTATCCCTACGACCCGTTGCTATGATCACCTCAGGCTAATTCTTAAGATGCGATGCCCAACCGGAGGCCTTGGAAGATGACCGAGCTCAAGGACACGACCGTGTTGCTGCAAAGCTGGACCCACGGCGACGAGCAAGCGGGTGAGCTTCTTTTCTCACGGCTCTACGACGATATGCGGGCGGTGGCCAGCCGCCGCTTGCAGGCGGAAGGACCCGGTACCACCTTGAGCACCACCGTGCTGGTGCACGAGGCTTTTTTGCGGGTGGTGGATCAGAAACGGGTCGACTGGCACGGGCGTTCCCAATTCTTTGCGATTGCCGCCCGGGTGATGCGGCGCATTCTCGTCGACCATGCCCGAGCGCGGAACGCGGAGAAGCGGGGGGGCGGGGCCGAAAAGATGTCGCTCGAAGACTTAGGGCCGGTGATCACTTTCGGCGAGCGACCCCGCGAACTCCTGGCCCTCGACGCCTGCTTGCTGGAGCTGGAGCGCATCGACCCCCCCAAGGCGCGGCTGGTGGAACTGCGTTTCTTCGCCGGATTATCCCTCGAAGATACGGCCGAAACCCTCGGCACCTCCCGTGCCTCGGTGGTCCGCCAATGGCGTTTGACCAAAGCATGGTTGCATCGCCAGATGAGCAGCTGAGTTAGATCCAAGCCGCGCGATTAGAAGGTCCAGCGCAGGGCCAGGCTGACGTCGCGACCGGGTAGGGGCACGGTGTCTTTGAGGAACGACACGTGATTCCGAGCGGTTTCGTCGGTGAGATTTCGCCCGCGCAGCACCAAGTCATAGATGCTCATGCCCGTGAAGAAGCGGTAGCTGAGCCCGGCGTTGACCATCGTATATCCCTCGGTCGGCGTTTCCAGAGGCGCGAGGCGGTCCTGGTTGTCGATCTCCCAAGCTTCCACGTAGGCGTGCCATTTCGGTTGATGGTAGTGCAACCCGAGGCTGATGCGTTGGGGAGGAATCCTCGGAAGATAGGTGCCGTCGCTGAGCCGGGCCTCGACCCGATCCCCGACCAGGGAGAGATCGAGGTGACGTCCGGCTCGCTCCCAGAGACCTAGGCGACCTTTGAACTCTAGTCCCTCGAAATCGGCGTCTGCTTGGGAAAAGACCACCACATCGAGCCCGTCCCGCTCGTCGCCGGTCAGGGATTGGAAAATATAGTCGTCGAATTCGTTGCGAAAATAGCTCAGCTCGGCGGTCAACCGGCCGGTGGTTTTGCGCATCGAGACATCGAAACCGGTGCTGATTTCCTCTTCGAGTTCCAGATTGCCGACCTCGAAGGCCCGGGTGGCGAAGTGGGGTCCGTTGGAATAAAGCTCCTCGGCGTTGGGCAATTTGGTGGAGCGGGCGGTGTTCAAGGCCAGGGCCCAGCCGTCGACCGGTCGCCAGACCACTCCGGCGGATACGGAGAAGCCGTCGAACGAGCGGCTCGGTAATCCGACCCGGCTCTCGACCTCCGCGGATTCGAAACGGGCTCCGAACTGAAAGCGCAGGTCGCCGTCTTTTTTCTCCAGCTCTTGGAAGGTAAAGACCGAGGTGTGGGTGGACTCGCTGGGGGGTAGGAAAGCTTCCTCGCCCACCGACTCTTGCTCGCGGTTGAACAGCTGCAGGCCGAAAGATCCCGAGAGATCTCCGCGACGCTTTTGGACCCACTCGAAACGGGCGTCCACGGAATCGTTGAAGAAGCTGGTGCCCACTTCCCGCTCTTCGCCTTCGAGTTCGTCGTGCTCGTAGTCGACCACGCCGACTCGGACTTTGAAGGCCTGAAAGATGCTGAAGGGTTGGGTGATCTCGGCCCGAAGATCCACCCGGCGCCTTTTCATGTCGACGCGGATAGCCTCTTCGCCTTCATGTTCTTCGTCGTGCTCGCCGTGTTCATCCTCGCCGTGTTCGTCTTCGCCGTGTTCATCCTCGCCGTGTTCGTCTTCGCCGTGTTCATCCTCGCCGTGGCTGTGGCCGCCCCCGGGAATTCCGTATTCCGAATTGAAGGAAGAGATCGCGACGCCCACGAATCCCTTGTCCCCGGCCACGCCGGAGCCGAAGAAGCGGCTCAAACCCACTGTCAGTGAATGGCTGTCCAAGCTGCTGTTGGGCAGGGTGCCGAATACATCGTCTTCTTCGCCGTGTTCGTCTTCGTGCTCCTCGTCTTCGTGCTCCTCGTCTTCATGTTCCCCGGCCTCAGCGACGCCGGGAAAGTCGTAGTCATCCGCATCCCGTAGGGCGGCGCCTAGGTGCCACGCCCAATCTCCCACGGCACCTTCGAGAGAGAGGCCGCCGGCTTTTTCGTTTGAGACGGAGCCGGCGGAAAGGTCGACAGATCCGGTGATCGCCTTTTCAGGGCGATAGGAGGGGATCGAGCCGTCCTCGACGTTGACCACACCACCGATCGCGGACGAGCCGTAGAGCAGGGTGGCGGGCCCGCGTAGGACCTCGATACGTTCCGCGGTGGCCGGATCGGCGGACACGGCGTGGTCGGGACTGGTGGACGAGGCATCACCGGAGTCCACACCACCCTGGAGCATGCGAACGCGATCCCCGCCGAGGCCGCGAATCACCGGTCGGCTGGCGCCCTGGCCAAATCCGGTAGAAGCGATGCCCGGTTGTTGGGCAAGGGTTTCGCCGAGGGTGGCCTGCTTGCGGAATTGCAAATCCTCCCCGGTGAGAACCGTAGTGGTTTGGGCCAGCTCGATCTGGCTGCGGGCCACCCCCGAGGCCGTGACCACGACTTCGTCCTCATGGCGGATGATCGACAAGACCACGTCGAGCTGGGTGGTTTGACCTTCCGTGATTTGAAAACGCTGGTTTTTTTCACCGCCGGTCGTGCTTTCGATCCTGAGCAAATAGCTGCCGGCCGGCAGCTCGGTGAATGAAAAAGTTCCGCGGTCATCCACATGGGTGTGCAGGCGCAGATCCACCACATCAATTTCCGCGTCGGTCACGGGCTCGCCGTCGGCGGTGGTCAGCCGGCCTTCGAGTGAGCCGGTTTCCTTGGTTGCGGAGTTCGCCGCGGTCTCGGCGTGGGCGAATCCGGTGACGGTCAGAAGCAAGAGGAGAACGATCGAGTGAATGTCCGCTTGAAATTTCGAGTGAGTTTCCCAAATGGGCCGTCGGGGAGGACGGGGCCTGAACTCTGAGCACGGAGGGCTGGATTTCCGGTCGGTTCGACCCGGAAGTTCGGTTCGACCCGGAAGTTCGGTTCGACCCGGAAGTGAAGTGCGGGAGGCGTTGGGAGCGGGCGTAGAAAAGCGAAAAAACATGTCTAATCTCCGATTTCGACCCTCTGATGGGGTTCGAAACATGAATCGTTGAGCTCGAAAGGGGTGGGTCGCCCACGGATCATGGGCGGTCACGTTTGGGTCTCGCGGGCAGCGCGAGGGGGTGCTCGCGGCAAAACGCGAGGCGAGTGAGCAGAACGGGGAGATCAGGCTAGGGGCGGTGCCCTGGGACGGATGTGGCCGGTAGCGACGCCACAGGCCGAAGAGGAGAGCCGGCTGCTGAGATGGGTCTTGGCAGGATGATCGAGATCGACGCCGAGTCCGACGGTGACCGCGGAAACGAGGTGGCTGCAAGCTGGGCAAAGCGCGGCGTGGTCGCCGTGGTGTGCGGTCTGGGCCGGCTCGAATTGTAGCTCTTGGTGAGCATTGTGGCGATCGCTCGTGGCTTGCCAAGCATCGCAATCGCGATGGTTGTCGGTGACCTCTGGGGTTGCCGCCTCAAAGAGGTGGGACTCCGGGTGCGAGCTGTCGGCGACGTGCAGCCATCCCTCGGCCAGCGGCCCAAAGGCCACCAACAGAATCGCTATCAAGAGCGAATAGGAAAATCGACGCCTAGCCATAGGAGCGGAGTATAGCTTATCGATTATCGACTCTCAAGAAGAGTGATGAGACTTTTGCTGCAGGCTGCTACTCCTGCTTGGCCGTGACCCTCGGCGCCCGTCGGCCGCGATCCGTACCGAGATCCTCGGGCGGGGTGACCCCGCTGGTGAGGGTCGACTCCGTGGGGCCGAATTCGTCGCGTACGGTCACCGAGACTCGCCCGGGATCGCGAGGGGTGTCGAGTTCAAAGACGTATTCAACCTTTTGCTTCAAGGCGGTTTCGAGATCTTGATCGGAAAAACGGAGAGGCACCCGGGCTTTCATCACCGGTGCCAGCTCGCTACCCAACTTGCCGGCGGTGGCGAAAATCGTCAGCTGACCGGCATGGGTGTCCCGGTCGGGGATCAGGGCGAGGGCACCGGTGGGAACCCTCACGGAAATCTCGACCACCCAGCCTTCGACCCGCGCTTCGGGCACTCGGATGGAGATCTCCACACCCAAGGGATTGTCGTCGGGCTCGTCGATCATCAATGCTGCGAGGGTCCGCTCCGCCAGCTCCACCTCATGGGTTTTGACCAAGAAGCTCTCCCGATTGCGGACCAAATATCGCCGCGCGAGCTTGGAATCGCTGAGTTTGACTTCCACTTTGTGCGGTTCTCCCCCGGAGTCGGGGGTAGCGGTAAAACCGAGCACGTAGCGACTGCGCAAATCGGAGCCCAAGTGGTCCAAGAATTGGTCGAATTTCGATCGCCCCTCGAGGTGGCGGCCTCCGGTGAGCAAGGCCAGGGTCCGCATGCCGTCGTCCATGGCGAGAGAGGCGCGGGTGTCGGTAATTCCGCCGGTGGAAATCCCTTGTCCAACGCTGCCGATTTCGACGTCCGAACGGGAAGCCAGCACATTGCGTGAGCGTCTGAGGCTGGAAAGACCGAGGGTGTGGAAGGTCACACCAGAAACGCCGGCGGACGTGGCGACCTCGCGGAACATGTCGGGTCCGACCAAAAAGTCGCCGTAGCGGGTGATCACCCTCATCGCTGCCTGCTGAGACCTAATGACCTCACTGGAGTTGGAGGCATTGAAATCGTCTTCTTTTTGGGAGCGCTCGAAAACGTCTCGCCAGGTTTCGAAAAGAATCTTTGCGTGGTCGGTGGGCAACGGCCCGCCGACGTAAAGCACCTGTTTGTTGCCGGGAAGTCCGGAGAGCGTGTAGATCAGCTCCAAGAGCTGCTCGGCCACGAAGCGCATCTCACCGGCCGATTCCCGGTGAAAGGCCTCAATTTCCGACAGGTAGCTTTCAGGGCTTTGCTTTCGAATCCTTTGACCGCCTTGTTGATCGTTTCGACCAAAGGAAATGCTGGTGGTCGAACGAGCGCTCTGCTCGCTGCGCAGGTCGCGGAGAATCGCTCGAAAGTCTCCGGCCAGTTTGCCCCCGTCGGGGGCGCCTCCGAGCTTGGCGATTTGCTCGATAATCCGCTCACGGTCGACGGTGAAGGGTTCCAGCACCTCCAGCTCTTCATTGGCGGTGGCTAGGAGAATTTGGTCCTCGGGCTGCAGACCCTGGCGCAGGAAGCGTGATAGGTCGTTCTTCAGCCTTTTAAAGTCGCCGTCTTCCAAGAAATGCCGATCCAAATAGACGGCCAGATAGGACGGCTTCCGCTTGCGGATCGGAGTTTGAGGATCCCCGACCTCGGGCCTGGGCTGTCCGCGGTTGTCACCCCTGGCGGTTTCGAAATATTCGATAGCCTGGTCCTTGCCGTCAACGATCAGCTGAAAGTCGTCGCGACCCAAACCGGTCACAGGCTCGCCGTTGCGGCGTTGGACCCAGACCTCAACCTCAACAACTCTGACCTCGACGGCGTCTTCAAAAGACTCGTCTTTTGGGGGGGCGGATTGGCCGAAAGAGGGGGCGGCCGGAGCGGTCATCAGGCCGACCGCGAGCACAGCAACGAAACCGCGGCTGATACCGCGGAGGAGCAAGAAGGGCGGCTGAGAGCAGTGGTGGTGCATAACGTAGATCGTAACATCGTCGAAACCCCGACTCTCGGCGCAATCAATATCTTCCTTGCCTGAGTTTCGTATTTCTTTGAGTCGACCGAATTCGAATCAAAAGCATCGATCAAAAAGGGGAATCCATGTCCAACAAACTCTTGACGGGATCCGGTCGGGCAGGCCGGCAAATTTGCTTTTGCGCCTTGGGGTGTCTCCTGGCTTGCTCGGTCTTCGGTGCCAACAGCGTGGGACAGCCCGGGGCTGCGAGCCTCGACGACGGCAGCTTTTTCGTCACGGCACGTTTTTACTATGCCTCGGCGAGTACAGCGGAATCGACCCTGAGCATTCAACAGCCGGACGGCTCCAACCGTCAAATTCCGGCCTTCGGCAACGCCGGTGACTCCGTGGCGACCAATGCCTTGGGAGATTCTCAGGTTTTGTTTTACGACTACTACGCCCCGCAGAAACTGGATTCGGTGACCAATAAAGCGACGGTGATTTTCTACCACGGTGGGGGATTTCAGAACGGGGCCGCCAACAGTGTGTGCTCTGCCTATGCCATCGAGGAGTGGTTGGAGCAGGGATTCCATGGTTTAGTCATCGGTTACCGTCGGGGTTGGTGGGGCGACGGCAGCGGCTCACCCGGCGGTGAGGCGCAAATCTCACCAGCTGAAGGGCTACGATTCGAGACCGCGTCCGACTTGGCCCTAGCCGACGCCCAGGCCGCTTGGACTCACTTCAACCTGAATTCCGCGGGCCACGGCCGTTGGTTCAGCGGGCAAGCGGCCTCACAGGTGAACGTTTCCCACGGCAAAACCGCGCCTTATTACGTGGTGATAGGCAATAGCGCCGGCGGGTCGTTGGTCTCGCGCACCGTGCACACCCACCCGTTTCCCGCAGCCAACATCCAGGTGCTGGGCGCGATCGTCGGTTTCGGCACCCACAGCACGTCCGAGCCGGTGTTGGTTTCCCACAACGACGTTCCGACGATCGTGGTCACGGGTTTGTTGGACGATATTTCGCCGGTTTACGATCGATCCATCTTCTACGATTCGGACGCGCCTTCCGCCAAAGGCACCATCAACTTCTTCCACGAGCTCGAACAAGCGGGATATAGCGCCCGTTTGCTGGTCAGCGCCCAAAAAGGTCATGGTTGGGCCAGCTTCGGCAAGGCCGCCGGGACTCCATGGTGCACCAAGAGCATCCCCGATTTCGCCGTGGATCCGAATGCATCGAATATCGCTTCCATGGGCGATGCCTACGCCTTGGGATTCTTCCATGGGAGGTACCTCAATCAAGCCATCGCCAACTACAGCCATTTTCGATTCGAGCAAAACGCTCGTTACCTCAACGGTCCGGGTTTTCCGGATATCGACGACCAAGGCAATATTTACGAAGGCATTGGCGGAGGTGCGGGCAAGAAAACCAACGTGCTCGACATCGATCCGTCCACCCTCGGCCTGGATCCCGCCGACCATCTTTGGATCGATGGCTTCGACTACGGTGACGATCCCCAAAACGGCCTAGGACCTCTGCTGGTCACCACCGGCTTTCGCTACGAGCCGATTCAAACCGAACTCGAGTCCGCCGCCGCCAATGGCAATAAACCCAGCGACATTCGGGCCAAATACGATCTACCCTAATCTTGCAGGCCGGGTCGAGGGGGGCGATCGGGTCGGATAGTCTTTCTGAGCATGAGTGTCCGCCCACGCCAGATCCAACGATCCATAAGACGTCCTACGAGGTGTCCATGCCCGAACCGTCCATACCCGAGACGTCCATTCCAACGACCATGCAGGCCGTGCAGATCGATCGATTCGGCCCCAGCGACGTGCTGCGTCGGGTCGAGCTGCCCGTGCCTCGTCCGGGTCCCGAACAAGTCTTGGTGGCCGTGCACGCGGCGTCGATCAACCCTCGGGATTGGATGATCCGAGCGGGCACCTACGTTTTCAAAGCCATGCTGCCCAAGTTGCCGGTGGTCCTGGGTAGTGACTTGGCCGGAGTGGTGGTCGCGGTCGGCTCAGCGGTCCGGCGTTTCCGCCCGGGGGATCGGGTCTTCGCCATGGTGCCGTCGTCGGACGGCCTCGGGGCCTACGCTGAATACGCCGTCGTGCGTCAGTCGGCCGTCGCGAACATGCCGGAGGGAGTGGATTTTCCCCAAGCCGCCGGCATGCCGTTGGCAGGAATGACCGCTCTCCAAGCCCTGCGCGACGAAGGACGCCTGCAGCCCGGTCAAGCGGTCGTCGTGGTGGGCGCAGTCGGCGGTGTCGGACACTACGGCGTCCAGATCGCTCGGGCCATGGGCGCCGAAAGAATCGTCGGCGTGTGCTCCGCAGCCAACCACCCGCTGGCCCTCGAGCTCGGCTGCCACGAGGTGATCGACTACAAAAAAGAGAATTACATCGAATCCGTAAACGGCATCGACCTGGTCTTCGACGCCATCGGCCGCGGCAGCCTGCACCGAAACCGACCCGTCCTCCGATGCCGTGGAACCTACGTCACCACCATCCCCTCCCCATCCGCAGCCTGGGCCTCCCTCCGCACCCGCCTCTGGCCCCTCGGTCGACGATCCCGCATGGTGCTCGTACGCTCGAACCACCGTGACCTAGAGCAGCTGGCCCGCTGGGCCGACGAAGGCAAGCTGCGCACGGTCATCGATCACATCGAACCTTTGGATCGAGTCAAAGCCCTGCACGACCACAGCCGAAGCTTCAGAACCCGAGGCAAAAACGTCATCCGGGTTCGGTAGGGTCTTGGAGAGCAGCGAGAAGCAAGATTGTGCGCACCTCACCCGGCGAAGGTAGGTAGCTAGACTTGCTGGAATTCTCTTACACAACTAGGGTGTGCTTGTTAGGGCAGCTGAAGACGGTGATTCTATAGCTTTGTTCTCAAAGAGGAATTAAACATGTCCAAGAATTTCGATGAAACCTTAGTCTCGGCTCAAGAGATCCGGAAGGTCTTTAGGGCCATGCCTGCTCCCAAGACCGTGTTTTGTAGATTGCGCCCGAACGTAAGAGGGGCCATAAGCCGAGGTAGGTCCACTGGCCAGAAGGTCGACACTCGCTTAGAGCTTCCGCAGCCTCCGGCGCGACGCCGCTAGAGCCAACGCGCGTAAGTCGCGCATAGGTAGCATTCCGTTCACATCATTCGGCGCTCAAGCTCGACCCGGGAGGACTCTTTGACCCTATTCAAAAATATTTTATTCGTATTCTTACTTTGCCTCGGCACGACCCAGCAGACCGTCGCCGACCAGCTGCCGAAAGCCTTGCCCGGTGGGCTCGAAGAGCTGTGGCAAGGTGGAGATCGATGCGGCGAGCCCACCTTGGAGCAATGGGTGCTGACCTTGGCCATGGATGACTCAACCGCTGCCTTGGTCGTGGACGGCGCCAAAGTCATTCCTTATCGCTTCACCGTCGAAGACCTAATCGCGGCGCGTTCGGGAGGCCCCGGCGGCACCAGCGGCTCAGTGCCACCACCTCTGGAGGCCAAAGCCGAAGACGGATCAGGCGGCCTGATCTATATGAAGGCTCGCTTCTACGATCCCGAAATCGGCCGATTCCTAACCCAAGATCCGGCCGCCGGTGACCTCGCGGTCCCGATCAGCTTGAATAAATATCTTTATGCCCACTCCAATCCCACCGCCTATGTGGATCCAACCGGCGAAGCGGCGGAAAGCATTTGGGATGCGGCCTCCTTGGCAGTGGGGCTCGCTTCTCTCGGTTATAACCTTTATCAAGGCAATTACCGCGACGCCGGTCTCGACACCCTCGGTGTGCTCGCCGACTCGGCCGCCTTGGCTACGCCCTTCTTGCCCGGAGGGGCGGGAATGGCGATCAAGGGGAGCCGGGCGGGAATGGCGACGGTACAGCAGGTGGAACGGGCTCGGGACCTCACCCGGGCCGTGGACACGGTTCAGGCCGTGGATCAAACCGTCACCGTAGTCGACAGCACCGATCGCGCCGTGGATTCGTTGGACGAAGGCCATTTCGGCGAAGCAGCGTTCAACGCCGGGGCCGCCATGCTCGGGGCGAGAGGTTCAGTGGCCAACACCGGCGACGCTTGGCGAGCGCGACGCCTGATGGAGGCACCCACCCCGCGTGGTCCCCCGCAGGCGACGATCGTTGGCGAAAGCGCCGGCGGGCCGGGAGCCACGCTCCGGCCGACCCGCCACGGTGGACCCGACCCAGCCGCGGTATCCTCGTACCGGCCCGGGGAGTTTTTGCCCGACGGGCGGATCGCGGGCCACGGGCCCGGAGCCGCGCTGCGCAACGGTCCGGACTTTCAGTCATCGAGTTTTTTTGGAAACGTAACCGCACGGACAGCTGAAGAGGCCGCCTTTCTTCGAAACGCTTCGGTCGCCTTCAAAGGATCTTCGGTATTCACTTCGGCAACTAGATTCTCGGGAAACATCTTCATTCAGAGGTCTGATATTCCATGGAGCATCCAAAACGTTCGCCGGATGGCCAATGGCCATGCACCGTTTATTAAGAACGCGCGCCAGGAGTGGGAGAAAGTGAACCTCCACCATGTAGGCCGCCAGGACAGCAAGCTTATCGAGGTGTCTGCAAGCCACAATGTTTACAGCCCATCCACCGGCGGGCCGCTCCATATCCCTGGCCCTGGGGGACCACTCCGAGATCCAGCTATGACGACGCAGTACTGGCAGCAGCGGCTGTACGATGCGACGAGCCAAGGAATCGTTCCGTCGGAAGTCTTGGAACAGGCGGGTTTACACTGACCTCAAATGCACCTACTTGAGATCTTAGGATGTCCATCAGTATCCTCAACATCATGAAGTCCGCGATGGTCGCTGGCCCTGCTCCAGAAGCCGCAATCAGGGAAGCAGAAGAAGAGTTGGGAGTGAGTTTTCCGCCAGCTTATCGGGAATTCCTCAGGGAGTTTGGCGCAGCCTTAGCGCCTACTTTTGAGATCGCGGGACTCTTTCCTTCGACGACTGATGACGAGCCCCCATTCTGGACTGATGTGGTTTCGTTTACGAAAGAGATGCGAAAAGCTTCGAGGGGCAGAATCCCACTGAACTTTGTGGCTATTTCAGACGATGGCGGCGACTACAAGTTCTATCTGGATGCATCTAGCGAAAAGAGAGGTGAGCATCCTGTGTTGGCTTTAGGTCCAGGAGCAGATGCCCAAGAGGTGGCAACTGACTTTTACGGCTTCCTCCGTCGACTCTCAAAAGAAAACGTCGGTTTCTAAACTGAGGGCCCTTCGCCGCCGCCCTCCAGACGACCGCTAACTTCTTAGATGACCACGGGGCAAGTTACGCAGCCTTTGACGCATTTTTTCACGCACGAGCTCGCGGGTTTCGGGGTCGCCGAACGGGCCTTCGGCGGTTTTGTGGCGCAGCCGATGGAATTCGCACCAGGTGGTTTCGGGGCCTCGGATCCCTTGTGCGTCTCGATAGCTCGGTCGGCAAATGGACGGCCATGGGTTTCCGCTGAACCAAATGGGCAGGCCTGGGTCGCTGAGGGTGATCCATTGGCGTAGGGCCCACAACTCTTCGAAGAAGGGTTTCAGCTTTTTTGTGATCATCGCGTCGAGGTAGTCGATCGCCACGGACCCGTCGTGGCTGGTGTAGCGATCGAGATGGATGGTGACGAAGGGCTCGTCTTGGTTTGGTGGTGCCGTGGTTTGGTGGGCCGGTAGATCGTAGAGCTGCTCGAGGATCTGCAGGAGCTGTTCGATGACTTGTGGCTCGACGACGGTTTGGTGCAGATCTGTCGAGCTTGGGTAGGGTGAGAGTTCCAAGCGGCCATCGCCGAATAGGCGCCACCGGTAGCTTTCTCTGTGGGCCGACAGCCCGTCATCAGCCTCATCAGCTTCCCGAGTTTGGATTTGATGGGCTTCGAGGATCAGGAAGTCGTTTTCCGTGGGAAAGCCGAATGTTCCGGTGGCTGGGGTCTGGCCGTTTAACGAAGTTGGTGGGCCTTGGGCAAGGGCGGGCACGGACCCGCCGGCGAAGGCGATCCAGGGAGCAGCGACGACCAGGACAATTAGGTAGCGCAGGAGGTCCATGCCCCTGGCGTACGCGGGGTTGGGCTCTTCCGTTTATGGCGCCAGCTTCAAGGCGCGTCGAGGAAATCCAGCAGCCGACGCAGGGAGCCCGGCTCCAAGATGAGTTCGAAGTGGCCGCCTTGGACGAGGTAGGGGGGGTGGGTGAAGGCGTTTAGCTCTTGGGGCGAGAGAGCAGCCTGGCTGTCGACGGTGGCGTGGCCGTCGCCTGGGCGGGAGATTAAGGCTTGCAAATAGGGTTTCGCTTCAAGCGCCTTGTCGTCGGTAAACCACAGCCTTTCCGGCGGGTTGGTGACGACAGCCAGATGCGGAGTCGGGGTGTAGCCGTTTTGCAGCGAATAGTAGCGAGTGTTGCCGAAGTGCGGTACGTCGACGGCCAAGAGCCGATGTAGGCGCTGGGCGCGGTCGAGCGCTTTTCGGAGAAAGGACACTTGGGTCTCAGGGTCGCCGAAGAGATCGGCACGCTTCGCCATGCGCGCCTGGGCCTCGGGTTGGAAAACCGACCAACCCTGTCGCACCCAAGTTTGTGCGTCGAAGAGCTGAAGATCCACGACCGCTCCCTGGGTATCGACGAAGGGTTCTTCAATGTGGGCGGGTAAGTCCTGGAAGATGGCCGGAAAGGAAAATAGAACCTCCGGCTGCATGGTGCGGCCCACCAGCGGCAAGTATTTTCGTCCTCTGTGGACTTCCCGCAAGATGCGCATGCTGCCGCCGTTGGAAGTGCCCACCAAGATGATCTTCCGAATCCGAAAACGTTCCGAAGGCCGCGCGTTTCCGGCTTCCCCTTGCTCCAAGGATTCGCCGCCGTATTTGAGCAGATAGCGGCAAATATGAGCGCCGTTGGATTGGCAGATCAAGTCGACCTCGAAGCCGTCACCCCGTTGGTCGGCCAGGGCTTCCAGTCGTTTCCGAAGCTCGGCCGCCGCGAAAATGTTGTCGCCTCGCCAATCGTAGGAGTAAGTGAAAAGGTCGGCTTCGGCAGTGGGGCTACGAAAGTTGCCAAAGACGTAGCCGTGCTTTTTCAACATGTCCGGGATCGGTCCGTAAATGGTCTTTTTCAGGGGGCCGAGATGCATGCTCGATAGAACATCTCCGGCCTCGACGTGGTGAGCAGGGCCGTCGATGGGGTCGGAGAGGGGTCTAACCAACTCGTAACCGCCGTCGTGGGGGGACACGATCTGCTTACCGAGACCCCAAATCAGCTCGCCGGTTCGTCGATCCCTCAGCTCGCTGCCGGTGATTCCGGGCACGAGGACCACTGGAACCTTGGGCGAGCGCTGAGCCAAGCTCGGAAGCATGGGCGGCGGAGGGGTAGAGGTCGCGCAGCCGCTGAACCAGCCGCCCAGGAAGGTAGGAAGCAGGAGCGCGAGGACGAAAAAGCGCCTAGCAGGGGGCATCTTCATAGTGAGTTCGGCCTTTCGTCCGATATTCGGCTATCGACTAGAACCTGCAAACCGAGCGTCTCGACGGCTGGGACACGATCCGTTCGAGGGTTTTCGTACAGGAATTTTTATCATTGATAGGGCCAGTCGACGATCTATTGGATTCTCAAAATTGAGAATCACCCATCGTCAACCGTGAGAATCTCCGGGCGCCCAGCTCAGCCGGCGAGTAAGATTCCGACCGGTCGGAATATTGGATTCCGGCTATAAGTTGCATGGCTAAAGGCTTTCGTCGATCGCTCCGGAATTCGTTGAGTTTTCGAGGGGTAAATGGCATGAATCATGCTGAATCCATTGACACTTCATCCATTATATGGATTCACCCAAAGGTCCTCCCGGGCCTGAACCATGGAGAGTCTCATGGATCTCATCACTCCTCGTCGTGACCTTCGCCAAGAGCTGTCGGCCTTTTCTATCCGCAGCATGAAATAGATCCGCTCGAGGGCGGCCAAGAACCGATTCTTGGGCTGATCTCGGGACCATTTGTCACGAGACCGTCCGAGTTCTTGATTTTTCGCCCCAAATGTTGATCTCCTCGGCAACCCACTGGAGGAGATCATGCGCGTTCTAAAATTCGGCGGAACCTCCGTCGCCACTGCAGAATCCATACACCGTGTCGTGGACATCGTCGGACGGGCCCGAGCTTCGGGATCCGTCGCCGTCGTGGTGTCCGCATTCGGCGGTGTGACCAACGCCCTGTTGAAGACGGCGGCCATCGCATCCCGCCGCGACGATGCTTGGGAGACTGAGCTGAGCGCGCTCCAGGAGCGCCATCGCTCGACCGCTGTGGAGCTTTTGAGCGCAGGCTCGGAGCCCAGCACAACGGTGTTGGCGCAGATGAACGGCCGCTTCGAAGAATTGAACGAGCTGTTGCGCGGGGTGTATTTGCTGCGCGAATGCAGCCCTCGGATCCAAGACGCCATCGTGACCTACGGTGAGCGCCTATCAGCCCATGTCGTCGCGGCGGCCCTGAATGCCGCGGGAGTTGAAGCCGAGGTCTGCGATACCCGTTCCCTGATCATCACCGATGCCACTTTCGGCCGGGCGCAAGTGGACATAGATGTTTCGTTTCCGCGTTTGGCGGAGCGGTTCCGCGGATCCAATGCGGTGCAGGTGGTGACCGGATTCACCGGCGCGACCGTGGAAGGCCAGACCACCACCCTCGGTCGCGGTGGCTCCGACTACACCGCAGCGTTGGTGGGAGCTGCCGTCGGCGCTCGGGCCATCGAGCTTTGGACCGACGTTTCGGGCGTGATGACCGCGGATCCTCGGGTCGTGCCCCAAGCTTTTCCCCAAAGCGCGATGAGTTATGCCGAGCTCATGGAGTTGTCCCATTTCGGCGCCAAAGTGGTTTATCCGCCCAGCATCCACCCGGCCCGCAGCCGTGGAATTCCCCTGCTGATCAAGAACACCTTCGCACCGGACGACCCGGGCACTCGTGTGACCGACGACGCCGCGCCGGCGGACGGACCAGTGCGCGGCATCACTTCCGTGCGACACGTGGCGTTGATGCGTTTAGAAGGCGACGGCATGGTCGGGGTGCCGGGCATCGCCCAGCGGCTTTTCGGTGCCTTGGCTCAAGAGCGGGTGTCGGTAATTCTGATCAGCCAGAGTTCGTCGGAGCATTCGATTTGTTTCGCGGTCGCCAAGGGCGACGCGGAAACTGCTCGGCAGTCCGTAGATCGGATCTTTGAACTCGAGCGCCGGCTCGGCCTGATCAACGATGTGGTGGTGGAAGAGAACCACACGGTGGTTGCGGCAGTCGGCGAGCAGATGGCCCACCATCCGGGCATCGCGGGCAAGTTGTTCGCGGTGTTGGGAGCTCATGGGGTTAATGTCCGGGCCATCGCCCAGGGTTCGTCGGAGCTCAATATTTCGGCGGTGGTCGAAGCCAAGGACGAAGTGAAAGCCGTGCGCGCGGTGCACGACGCTTTCTTCGCCACCGATCATCGGCGTCTCGAGGTGTTCTTGCTCGGTATAGGCACGGTGGGTGGAGCGCTTTTGGAGCAGCTGAACGGCGCCCAGGATCTGCTGCGAGACGAGCACGGCCTGGAACTTCGGGTTGTGGGAGTGGCTTCCCGACGAGGGGTGCTTCAGGATGCGGAAGGGCTGCCCCTGGACGATGTCGATCAACTGAGGCGCGAATTGGCGGAGATGGGCGGGGAATCGGACTCCGCAGCGTGGATCGACGGATTTGTGGAGCGCAATGGCGCTTTGAAGGTGTTGGTCGATTGTACCGCGTCGGATGGGGTGAAGGAGCTTTACACCCGCGCCCTAAGCCAGGGAGTCGGGGTGGTGGCGGCCAACAAGAAGATTTTTTCCGGACCTTCGGCGGACTTCGACGAGCTGCGGGCTCTGGCTCGGCGGGGACGGGCCGCCCTATTCTTCGAAACCACCGCGGGAGCAGGTCTGCCGGTCCTTGCGACCCTCAAGGATCTGGTTCGGACCGGCGATCGGATTCTGCGCGTCGACGCGGTGCTCTCGGGCACCCTCAACGCGATCCTCGATCGTTTGTCGCCAGAGGTGCCGTTCAGCCGGGCCGTGCGCATGGCTTACGATGAGGGATTGACCGAGCCCAATCCCTACGACGACCTTTCGGGTACCGACGTGATGCGCAAGCTGTGCATTATCGCTCGATCTTCAGGTCATTCCGTGGAGCCTGAGTCGGTGGAGGTGCAGCCCCTCCTGCCTGCGGATCCATGGGCCGAGCTGGACCTGGACGGAATATGGTCCCGGCTGCCGGGGCTCGACGAATCGTTCGAGCAGCAGCGGCTGGCCGCCGAAGCGCAAGGGTGCCGATTGCGCTATGTGGCGTCGATCGATGGGGAGGGCAAGGGCCGGGTTGCCGTCCAATCGGTGCCCGCCGACCACCCTGCCTACGGTTTGACCGGCCCCGACAACCTCGTGGCCTTCACCACTTCCCGATATCGGACGAGCCCGATCGTCGTCCGCGGTCCGGGAGCGGGACCCGATGTGACTGCGGCGGGTGTGTTTGCGGATATCCTTCACGCTGCCGCTGATTTGGATCGACGACGCCTCTAAGCCAAGCATTTGAGCCAAGCTAGGGCCCGTCCAGAAATACCCTTTTTACGATCTCGGAAGGCCCGGCGACCCGAGCATGGAAGCGGAGACTGTCTGAGCGATACGACCTATGAATCGACCTAAGTTTCTACACATCAGTAGCTTGAGGCGGCACAGCAACGGCGGCGCGAGTTTCGAAGCGACGCGCGCAGGGGCGCTGGGCCGACCCCACCGAGCCAAATGAGGATGGAGCCAAGCTAGGAAATCATCATGAGCGAACCAGACTCCCGTATTCCCGTTGCCGTGCTCGGTGCCACCGGCAGTGTCGGCCAACGATTCGTCCAATTGCTGCACGATCATCCCTGGTTCCGGATCGCGGAGCTTACGGCGTCGGAAAGGTCCGCGGGCAAGACCTATGCGGAAGCGGCGGATTGGTATCAATCCACCACCTTGCCGGTCGAGATCGGCGAGCAGATCGTCAAGACCACGGATCCTGAAGCGCAGCCCTTGGAAAGCCGGATTCTGTTCTCGGCCTTGGATTCGACGACCGCTGAGCGGGTCGAGGCAGCCTACGCCGGCGCCGGACATTTCGTGGTTTCCAACGCCGGCGCCCATCGCATGGATGAGGACGTGCCGCTGGTGATTCCGGAAGTCAACCCGGAGCATTTGGAGCTGCTCAAGACCCAGAGCTACGGCTCCGGCGGGATTTTGACCAACCCCAATTGCAGCACCATCGGCCTATGCCTGGCGCTCAAACCCTTGCACGACGCATTTGGCATTGAAGCCGTCCAGGTGACGACCCTACAAGCGGTTTCGGGCGCCGGAATCCCCGGCGTGTCGAGCATGGCGATGATCGACAACATCGTTCCCTATATTGGAAACGAGGAAGAAAAGCTGGAAACCGAGCCGTTCAAGATCTTGGGTCGGCTCGAAGACGGTGAAATCAAAGCCGGCTGTTTCGTCATCAGCGCCATGTGCAATCGCGTGCCGGTGGTCGATGGCCATACCCTCTGTGTGTCCGTGCGTTTAGATCGCATGACCGAGCTGCACGAGGTGGAAGAGGCCCTGCGCAGCTTTAGCTCCGAGGCTCAGTCTCTCGATTTGCCTTCGGCCCCTGTACATCCTGTTCACTTGGTGTCGGAAGCCGATCGGCCCCAGCCTCGCCTGGACCGTGACCGTGACAAGGGCATGGCCACCACCGTGGGTCGGGTGCGCAAATGTTCGATCTTGGACTTCAAATTCGTCGTGTTGTCCCACAACACCTTGCGCGGCGCGGCCGGCGGATCGATTTTGGTGGCCGAGCTGGCGATCGCCAAAGGTTATTTGGGCGACCTCAAAGCGCCGACGATCTAACTGGATGTTGCGGAATCTTCACAAACCATTGATTATAAATGACTTGATGTAGTGGAGGGGCTTGCCCCTTCCCGTCACACCTTGATCTTCCGATCTTTGTTTGACTCGTCTACCTATTGGTAGGTAGAATCTGACTCATGAAGACGCCCACCACCCGCGACACACGTCAAGAGATCCTCGATGTGTCCGAAGAAATGCTGCGTAGCCGAAGCTTCAACTCCTTCAGCTACCAAGATATTTCGCAGCGGGTCGGGATCCGCAAGGCGAGCATTCACTACCACTTCCCGTCCAAAGGGGATTTGGGTTTGGCCTTGTTGGAGCGCTTTTCTGATGGGGTTCGCTCTTGGGCGGAGTTGTTGAAGGACAAGGATCCGCTGGAAAAGCTGGATGCCTATTTCGAAGCGACCCTCGAAATGGTGCTGGATGACCGTAAGATTTGCGCCTACGGTGTGCTCGGCACTGAGTTTTGGACCCTGCCGGAGGCGATGCAGGAAGCCTTCAAGGGCTTTCAACGGCGTCGGGATCGTTGGTTGGTTCAGGTATTGCGGGAAGGACGGGAGCAAGGGGTCTTTAAGGAGATCGGCACACCGGAGGACCAAGCCAACCTGATCGCTGCGGCGGTTCAAGGGGGCTTACAGATCGCCCGTTCGAGCGGCGATGCCAGTCGCTTGGGTTCGATCGTCGACCAAGTCCGGAAGAGCCTGGTCGTCGAGAGTCCTGTTGCCGTTGAAGGTTCTGTCGTTTCAGAGTCGGGTCAAGGTTAGCCGTCCAGCTTCGACTCAGCACCTCACGAGAATCGAGCGAGTGATGCAAAGAAATCGAATTCTGCAGAAGTCTCCGCGTCGGTTTGCCTACCAATTAGTAGGTAGAAATACGATTGTAATCTCGATGCTTTGCTGCTTCCTCGGGGGAAATTTGACGGCTGGGCAAGAAGCCGCTGGGGGAGAGCCGGCGGGCAAGGCGCCGATTTCGCCTCTGGAATTGACCGGCGAGGCGCGGGAGTGGGCGCGTAGTGTGGCCTTGCGGGGTTCTGGGTCGGATCGTCGGCGGCTGGAAAGGATCCTTCGGGCGATAGTGGATCCGCACCGTTTGGCTCTCCAGGAGAGTGATCAGAGCACGCCCACGGCCATGCAAGCCTTCCGGACCAAGCGGGCGAATTGTGTGGGTTTCGCGTTTCTATTTGTGGCGGTGGCCAGAGAAGCAGGCATTCCGGCCTTTTTCGCCGCGGTCGAGGGCGGACGGCGACGCAATCCAGAGGGCGGATTTCGTTTGGTCGAGGAGCATTTGACGGCCGCCGCCCGGGTCGGCCATCAAGTTTGGTTGTTTGATTTCGGGGGCTCGCAGCAAGGCAACAAGGTCGCTTTCCGTTCCTTGGGGGACTTGGCGGCGATCGCGATCTACTATTCCAATCGTGGGGTGGAGGAGCTGCTTGCGGGCTCGCCTGAGAAGGCCGTGGAGGCGTTGGAAACAGCGGTGCATTTAGAACCGAATTTGGCGGATTCGTGGGTCAATCTAGGGGTCGCCCGAAGGTGGGTCCAACGGTGGGATGGGGCCGAGCGGGCCTACCGCAAGGCCTTGGAGTTGAGTCCCGCTTCGTCGGTCGCGGCCGGCAATCTGGCGGTGCTGCTGGAGCTGGACGGTCGTTCCGACGAGGCCACGAAGCTGAGGAAACGTACCGGACAGATGTCCCAATCCGATCCCTTCGCGCTGCTCAAACAGGCGGAACTCAGCTTGACCGCGGGCCGTCTCGAAGAGGCTCGTCGGTTATACGCACGCGCGCTTGAAATCTCGGCGCGTTGAGCCCCGGTGGCGTCGATCTTGCTACTATTTCAGCTCGAAGGGGCGGTTTAGCGCCTCGTTCCTGAGCGCCCCGTTCCTGAGCGTCGCGCTTATTTCGAGTGCTATCGAGCCAGACGTCAGCAGGAGCTTTCATGTTCGGCCGTTGGATCTTCGAGACTGCCAGCCCAGAGCCAGATTGCCGCATTGCCTACGGCAAGAGATCGTTTCAATTCGGCGAACTCCGATTGCCAAAGCATCACTCCCCGGGCGATGGGCCGATTCCGGTCGTGATCGTGATCCACGGGGGATTCTGGTTGGGGGAATTCGACCTCGCCCACGCGACCCATTTGTGCGCCGATCTAGCCGAGCACGGTTTGGCGACTTGGTGCATCGAATTTCGTCGTTTGGGCAATATCGGCGGCGGATATCCGGGGACTTTTCTCGATGTGGCGTCGGCCGCAGATCATCTGAGCGAGATCGCGCCCACCTACCACCTCGATCTGAGTCGAATCCAAGTGTTGGGGCACTCCGCGGGAGGCCATTTGGGCCTGTGGCTGGCCGGAAGAAATAGGCTGCCGGCCGCGAGCCCTTTGCTCACAAGCACGCCGATTTCTGTATCGAAGGTCGTTGCCCTGGCGGGCATCAGCGATCTCGAGATGTGTTGGCAAAAGAAGCTGTGCCACAACGTGGTCGAGCATTTCATGGGCGGGGCGCCCCAGGCCGTTGCCGATCGATACGAAACCGGCTCGCCCCGAGCTTTGCTTCCCCTCGGGGTGCCGCAGGTGCTTTTCCACGGCGACCGAGATCGTTTGGTGCCGGTCGATTTGAGCGAAGATTACGGCCGTGCTGCTCAGAGAGCGGGGGATTCCGCCTCACTACGAGTCTTGCCGGGTGCCGACCATTTCGATTTGATCGACCCCCGCAGCGAGGCTTGGCCCTTGGTTCGAGCCGAGCTCTTGAGCTTGGACTCCTCTTCACAGGTCTCGGCAAACCCCACTGGCGTATGATTCCTGAGTCTCCGAGCCAAATAGGACCATGAGACGACGGACAATGAGACAATAGCGCCATGATTCACGTCCAAGATCTGAGATTCACCTACCCCGAATCCCGTGATGAAACTTTGAAGGGACTCGACTTCGAGGTGGTTGACGGCGAGATTTTCGGTTTTCTAGGGCCGAGCGGGGCGGGCAAGAGCACCACCCAAAACGTGTTGGTAGGCCTGCTGGCGGGGTACTCCGGTTCGGTGGAGCTGATGGGGCGGTCGCCGTTGGATTGGGGGCCGGATCTTTTCGAAGACGTCGGTGTGGCGTTTGAGGCGCCGAGTCATTTCGCCCGGCTGACGGCTGCCGAGAATCTGCGCTACTTTGGGGGCTTGTACAAAGGGCAGGTGGAATCGCCGGAGCGCTTGTTGGAGCTTGTGAATCTCGAATCCGCCGCCGATCAGCTGGTCAGCCGTTTTTCCAAAGGCATGAAACGTCGTCTGACGTTCATCCGTAGCTTGATGCATCACCCCCGACTGCTTTTTCTCGACGAGCCCACCTCCGGTCTGGATCCCTCCAACGCCCGACGCATCAAGGACCTGATCCTCGAACGTCGTGACGCGGGCACAACGATTTTCCTGACCACCCACGACATGGCCGCCGCCGAGGAGTTATGCGATTGGGTGGCCTTCCTGGTCGACGGTGAACTAAGCGCCGTGGACGCTCCGGAACGATTGAAAGACCAATACGGTGAGCGCAAGGTGTTGGTGGAGCTGGAGCTGGCCTCGGGCGTCGAGGTCAAGGAATACATCCTCGACGATCTAGGACAGAACGAAACCTTCTTGAGCGACATTCGAAACCATCAAGTGCGACGTATCCACAGCCAAGAAAGCACGTTGGAGGATGTCTTCCTCAAGGTCACCGGACGGTCTTTGGGTTGATTCAAAGCGGGAGCGCGCTCAAGAGCTGGGTGGATTGGTAAGCTCGTGAAGGTTTATCAAGCTCCCGGACTTCGACGAGCTGGGCGAAAGGAGCGGCTAGTGAATATCTCGATAGAATTACCGGACGAAATTGCCGACCAGATAAGCGGCCGCTGGGGCGATCTTCATCGCCGTGCGGCTTTGTGTCGAGCCGATCAATCCTTAGGGAGACACTCGTGCGTATTGACCACCTGACGGTTTCAAATTTCAAGGGTTTTGCCGAACGCGAGCTTTCCTTCAATCCTGAGTTTAATCTTGTCGTAGGCGAGAATGGCTCTGGCAAGACTTCCGTGCTCGACGCTCTTTCTGTTGCGGCAGGGAGTTGGTTTCTCGGATTGCGCGGTTATGACACGCGCCACATCCATCTTGATGACGTGCGTCTAGAAAGTTTCAGCTCTGGGGATAGCATGAGTTGGGAGCAACAGTTTCCATGCACGGTCGAGGCTTTGGGTGAGATAGCCGGCCGGGTGATCACTTGGAAACGGGCTCTGAACACAGCCGATGGGCGCACAACCTATGTAGGTGCACGAAACGTTAAGAAACTTGGCGCCGAGGCCGATCAGGCAGTGCGCGAAGGTAAGAATATGACATTGCCGTTAATATCATATTATAGCACGGGGCGGCTTTGGAATGTGCCGCGTGAACAGGCACGAGTAAAAGAAGCTGACAAGATCAAGGGCAAAGGAGCTTTGTCACGCCTTGGCGCGTATCGAAACAGTGTGGACCCCAGGCTCTCGGTACCGGAGCTAGTCGAGTGGATCGCGCGCGAGTCGTGGAGAGCTTTTCAACAGCGGGGGGAGTACTCCGCGACATTCGCCGTTGGGCGAGAGGCTCTAATCCGAAATGTAGAAGGCGCTTCAGCTGTAGATTTTGATGCAGAATTCGGAGAGGTCATTGTCAAGTTCAAGAACGGCGAACGTCAACCGTTCAACAACTTGAGTGATGGTCAACGCTGCATGCTCGCCCTCGTTGGGGACCTCGCACGGAAGGCTGCAACACTCAACCCTCACCTGGGTGAGAATGTTCTTGCAGAGACGCCGGGCGTTGTCCTGATAGATGAGCTCGACCTACATTTGCACCCGAAATGGCAACGGCGGGTGATCGAAGATCTCCGTACGGTCTTCGCGTCGGTCCAGTTCATTTGCACGACACACTCGCCGTTTCTGATTCAATCACTTCGTTCGGGTGAAGAGCTTGTGATGCTTGACGGGCAGCCCACAGCGAATCTCTCAGATCTCTCACTGAACGAGATTGCGCGGGGAATCCAGGGTGTCGAACGGCCAGATGTGAGCGCCCGGTATGAAACCATGACCCAAACGGCGACGGCATACTTGGAGACCTTAGAAGAAGCCGCTGGGGCGCCCGAAGAGAAACTTGGACACTATCGGACCAAACTTGCGGAGTCGATTGCGCCGTATGCCGATAATCCTGCGTTTCAAGCTTTTCTGGAGATGAAGCGCGTAGCCATGCTGGGGGAGTAGCCGATGCGACCCGTTCGTCGCGGTCGATCACCGCAAACGACCGACTTCGACTCCTATGAGACTGCCAAGCCCGAGTTGGTGAGTCGTTTCGGCAGCTACTGCAGCTACTGCGAGCGTAGATTGGCGACTCAAATATCCGTGGAGCATATCCAGTCAAAGGCGCCTGGGGCTTACCCTCACCTCATAGGCCGATGGGAGAATTTCTTGTTGGCCTGCGTCAACTGCAACTCGACCAAGGGGAAAAAAGACGTAGCCCTAAGCGAGGTCCTCCTGCCGGATCGAGACAATACCTCCGCCGCGTTTTCCTACACTCAAGATGGAAGGGTGATGGTGAGCATGGGATTAGAAACGGAGGTGTGCGCAGCCGCTTCGGCGACACTGAGCCTGCTGGGACTGGATAAGTCCGTTTCTCAAGTCGTTGATGCGAATGGCAAGATGGTAGCGGTCGACCGGGTTTCCCAACGCATGGAGGCATGGCTTATTGCACAGGAGAGTAAGCGAGACATCGACAAGGACCCGGACAACCGGTTTCTCCGGCTTGCCAGCGTAAGAACCGCGACACAGAGTGGGTTCTTCAGCATTTGGATGACAGTGTTCGAAAGCGATACAGATATGCGAAGACGCCTCATTAGAGCGTTCGCTGGGACTGAGGCAAGTGGCTGCTTCGATGCAGCTACAGCTTTGGTGTCTCCGGCTCCCAACCCCGACGGCCTCGATGGCGGAGGCAAGATCTAATGTTCGGACAGGCAGATCGGTCGACGCCGGGAAGACGGTTCGGCACCTAACAGTCTGTGGCAAAAGTCTCATCGCGCTGCGAGCGCGCCTTTTCCGCCGACTCTTCGTTGGAAAACCTCGACGATTCCCGAATCGCCTGCGGTTTTCACGCCTCGATTCGACGAAAAATTCGCTGCTCTCGCCGGCGCGAGACTTCTGCCACAGCCTGCTAAGCGCACGGATCTGCTGCTAGAGTGGAATTGTGAGACGTCTACTCTCCACGCTTGTCCTCGACGCCGTCGTTCAAGCCCGCAACCATCTCTACACCATCGGCTTGGCCATGGCGGTGGTTTGGGGATTGGCGGCTCGGTTCGCCCTGAACGCAGATGCGTTGTTGCCGTGGGTGCCGCCCCTCTTGTTGATGCACATCGGCAGCACCACTTACTTTTTCGTCGCCGCGTTGGTGATCTTCGAGCGCGATCAAGATACCTTGGCCGCCCAAAGCGTGACGCCCCTTCGATTCGGCGAGTATCTGGCTTCGAAGCTGGTGACGTTGGCGGTTTTCGGCGCCCTGGAAACCGTGGTGTTGTTGGGGCTGGCGGGCGCACTGGCAGATGTCCATTGGCCGGCGCTTTTCGGCGCGATCACGGTGCTCGGTTTGTTCTACGGCGTGCTCGCCTTTATTCAGGCCCTGCCCAGCCGATCGATCACGGAATTCCTGATCCCCAACGCCATGATCATGGGTGTGCTGTTGGTCTTGCCGATCTTGCCCTATTTCGGCGTGGGAGCCGGCCCTCTTTGGTTTCTCTTTCCTACCTACGGTCCCTTTTTGCTGATCGTGGCAGCGACCGTTGGATTATCGGGTGCGGAGCTGGCTGCTGCCACGGCGGCTTCAGGTTTTTGGCTGGTTCTCGGGATCCGGCAGGCCATTCGGGAATATCGAAAGCTGTGGTCGAGCCCGGGTCCATCCGCGGAACTTGCGGAATCGGCATCGTGAGTCGGATCTCCACCTATCTCCACCTTTGGAGATACGACCTCAAGCTGGTGGCTCGGGATCGATTCCTCACTTTCGTGCCGTTCTATTTGGCGATCATTGTGTTGGCGCTGCGCTGGGGAGTGCCTCCTCTGACCGATTGGCTGAAGGCTGAGCACGGCTTCGATCTTCGACCCTATTGGCCTTTGGTCGGTAGCTACGTCACGGTCTTGCTGTCGTCGATGTTCTTGGGCCTCTTGATCGGCTTTCTGTTGCTCGACGAAAAAGAGCAGGGAACTTTGCGAGCCCGTCTGGTGACGCCGCTGCCGTTAGGTGATTTCTTGGCCTATCGCATCGGTTTACCCGCCCTCTTCGGCTTAGTAGCCCTGCCCGCCATTGGCCTCGGGCATGGTTTGGGCGCGCCGACTCTTGGTGTCTTGTTGTTTTTGGCGGTCGCAAATGCTCCGATGGCTTCCGCCGCCGCGATTTTCTTTCCCTTGGTGACCCAGGACAAAGTGCAGGCATTCGCCTGGGCCAAGCTCTTGAGTGGTCTCTGCTTCTTGCCCCTCGTGGCGGCCCTATTGGATTCTCCGTGGAATCTCGTGGTCGCCGCATGGATTCCGCCTTATTGGACTCTGGAAGCCTATTTGCGTGCCACGGCAGGGCAGAGTTGGTGGGTCCACGGAGGGATAGGAGCTTTGGCGTCCTGGGGATTCACAGCCTGGACGGTGTATCTCTACCGACGGGCGGTGCGCAAGGCTTGAGCTTCGCTAGGGGCGGGCGTGGATCACGACGAACTCACGAATTTATAACCCCGTCCGTGCACGGTGAGCAGATGACGCGGTTTGCTCGGCACGTCCTCGAGCTTCTGGCGGACGGCGGCGACGTGCACATCCACCGTGCGGGTGACCGGTGTGGCGTCATATCCCCATACCTCGTCCAGCAGCTCGTCACGGCCGATGACCTTTCCTCGATGCTCGACGAAATACTGCAATAGGCGTAGCTCTAGGGCCGACAGGTCCACGGTCACGCCCGCTTTGGTGACTTCAGCGCCTTCGAAATCGATTCGAACGTCGCCGAATTGATAGGTGCTGGGGCTCGCCCCATGGAGTGCCGGAGACCTCCTCAGCAGGGCTTCTACTCGGGCCATCAGCTCGAGGTTCTCGAATGGTTTGGTCAAATAATCGTCGGCCCCGAGCTTCAAACCGACCACCTTGTCGACCACCTCGGCGCGTGCGGTGAGCATCAGAATCGGCGTTTCAATGCCCCGCTGACGGAGATCGCGACAGATGTCGAGCCCGTTCTTGCGCGGTAGATTCAGATCCAAGATCAATAAATCGAACCGTTGATCCGAGGCCAGCTGATAGCCGGTTTCTCCGTCTTCAGCGGTGGTGACCTCATGCCCTTCGGCCTGAAGGCGGTCCACCAAGGTCAGGATCAGGCTGGGCTCGTCTTCTACCAGCAGAATGCGATGATTCACGATTCGGGCTCCTCTGAGGCGGCGATCGGCAGCACAATTCTGAACGTGCTGCCCTGTCCGGGCTTCGACAACAATCCGACTTTGCCGCCCTGAGATTCTACCAAGTGCTTCACCAGCGCGAGACCGAGACCGGTGCCCGGCACCGCGCCGGCCGCGCGTTCGGTTCCGCGATAGAATGGCTCGAAAATCGCAGACCGTTCCGCGTTCGCTATGCCTGGGCCGCGATCCTCAACTTCAAAGACGACCTCTGTGCCTCGACGCCGGCAGCGCATGCCTACCCACCCCGGTCGTTGCTCGGTTTGCCCGTATTTGATCGCGTTGCTCACCAGGTTTCCCAGGGCCCTGGTCAAGGCTTGGCGATCCGAGAGCACGGCGGGCAAATCTGGATCCAAGTTTTCTTCCAGTTCTACGTTTTCCGCTTCGAGCTGGGGTCTGAGCTCCCGGATCACCTCTTGAACGACCGATGCGGGGGCCAGGGCTTCGGGGTTGAATCTGGGGCTTTGGGATTGCATGCGCGCGAACGCCAAGACTTGCCCGACGAGGTTGGTCAAACGCTGACCTTCGCGGTCGATCATCCGGCCGTAGCGCCCTATTTGCTGGGGATCGGTAATCAAACCATCGGCCAAATTTTGGCCGGCGGAGCGCAGGGCGGCGAGCGGTGTCATGATTTCGTGGGTAATGCCGGCGACGAAGTCCAACTGCTGTTGGGCCAAGCGACGAGAGCGCGAGGCGTTGCGGGTCAGCAGCAGGAGCGCAGCGGCGAGGACCGCCAAGATCCCGGAGGCGAGCAGCAGATTCTGGCGCCTAGCCCGTTCCAGGGCGATGTCGAGAGAACCCTCGGGATGTTGGGCCGACAGGCGCCAGCGGCCGTGGTCGAGGTGGCCGGAGGCGGCCATTGCGCCCAAGAACCGACCGAGTCGACCGCCATCAGGCTCTTGCCGAGCGACCATGAGCGGACCAAAGAGCTCGGCTTGGGCGTCGACGGTGGACGCCCGCCCGCGGGGCTCCGGTCCCCATTCGAAAATCACCGAAGAGGAGGCGGACTCAGCCGATGGAAAGGCGTCGAGCACCTTCAAGTGAAATTGCAGGGCATCGCCGAAGTGGTGGTCCGCCAGGCTGGGCAAGATTTGCTCGGCGATGATGGATTGGTCCAGGTGGATGATGATGAAAGCCGTGGGATGTGGACCCGGTTCACGGCGATGCCTCCTGCGGTTTCGAGATCTCTCGGAATTAGGTCTATCGTCGCCCGGATCCCTCGGACGACGGCGAACGCGGTCCGCATCCCTGGGACCGGGTCCAGAAACGTACGGTAAGACCAAGGCCGGTATGTCTTCCGACAACATGGAAAACGGAAGCTGGGGATCGGTGTCCCGGTCGAAAGCGTCGCGATGGCTAGGTCGGGTCAACAACGGAGCCAATCGGTCGCGAAGCTCCTTCAGGGGGCCGTCCAGCGGCGGCGAGGTTTCGAAGGTCGGCTCGGCGCGCACATCACCAGCAGAAGCCGTCGCCGGATCGACCCCTGCTCCGACAGATGACCCGTTTGCGTCGCCGTGCAGATCCACGGCCCGGAAGCCTTCTGCGTCGAGCAGATAGGCGCCCTTGACCAGCTCCGGAAAATCCGCAGTTTCACGCCAATCTTCCAGCGCCCGGACCACCTCCGGACCGAGGTTCTCGCTGTCACGGGTTAGGCGTCCCGCCTTCAACGCGACGAAAAGCCGGCTCAGCTCCCCGTTGAACTCGTCGGCAAAACGTTGCACAGCGGTCTCGAGCGCTGCTTTGCTCTGCAGGCGGTTGGCGTCGGCCACTTGTCCCAACCATCGGTATTGCAAGCTGCCGAGCACCGCGACCAAAAACACTAATAGGGTGGTCGTGAGCCAGGACTGGCGGCTGATGAGGGTTTGACGACCAAAGCTTTCCATATTCGAAGTATGGGTCTCCCCACGGGAGAGATCAAGCTGCCGGCGGTGCCGGCGGGCTCAATTTACAAGCCTTACAAAACTCTTTCCTAGCGTTGAAGACTCAAACCCTGGACGCGCCTACTATAAATACACCACGGCAGACATGTCGCGGGCCGCCAAGTACTTACACACAACCCAGTCATTGGAGAAATAAATCATGAGTGACAACAAGATGACCCACAGAAATTTCACCAGCCATGGTCTTGCGTCTTTGATGCTTGCCGGTGCTCTCTTAGCGGGCCCGGCCGTTATGCTCGCGGGAGATACAAGCGCCGACGGCGAAGGGGATTCCCGAGGCCAGAGGGTCTGGGAGCGCATTTCCCAACGGCACGATCAAAACAATGACGGCCAAGTGACCGCCGACGAGGTGCCTGCCGACCGATTCAGCCGCATGGATCGCAACGGTGATGGGGTTGTGACCGCGGCGGATTTCGAGGACCTGGAAGGTCGGATCGGTCGCCAAGGCCGACGGGGTCATCGGGGTCCCGATCGAATGGCCGGGATAGCAGCCGCTGCCGATGCGGATAAGAGCGGCACGGTGACCCAAGCCGAGTGGGCCGAATTCGTCGGCGGTATCGACACCAATACCGACGGTTTGGTGAGTGAAGAGGAACTCAAAGCCCACCGAGAAGCCCACCAAAAGGCGATGGGCTTCGAGCGGCCAGAGGGTCATGAAGGCGGCAAGCACCATGCGCGGCACCGGAAGATGGGTTTTATGGACACCGACGGTGACGGTGTGCTGGAAACCGAAGACTTGAACGCGGCGTTCACCAAGCTCGATCGCAACGGTGATGGAGAGCTGTCGGAAGCGGATCGTCCGAAACGGGGCGATCGGGATCGCAAGCGAGCACGGGGCCATTTTCGAGGCCATCGGATCAGCGGCCACCTCATGCGTCAAGCGGATCTCAATGGCGACGAGCAGCTGACCCAAAGTGAGTGGACGGGATATCTCGCCACTCTCGACAGCAATACCGACGGTCTGCTGAGCCGTGAGGAACTCGAAGCGGCACGTCCCGCCGATGCTGCCCAGCACCCTGAGCATGTGGCGGGGGCTGAGCCGAAACCCCTCGAGGTCGCGCGTTTGACCGAGCTCTTCAGCCGCCGGGATGCCGACGCCAATGGCGTGATCGAAGGTGACGAATGGCATCGCCGCCGAGGACCGCGCGGTGAGCGCCGACACTCCCAAAGCGGAACCCGATAGGCGACGACGGCTCGTCACTCTAAGTCGCGTCACCCTCAGTAACTCAGAGTTGAAGCCAGAGAAAACGGAGCTCTACGGCTTCTGCCGAGCCGGTCGCCTAGGTGGCCGGCTCGGCCTTTTTGCTTTCTCGGGCTGCAAGCTGTGGATCTAGCGTCTGGGTCGATTCAATCGAGGGAGGCCAAACGCTCCTTGATCGATTCGAGGGTGGCTTTGGCTTCGACGTGATTTTTGCGCACGTTGGCCACCGCCTCGGGTTTGGCCCGATTGACGAAATTCTCGTTGGCCAGCTGTTTTTCAAGGCCCACCAAGCGTTTTTCCGTCTGTTCCAGCTGCTTTTGCAACCGGGCCTTTTCCGCTTCGATATCGGCCCGGCCGAGTCGAACCGCGGCCTTGAAGGCGGGATCCACTGCCACCGACGCGCCGGCGGTGTCGCTCGGATCAGCTTCCACCCATTCGAGCTTTTCGGCTCTCACCAATCGCGCGATGATCGCTTCACAGGCGCGGAAGGTTTCGTCGTGGGCTAGGGGTTGAATCTGCAAGTCGATCTGAGCGCCGGGTTCGAGGCCTTGCTCGGCACGGATGCCGCGCACGGCAGCCACCAGCCGTTCCACCGTGTCGACCGCTTCGAGTTCGTAGTCGTGCTCGGCGATGACCTCGGGCCACGGCGAAGTGATCAGCAATTGGCCGTCGGCCACCAGCTCGCCCCAAAGGTATTCCGTCACGAAGGGCATGAATGGATGGAAGAGCTTGAGGTAGGTGCGCAGGGCGTAGGTTAGAACCTCGGCGGTTTCCTTCTGCTCCGAAAGGGGTGCCACCTTGATGGCTTCGAGATAGAAGTCACACAGCTCACCCCAGAAGGACTGGCGGATGTGCTCGGCGGCGTCGCCGAAGGCGTAGGCCTCAAATCGACGATCCACATAATCCACCAACCCTCGAATGCGCGCGAGCATCCAGCGGTTGATCGGGTGCTCGGCGGATTGGGGAATGCCGAGATCGGAACGATCGTCACCGACAATCCTGCCGATCGAAACGTCGATCAGCTTGGAGGCGTTCCAGAGCTTGGTGATCAGCCGCTGGCAACCGGTCATACGTTCCGGGGTCAGCTTCAGGTCGACGCCCGGCGCGTTGCCCAACATCATCGATAGCCGCAGCACGTCGGCACCGCGCTCGTCGATCACCTCGAGGGGATCGACCGCGGTTTCGGGTTTGGACTTCGACATCTTGTCGCCGTCCTTATCCAGGATCAGACCGTGCAAATAGACCGTCTTGAACGGTACCTGGCCGGTGGCGTAGGTGGTCATCAAGATCATGCGCGCGACCCAGAAAAAGAGGATGTCGTAACCCGTTTCCATCACCGAAGTGGGATGGAACTTCTGGAAATCCGGGCTGCGGCGCAGCAATTCTTGTAAGGACACGTCCGGGTCTGCGGCGAGCTCCGGGTCGACCAACGTGGACCAAGTCCAAAGGGCGGAAGAGAACCACGTGTCCAGGGTGTCGGGATCCTGCAACCAGCCGTCACTACTGGGCGGACGATGGCCCACGTACATGTCTTCGTCGCCGCGATAGTAGACGGGAATTCGGTGTCCCCACCAAATTTGCCGCGAGATGCACCAATCCCTCAGATTGTCGATCCAATGGAAATAGACCTTCTGCTCGTGCTCGGGCAGGATTTGGATCATGCCGCTCTGGACCGCATCTCGAAGCACTTGCTTGAGGGTCTGCTTCTGGCCCTTCCAGGGCACCGCCGGGCGGTCGACGGCGATGAACCATTGGTCCTTGGGCAAGGGCTCGACCGGTTTCTTCGAGCGATAGCAGAGGGAAACTTTCTGGGTGTAGGGCTCGACCTTCTCCAGCAGGCCGGCTTTTTCCAGCTCGTCGGCGAAGGCGTCACGGCATTGCTCGATGGTCATGCCGGCGTAGTAGTCACCGGCAGCTCCGGTCATCCGGCCGTCTTCGCCGATCACTTCCACCAAGGGCAGGTCGTGCCGCTGGGCAATGTCGAAATCCGCGTGGCTATGGGCGGGGGTCACACCTAGGGCGCCGGTGCCCATCTCGGGGTCGACGTGCGGGTCCGCTACCACTTTAACGGTGATGGTGGGGCCTTTAGGCCATTCGATTTCGTAGGTCTTGCCGATATGCTCTTGGTAACGCTCGTCGCTCGGATGCACGGCGATGGCGGTATCGCCGAGTTTGGTTTCAGGGCGGCTGGTGGCAACCAGGAACGGTCCGTATTTGATCGTGTAGAACTTGGCGGCCCGTTCTTCATGGTAGATCTCGTCGTCGGAGACCGTGGTCTGAAGATGGGGATCCCAATTGACGATCCGTGGGCCTCGATAGATCAGCCCGTCGCGGAACATGCGCGCGAACACCGCGTTGACGCAGCGATTGAGCTGCGGGTCCATGGTGTAGCGCTCTCTGGACCAATCACAGGACGAGCCGACGGCGCGGATTTGCTTGCGGATGGTGTCGCGGCTTTCGGCCACGTAGGCGGCAATTCGGGAGACCAGCTCTTCGCGACCCAGCTCGGCCCGCGGATTGGCCATGCCTTCGGCCTGGAGATTCTTGATCACCACGCTTTCCGTGGCGATGGCCGCATGGTCTGTGCCGGGTAGCCAGAGCACCTCGTCACCGGCCATCCGGCGCCAGCGGCTCATGCAGTCCTCAATGGCCAGCATCACCGCGTGGCCGGTGTGCAAGGTCCCGGTGGCGTTCGGCGGCGGCATGGAGATGACGAAGGGCTCACGCTCGGATTCGGCGTCGGCAACAAAAGCGCCGGACTCCTCCCAGCGTCGGTAGAGTTCCTTCTCGTATTTTTGCGGTTCCCAATATTTGTCGAGGCCCATGGGATTAAACTCCTGAATATCTTGACTGTAAATCCGATTTTTAAAGCTTTGGGGACGACGTGGCTACGCCGAGCGGCCGTGGCGGCCAGCTCGCTGAGTCGTCCTGCGAAGCCATCCTGCGAAGTCGTCCTGTGAAGCTGCCTAGCGATGCGGATGGGCCGGTGACGGCGGTCGAAGGCTCGGGCCGTCGCATTGGGAGAAGCATGGGGTGAAGGGCGCCGAAGGGGTGAGCCGGAGCTTCTCAGCCCTTCGGCATTTTTACGTTACCCTCGAAATGGGCGCCTTCGGCGATGGAGACGGACTTGGCCTTGATCTCGCCTTGAACCCTGCTACTAGCATTGAGCGCGATTTTTTGCTCGGCAGCGATGAGGCCCTGGACCTTACCGTCGACGACGACTTCTCGGGCGGCAATTTCGCCATCGACCTGGCCACCCTCGCGGACCCGGAACGTGCCTTCCGTGCCGGCGGTTCCGTCGACGGTGCCCCAAACTTCGATCGAAGCGGTACCGGTGATCTCACCCTTGATGCGAATGCCTTTGCCGATCAAGGTGATGTCGTCTTGTGCCATCGGATTGGGTCCTCTATCTAGGAAGATCATGACCGGATGTGGTGGATCCGGATAAGTGTGGGCTCGGCGCAGCGAGCGTCATGATAACACGCCGGGGCGAACCGAGCAGCTCTGGTTGCCTTTTCTTGTTGCTCATTTAAAATATTGAAAATAAAGAACTTAAGTTGATCGTTCCGGACGGTGCAGGGTTAGAGCTGAGCTCTGAGGTCGGCTGGGGTATTCTTGCTCGGCAGACATTCCGTCGTGGCGGTTTCCGGCTGAGGGGGGCGCGGTGGCGGCTTCAAGGGTCAACAGGGTCAAATCCGTTGTCGACCGGTGCCGGCCGGCGGGCGGAGAGCTTTAGCGACGAACCCATTAGGGCTGAAAAGGAGATTTCATGGGTGGTGAAATGGGTGGTGAAGTGGTGGTGATCGATCATCCGTTGGTGCAGCACAAGCTGACTCGGATGCGCATGAAAGAACGGAGCACCCAAGGTTTTAGGCGCCTGGTGAAAGAGGTCAGCATGTTGTTGGCCTACGAGATTACCCGCGACATGCCGGTGACCTTCGAGACGATCGAGACTCCGATGCAGACCATGGAAGCCCCGGTCATCGACGGCAAGAAGCTGGTGTTGGTGGCGGTTCTGAGGGCGGGAGTGGGCCTGTTGGACGGCATGTTGGAGATCTTGCCGTCCGCTCGCGTGGGTCATGTGGGTTTGTATCGCGACCCTAAGACCTTGGAAGCGGTGGAATATTACAAGAAGCTACCGGAGCAGCTGGTCGATCGCGACGTCATCATCCTCGATCCCATGCTGGCCACCGGCAATACGGCGGTTGCAGCCACGGATCTCGTGTTGCAAGAGAACCCACGGTCGATTCGATTCGTCAGCCTTTTGGCGGCGCCGGAAGGCATCGCGTCCTTCCACAAGGTCCATGGGAATGTGCCGATCTACACCGCCGCAGTCGACGAAAGATTGAACGAGAAGGGTTATATTCTGCCGGGTTTGGGCGATGCGGGAGACCGCATCTTCGGCACTAAGTAGGGCGATCCGCTCAGGCTGGGCGGCTCGCTCGAGCGAGGGCGGTCAGCCGCGCCATCGCCGGTGCATCCACAGCCACCACTCCGGGCGTCGACGGACGTCTTCTTCGACCTCGGCCAAGATGCGGGTGGTCAAGTCGGCCACCGCCTGGTCTCTGGTGAGAGGGTCCTTGGAAAGGCCTTCCGCTGTTCCCCAAATCGGTGGACGAAATTCCAATTTATAACGCCCTTCCGGGGCCGGCAAACAAACAAAGGGCACCACCGGCGCGTCGAGCTTGAGGGCCAAGGAAGCGAGCAAGGAGCTGGTCCAAGCGGGATGGCCGAGGAACGGCACCTGAATTCCCGCCGAAGGTCGGACGTGCTGGTCGATGACGATGGCCACTCGTTGGCCGCGGCGCACCGCGGAGCGCATCTTCAACGCCACTCCGGCTTTGCTCAGGATCTGTGCACCGAATTTGCCGCGGATCCTCATCAGCTCGTCGTTGATTTTGGGGTTGTCGAGCGGTCGGACCACTCCGTGGTAGCCCTCGAGCAGCATGCCACAAGGGTAGAGGGCCATTTCAAATGAGCCGTAGTGGCCGGTGTGTAGGAAGAATCCTCGTCCTTGCTCGGTCAGTTGCTCAATGATCTCCCAGCCTTCGATATCGAAATAGTTCAGGATTTCGTCCTGCCGGAAGCGCCCGATGGAAACGCTTTCACAGAATTGGGAGCCGAAATGCTCAAAGCATTTGCGGGTGATGAGCCGGCGTTCTGCGTCGGTTTTCTGGGGGAAAACCAGTTCGAGATTGCGCAGAGCTTTCTTGCGCGGGCTCGCGAGCAGCCGGTAGGCCACCCTGCCCAGTCGGGCGCCCACCTCCCGCACCTGCGCATGGGGGCGGCGCAGGAGGTAGTTTTGGAATCGCCGGAAGAAAAAATATTCGACGGCGTGTTGGACGGGTGCGTTTTTCATGATCGGTCAGCCGAAGGGGGCGCAGCCAAGCCAAAGCGCGGCGCAGCCTAATCAATCCGAGCAGCCTTGTCCATTTAGTCGCGACCCTTGGGTTAAAATCGCCCGTGCGGGAGCCCTGCGGTCGATCCAGGCTTTGATCTGGCGATTCGAACCGGGGCTCCTCTCAGATTCAATTCTATGCCGTCCGGAATGACTCCCTAAAACGTGTCTGGCTCAAAGAAACTCAGCCATGACTTCCAGCGTAGAGGTCCTACGATGTCCAACTCAACCGTCACCCCATCTTCCACCGAGTCGACCCGGGACGTTCGGTCGACCCAGAGCGTTCGCAGTTTCCTCAAACCGGTCATCGGTTGGGTGGTCGCCAGCGCAGTGGCTTTCGGGGTTCTGGCTTTGGGAATGGAGCAGGTGGCCAAACAATTGCCGGTGGACTCCCCGGCTTTGGCCATCACCGCCAACGAGGGGCCTGGCGATGGCACCGAGCCCACCGCCGGCCGGTCTTATCCCTCGCCGAGCTTCCGCTTATCGAACCTCGAGGGGCGCGAACTCGGCCCCCAAGATTTTCTCGGACGCGTAGTGGTGATCGACCTATGGGCGACTTGGTGCGGTCCCTGCCGAATCCAAGCCCAGCATTTCGAAACCCTGCACCGGGAGTATCCCTCCGATGATGTGCAGTTTTTGGCGATCAACAGCGGTGAGGATCTGGCGACGGTGGAGGCTTATGTGAAGCGGACTCCGTTTTCGTATCCCGTGCTGATGGATCCCAATGAATCGGTGATGCGTCGATACCAGTCCACGGGTCTTCCCACGGTCATGGTGGTCGACATCACGGGGCAGATCAGTTTCTTGCGCGTCGGAACCGCAGACCCGGCCACCCTGCGCCGTGAGATCGAGAAGGCCAAGAAACCGCATCAGCAGCTCGCTGTTTGATCGCCCTAGCCCTTGGTCCCCGCAGCCTGCTGGGACCAAGGCTCAATGGCGGAAACCTCATGTCGACCCTCGGGAAGGTCGACCAGATCGCCCAATTTCTTGCCGAGCAACTTCTTAGCCAGATCCGACTCGCTCGACAGGACGTGGTTCTCGGGATCGCTTTCCCAAGGCCCGAGGATGGTGTAGGTCACCTCGCCCTCGTCACCGTGAAAGTGCACGACCGCGCCGATGATGATCTCACTGCCATCGACGTTTGACGGATCGATTTGTCGTACCCGTCGCAGGTCCTGATCGAGTTTGCCGGCGCGATCCGAGAGGAATTCGTGGCGCCGTCGGGCTGCGTGGTATTCGAAGTTCTCACGCAGATCGCCGAGTTCCCGGGCGGATTCGATGGCTTCGCGATTTTCGGGAATCTCCCTCTCCGCCAAGTCTTTGAGTTCCGTACGCTTTGCTTTGATCGAGGCTTCGGTGGCATAGAGCGCCTCCTCTTTCTGCTGATGCAGATCGGGGAAGCGCAGGTGGATGGCGTTGACCAGCGGCTCCCGGTGGTAGTCCTCCAAGCCGGGGGATTTCTTGACCGTATCCAGAGCCGAAATGGCCTGCTCCGAGGTCAAGTGGCCGAGCATGCGGGGCAAGGTGCCGCCCGATTCGAGGAGCGGTGCCAGGCGAGCAGCCCGGACCGAAGCAAAGTCCTCGTGGGTATTGGCGAAGAGCAGCTGTTGCATTAAGCGCAATGGATTACGCGCCAGCCATTCCGGTTTGTCCGCAGCTCTTTCCACCATCCAAGTGAAAACCGCGGGTGCCTTGCGCGGTTGGCTCACCAATTGATCAAAGAAGGCATCGAAGCGTTCTTTTTCCATGCCGAATACGGCGTCGCTCAGGGTATCGAGGGCCTTGGCGTCGGTTTCGTCCCAGAGGGCTTGGGCGAAGACATCGATCCAATCGGTGCGGATCTTGCGCACCAAGGTGTAGGCCTTTTCGCGCATCAACCGCTCTTGGATACCCGCCAGAATCTTGTTGGGCTCGTTGCTTTCCTTGAGCAGCTTCTCCGGGATCCAGGCTGCGTCGCTGGGAGGGGTAACTCCGCTGCGCTCGAGGTTGAACCAGATTTCAACCGCCAATCCGGGGAATTCTCTGGCGACTCTGGCCGCCTGTTGCCAGAGGGCGATCGACATCCTCTTCTTGAGGGCCTCGTCTCTCTCCGCATCTCGCCGCAACATCACCAATTGGTCCTGGGGATTGGCGACTTGGAAAGCATCCCAGACCGTGTCCTGGGCGTCGGCAGAGCTGGCGGCCCAGGTGTAGGCCCGCTTGTTCTTGGGGTCGTTCAAGACCTGTGGGTGTTTGCGGGCGGCGGCCCACCAACTATTCCACTTCTTCGCCGACACGACTCCGGTGAGGATCTTTTTGATCTCGGCGCCGGTGAGGGACTTTTTCTCCCCTTCGATGACCAAACGGAAGAGTTCGCTGGGCTCGAGTTTCTTCAGCCCGGCGGGATCCTCCAGCTTTCGCCGCAGGACATGATTGGCGGGCAGCGGATCGAGCAGCTTGGCAGCGCCGCCGAAACCCACCCGAATCTCGATGCCACCTTCGAGCGAGACTTTGAAGCTCTCCAAGGCCATGTTGACCTCTTCTATTCGTCCGGCTCCTTTGTCTTTCATGCGAATAATGGAGCCGACGTCGAAGGCCATCAGGCTTTCCAGGCGATCGGCCTTCTGCCAAGTTTTCGCGATGTCTTCTTTGGCTTTGTCGAGACCGACTTTCTCCAACATGTCGTCGAAGTGGGCGCGCTCACCGTAGAGTTCGCGCAGGCACGTCACGATGGCGTCGTGTAACTCGCCTTTTTCCATGATCGTTCGGCCGCAGCGTTTCAGCAATTCGATCCGAATAACCCAATGACCGGCAGCTTCCAGCTGGTCGTCGAGCATTTGAAAGAGGATTTTCGAAGTCTCTGGTGAGTCGGCCTTGGCGACACCCGCTGCAACGGAGGTGAAGAAGTCGAGATCGGCCGGAGCCTTTTCGATATGGCCCATCCAAGCATCCTCGACGGCATCGATTTTGCCGTCGTCGAGGAGCTTTTGAATCTCAGAGGGGATCGGCTTGAGGGTCTTTTTCTTGGAGGTCATCAATAAAAATTCCGGCTGGCGCACGAAGGCGCGGTGCTTGGCTTTTCGCCAACGACCTCTAAATCCGCTGATGCGGGAAGGGTCTGGGGATTCGACACCGAGGGATTAGGGGTGGGCAAGGGCCCAATCTCGGCGGTCAGGATTGGATAGACTATCGGAAATGGCGCGTTCGGCCCAGGATCCTCCACTTCCCGATGACCTTCAGGTCCGATTGCGCCGTGCGTCGGCCCCGGAGCTGAAGGTCTTGCTGCAAGATTATGGACGCTTTTTTGCCCTGCCCCAGGTGAGGCAGATACTACTCAATCCGTTCGTCGACGCGGAACTCTTGCAAGAGTTGGCCACGATCCGTCCGCTGGTGGCCTTGCATCCTGTACGCGTCGCGATTTCCAAACATCCACGCACCCCTGAGCCTGTGGCGATGCGCTTTATTCCGGATCTCTTCTGGCGGGAGCTGCTCGAGATTACCGTCGACGTGCGAATTCGGGGGGCGGTGCGCATGGTGGCCGAACGATATTTGTTGGAACGGCTGCCTCGATTGGCCCTAGGCGAAAAAATTGCGTTGGCCCGTCGTGCGACGGCGTCCACGGCCAAGCAGCTTGCCAGAAAAGCGGATTCCCGAGTGCTGGCAGCGCTTCTAGATAATCCGCGGACCACAGACTTGGCTTTGATGCCCCTGTTGACGGACGAAGAGGCCTCGCCGAGGGCGCTGGAAAAAATCGCTACCCACGAGCGTTGGGCGACCCGTTACGAAGTGGCTCTTGCCCTTTGCTCTAATCCCCAGACGCCTTTTCGACAAATCTTCAAGCTTCTACCGAAGCTCAACCGTCGGGATTTGGAGAGTGTGGCGAGCCATTCCCGGCATTCGAGCGTGGTTTTGCACAAGGCCGACGAGCTGTTGGCGAGCCGGCCCGCTACGCGGGACGTTGCCTCACCTTATGTGTTGGAGCCCTTGCCGTTGTCAATCGAGGCGGAAGGCCGGTCCTCCCTCGGGGCCTCACAGACGAAGAACTCTGCCTCGGACACCGCGATCCGTGCCGCGATAAGTACTTTAGACACCCAGGATTCGGACACGATAGAATGAGTCGGAGATATAGACGTAATTACGATTCCTCCAAAAACGATGGATATATGCCGATAGATACCCTCCTGCCGAGCACGGTTATGGTCGTTATGGCGGCCATAGCGCCGGCCGGTGAACTGTAGATGAAAAGAAATAGGCAAAAACGAGACCCAGCGGCGGGCTCGGAAACGGTGACGATCGCCTCTCCGGACACCGATGTTGAGAATTTCGGCCCTTGGTTGAAACAGCAGCGGGAAGTGCGGGAAATCGATGCGCGTGAGGTCGCCGACGCCAGCAAAATCAGCGTGCGCTACATCGAAGCCCTCGAATCCAACCGGTTTGAGGTCTTGCCGGCCGAGGTGTTCACCAAAGGCTTTCTTCGCCAATATGCCGTTTATGTTGGGTTGGATCCCGAGGAAGTGGTCAATTACTACTTGGCTGCGCTCCAGGCGCAACGGGAGCGGCAGGAACCTGATCTGGAATTGAGCCCCCGGCCCCGCGGCTCTCGAAATACCAATGCGAAGTGGTTGTTGGCGGCCCTGGTGGTCGGGGCGCTTTTGATCTCAGTAGTTTGGTTGCTCTTTCGCATGTCGGATCGGGTCAGTCTAGGCGATGGCGGCGTTACCACGAGCCCGATCCCAGCCGGAGCCAACAAGACTGGCTCGGCCCCGTCGACCTCAAGGGTCGCCCCCCCAGCCCCACCTCGAGCAGAGGTGGGCCAGGACGAAGTTCCTCCAACGGCAGCTGCCGATCCGAGAGCATCGACCAGCCTGGCAACCCCCAGCCCTCAGGTGGAAGGTGGGCTGGTAGGCAGTCCTGCGGAGCCGAGTTCAGCCTCTCTGCCGGCTCCGACGAATCTTCCTGTTGCAAGTGATGATCCGGCTGCCGACACGAGCGCCCCGCTGACGGTGGTCATCGATTTTTCCGGGGATTGTTGGGTGGAAGCAACCATCGACCAAGGGCGGCGGCTCGCGGAGATGAGAGTGCAGGGAGAATCACTCCGGTTAGAGGCCAATAGCACCTTGCAGGTCAAGTTGGGCAACGCCCGGGTCGTCGAGATTGAAGTGAATGGAATGCCGTACCCGGTTGAGCCGAACCCGGGCTCAAGTGTCGTGGACTTACAGCTCGATTTGCAGACCGTCGCCGATTTGCGGGCATCTAACTCGAATGCAGGGAATCGTTGAGATGACCCAACAGGCCAGCTTGCTCGACCAGATACTTTCCGGCACGAATCGCAATTTGCAGGTGCTGGCGGCGCAGGGATTGGTGCCTTTGCCGCCCGAGGACTTGCTGCCGATCCAGGTTGCCTTAACCTCCAGCCCGGACGACGAAATCGCTCAGCAGGCTCAGGCGACCCTGCAAAACGTCGATACCGAGATGGTGACGACTTTTTTGCGCGAGCAGGCGGGGGAACGCGAACTCGAATTTTTCAGCCGACCCGGCCGGCCTTCGGCTTTGATCGAAGCGGTTATTCGACGCGCCGACAGCCCACGGCACATTCTGGCGCAGATGGCGTCCACCGTACCGGGCGATCTTCAAGAGATCTTGGTGCATCGCCAGGACGCCATTCTGGAAATGCCCGAGATCCTGGTGGAGCTGGAGAAGAATCCCCAGCTGTCGAATTACACCAAACGTCGGATCTGGGAATATCGCGAGCATCTGCTGCCGAAGGACAAAGTCCCGGCCAAGAGCGCCGAGGCGATCCAAGCCGAAGCGGATGCGGTTTCTGAGCAGGAAATGTCGGAGGCCATTGCCGAGGTCAAAGCCAAGTCGGCGCTCGAAAGCGAGGAGGATCAAGGCACCCTGGTCGACGAGGATAGGGGGCTCACGGACAACGAGATTCGCCAGCTTCCGGTGCCGCTGCGGGTTAAGATCGCTCGCAAGGCATCTCGCCAGATTCGAACCATGTTGATTCGCGATCCGAATTCGCAGGTGGCGGTGACCGTGATCACCTCCAATTCCTTGCCGGATTCCGAGGTCGAAGCCATTGCCAACAATCGTGGTGTTTGCGAGGAGGTGTTGGCGGAAATCCCCAAACGGAGGGAATGGATCAAGAAATACGTCATTGCCAAAGCGCTGGTGAAGAACCCCAAAACTCCGTTGCCGATTTCCATGAAGCTGGTTCCGCGGATGACCACCAAGGATCTACGGGATTTGAGCAAGGATAAGAACACCTCGGAAGGGGTTCGGCAGATGGCCCGGCGTCTCTACCTCAACAAGCGATAACACAACTCCATGGAATCATCACAGCATAAGAATTTCTACTCCGTGCTCGGGGTTGCCCGAGATGCCACGGATAAGGACATCAAACAAAGATTCCGTGTTTTGGCCCGTGAACGGCACCCCGATCGCTTTCAGGGCGAAGAGAAAGCCGAGGCGGAGATTTTTTTCCAAAACATCACCGAGGCATTCAACGTTTTGATGGATCCTGTGCGGCGTCGGCAAGTGGATCTCTATCTAGCGCGGCCGAAGGGAGCGATCGAGCAATCCGGCTCCGATGTGGTGCGGGTTTATATGAATCGCGGAATCCGCGCCTATAAATCCGACAATCTCATTGAAGCCGCCAGCAATTTCGATCGAGCGGCCCATACCGATCCGAGCAACGTGCAAGCCTGGCACCACCTGGCTCTGACCTGTGTTCGAGAGCCCCGGTGGATGCAAAAAGCCCAGGACGCGATCACTCGCGCGTTGGAGCTGAAACCGAATCACGTACCCTATTTGAAGCTTGCCGGTAAGATCTTTGCGCAGAGCGGGATGACGTCACGGGCAAAACAGTACTACAATCAAGCCGTGAAGCTCGCCGGCTCAGACGCCTCCATCCGCAAAGCTCTTCAAGAGCTCTCATCGGACACTGGGGTCGGCGCAAATGAGACGAAGATCGAACAAGGGAAGACCGGCCTGTTCAGGAAGATTTGGTGATGGTGCGTATCGAAGCCTTTGGTTCGACCGACGTCGGACTCCTCAGAACCCATAACGAAGATTACTTCGATATCAACGAGGAGGATCAGATCTACGTCGTTGCCGATGGCATGGGAGGGCACAATCATGGAGAGGTTGCCTCTCAAATTGCCGTGGAAACGATCCTGGGTTTTATCGCCGACACCAACGATCGTGACGGCACCCTGCCGGTGGGTTACGACAAAAATCTAAAGCAGCACTCCAATCGTCTAAAGCGATCGATCCACTTGGCCCACGACGAGGTCTTGAACGCGATCCGCAAGGACGGCTCTCTGCTCGGCATGGGTACCACCGTGGTCGGAGCGATGCACGACGGCGCGGTGATCTCAATCGCCCATGTGGGAGACAGCCGAGGTTATCGCCTGCGCGACGGGCATCTCGAGTTGCTCACCCAGGACCATACCTGGGTCAACGAGCAGGTCGTGGCCGGATATCTATCCGAAGACCAAGCCAAGTCGCACCCCCTCAAGAACGTCGTTACCCGCGCCTTGGGTGGCGACAGCGAAGTGGTGGTGGATGTAATCGAAACCATGGCCGAGCCCGGAGATCTCTTCCTGCTTTGCTCCGATGGGCTGACCACCATGCTCAGTGACCAGGAAATCCATCAGCGGTTGACGGGTCATCAAGAGCTAGAAGACGTTTGCCGCCGACTGATCCATGACGCCAACGCCCGGGGCGGTTTCGACAATGTCACCGTGGTGTTGATGAAAGCTCACGACGAGCACGAAGTCAGCCTGGATTCGTCCGAGGAGGACACCATGCCGATGAGCATTCCTGTGGGTGACGAGTCCGGCGACGAGCAAACCACCCAGGCGATCAAACGCACCTAAGGCTTCATACCCCTATTCGGCAGGCCGCCGATCGGCCCGGCGACAAGCCGAGCCGAAATTTCCCGCCTTGCAAATTCTTTCCGCGACCCTCAGGCCCCGAAGCGATAACCCGTCCGAGCTCTGACCTTGAACTCCGGGTTGCGGGTCTTGATCTTCACGTTGCGATAACCGTGCTGCCCGGATGGATGCTCTGCCAAATAGCTGAGCAAGTAGTAGCCGTTCGCCTCGTCGGCGATCTGGCGTATGGGGGTTAGGAAGCTGACGAAGTTGAAGTGGTAATACCCTCCGCTATCGATGGCGAGTACATTGAGAAAATCCCGTTGGGCGTGCTGCCACTCGTTGGGCGTCAGGTCGATTGGATAGATCGCGACATTGTTGTCGTTGAGACTTTCTTTTAAGCCGGGGTAGAAGCGCTCGTCGGGCCGAGCGATGACTCCGCCATCGGCGAAAGACGTGCCTCCGACGCTGTTGCGCAGATCTCCGAAACCGATGGTGAAAAGCAGCAGATTCTTACGCCCGACCATGTCGCGGGTGGCTTCGGCAACGAGGGAAAGGCCGTCATAGAGATTCTTGCTTTCGTCCCGCAGCTCCTTGCCTTCCGGTAGGTGCGCCAGCATGGACGGTCCGTTGGACCTGGTGTCCTCACGTCGCGAGGCCCATTGATTGCTCGGCTCTCGACCCACGGCGGTGTTGGTGATGGCCTGCACCAGCTGCTCACGGTCTTGGGTGAAGTCCGAGTGCACCTTGAGTTTCACGTCGTAGCTGAGAACCGCCACCCAATCCCCCTGCAGCATTTCCTCTTGCACCCAGGTCTTGGCGTGCTTCGAAGCTCGAATCTGTTGTCTGAAGAGTCGGTTCGACGCGTCTCCGAGGCGACGGGTGTCGTGGAAGAAAAGAATGAAATAGCGGTCGCTCGGTACCTCTCCCGGCGGCGTCTTCAAGACCCGGTCGGTGGGTGCGTCGTCTCGGACCAGGAAGCGATTGCTATAGAAATCGGCGCCTGTGACGCCTCGTTCCTCACCATTCTCGACAATGATGAAATCCTCGGGTTGCAGGCCGACGACCACGTCCCCTTCCTGATTGGTCACCAGGACGTCGAGCAGCACCTCAGAAACCTCCACTAGCTCGTCGAATCGAGCGCTCGGTTCTGAGGAGGATTGGGCGACCAGGGCAGGGGTCGAGAAGAAAGCTGTGAGTGTCAAGCAGAAGGCGAGTACTGAAATTCGGCGAATCATGGCAAGGTCCTCCAAGGCTATTGGCTCCAAGGCTATTGGCTCCAAGGCTATTGGCTCCAAGGCTATTGGCTCCAAGGCTATTAGCTCCAAGGCCCATTGGCTCAGGGCGAAAGGCGAGGTGGCAGGCACCCGGTGGGCGCGAGAGGCCTCCGAATCGGAGGCTTATGACATTCCAGCTGCAAGGGCCGCGCCAATGGTCGATTATAAGGGTCGTGTTCCGTGATCCGAGTCTGAGCGGGGGCCGGTGCGGACATTTCTGGGACGAACAGAACGAAGAGTCCGAGCCGAGCCGAGGTTGCCGTCACGAGCCGTCCTTTCTGGGGCAGTCAATGTCCTCTGAATGGGACGTTGCAATGGGCATCTCAGGGTGTCTCGGGACTTCGGCAGACGGCCGGGCCAGGCCCCTAAAAATTCCCATCCCGACTTCTTGACCGCCGTCGGCCACGCATGTATTCTTCCGGTCCCGCGCGCGACTGCGAGCGGGTTGCCTCGGGGCGTAGCTCAGCCTGGCAGAGCGCACGGTTCGGGTCCGTGAGGTCGGAGGTTCAAATCCTCTCGCCCCGACCAGTTTTCTACCCGACCTCCCATACAATCCCCACAATTCAAGCCTCTCTGGCCGATTTGTAGATCGGTTCGTTCTCTCGTTTGGGCCTATGCCCGTTTGAGACACTGCCTCCTGCAGTTTTAGCCTAAGCGACCCGGCCCTAGGCAAGGACGGCCTAAGGCTTGCTTTGCGCTGTTCGCTTGCCCTGACCGCGGGAATCTCCTATTCTTGCGCGGTCTTCGGATCAGTCAGCGTAAGGGAGTCGGTGTGGGGTCTTTCGACGAGAGTCCCCGGCCGAGGAACGATTCTTGCTTGTCCGAAGAGCTACGCGCGAATCGACGGCTTCAGACCGGCGAGTGATTATCGACAGTGAATCCTAGGACCCTGTTTCGGGTCCATGAGACCCGACAGGAGATCAAGAATGAGTGATGCCACAGCAGCTCAGAAGCAATGGTTCGGACATCCGAGAGGTCTTTCGACCCTCTTCTTTACCGAGCTGTGGGAGCGCTTGAGCTATTACGGCATGCGCGCCATTCTCGTTCTTTTCATGGTCGACCAAATCCAAAACGGCGGATTCGGGCTGACCGACGGGAAAGCCACCGCCATCTACGGTCTCTACACCGCCGGGGTCTACCTGTTCGCGTTGCCCGGGGGCTGGGTGGCCGATCGGCTGATCGGTCAACAAAAAGCTGTATTCCTCGGTGGCTGCATCATCGCCGCCGGCCATTTCACCATGGCGTTGCCGATCATCCCGGGGCTTCACGGTCTCTCCACCTCATCATTCTTCCTCGGCTTGATTCTGATCGTGCTGGGAACCGGGTTGCTGAAACCCAATGTCAGCGCGGTCGTGGGCCAGCTCTACCCTGAAAAGGGAGCCGAGCGGGATGCCGGTTTCTCACTCTTCTACATGGGCATCAATATCGGAGCGTTGGCCGGGCCGCTGCTTTGCGGTTATCTCGGTGAAGAGGTGAATTGGCACCTCGGCTTCTCCGCCGCCGGTTTCGGCATGTTGATCGGTTTGGTTCAATACAAAGCGGGTGTGAAATATCTCGGCGACGCCGGCACCCTCAAAGGTGTGACCGAGGAGTCGAAGAAAAAGGATCTGACCCGATTCTGGTCCGCCTGTGCCGCCTTGACGGTGACCGGCGCCATCCTCTACTTCCTGCGTGACACCTTGGGTTTAACCCTTGAAGGCATGGCCCAGGCGACCGGAGGCCTAATCGTCGGTTTGGCGATCGTTTATTTCGGATATGTGCTGCTAGCGGGGGGCCTGAACGCCATCGAGAAAAAGCGCGTGATGGTTATTTTCTTGCTCTTCGTAGGCGCCGCCTTGTTCTGGTCGGGTTTCGAGCAAGCGGGCTCCTCAATGAACCTCTTTGCTGAACGCTTCACAGATCGGGTTGTTTTCGGTTGGGAGTCACCGGCCAGTTGGCTGCAATCGGTCAACCCGCTTTTCATCATCATTTTTGCGCCGATTTTCGGTTGGTTATGGATCGCCCTCGGACCGAGAGAGCCGTCGATTCCATTCAAATTCGGCAGCGGTTTGGTGTTGCTCGGCCTCGGCTTCCTGGTCATGTCTTGGGGCTCTACCTACATCCCGGAGAATACGGAAGGGTTCCAAGGTGTGTCGCCCATGTGGTTGATCGTGACCTACTTCCTGCACACGGCCGGTGAGCTTTGCTTGTCGCCGGTGGGCCTCTCGAGTGTGACCAAGCTGTCGCCGGAGCGTTTGGTGGGCCAGATGATGGGAACCTGGTTCATGGGAGCCGCTCTCGGCAATCTGATCGCCGGCTTGGTGGCGGGTAGGATCGAGTCCATGCCCCTGCCCCAGCTCTTCAGCACGGTCGCAATGATCGTCATTGTGTCGGGCGCGCTGTACATCCTGTTCACGATCCCAATCAAGAAATTGATCGGCGATCTCAAAGCAGACGCTTCCGACGGCTGATCCGGACGCCGTTCCGCCGCTGGAGATCGAAAGCCGCTCTTTTCAAATAGAGCGGCTTTTTTGCATTTAAGGAGGCCTTGTGGAAGCGCTTTGGGAGGTCGATCAGGGCTCAAAGAGCCACATTTGGGTTGGACCGTCTTTTTCGAATCCCGATGCGGTGACGCCCAACAAGCGAACGTGTCGACCTTGGCCCGCATCGGTTTGACGAAGCAATTGATGGGCGGCCGGGCCGATCGCACTGAGCGAGTCAACCGGAGCGGAGAAAGTCCGTGATCGGGTCAGGGTCGTGAAATCCGAATAACGAACCTTGACGGTTACGGTGCGCGCTTGCAGGTTGCGGGCCTGTAGGCCGTCGACGACCTTCTGCGCCAAGCCATCGATTTGCGCGTCCATGTCGTCGATGGAGATCAAATCCTGGGCATAAGTTCGCTCGTGCCCAAGGCTCTTGCGCTCGCGATGGGTGCGCACGGGACGCTCGTCGATGCCCTGGGCGTGGCGCCAGAGGTCCATTCCGTGACGTCCGAATCGACGCTCCAGCTCTTCGGCATCGTAGCTGCGTAGATCGAAGATCGTTTTGATGCCGATTTTCTTTAAGCGCTCTTCCGTGGCCGGGCCAACGCCGTGGAGTCGCCGCACGGACAGAGGGTCCAAGAATCGTTGAACCTGCTTGGGTCGGACGACCGTCAGCCCGTTGGGCTTGTGGTAGTCCGAAGCGATTTTGGCGATCAAACGGTTGGGGCCCACGCCCACACTCACGGTGAGATTGCGTTGCTCCAATACCCGCGCCCGGATTTCCTGAGCGACAGCCGTGGCGGTGCCCCAACTGCCGAGGTGGTGAGTGACGTCTAGATAGGCTTCGTCTAAGGAGGCGGGCTGCACCGTCGGGGTAATATCTCGGAAAATGTCGAAAATCAGCTTGGATTCGGTGCGATAGCGGTTGAAATCGGGTTTGAGAAAAATAGCCTGGGGACAACGCTTTACCGCTTGGGCCGCGGGCATCGCCGAGCGAATGCCGAATTCTCGGGCTTCGTAGCTGGCTGCGGCTACCACCCCACGGCCTTGGGGGCTGCCGCCGATCACCACCGGTTTTCCGCGCAAACTAGGATCGTCGCGCATGTGGACTTGTGCGTAGAAGCAGTCCATATCGCAATGCAAGATGCGTCGAGGGGAAGCGGCGGAGCTACTCACGTTCCTATTTTAGCGCCTTACTTACGCCTTGCCAAGCTCGAAAATTCGCCGACATGGCGAATTGTGGGGCACCTGTTGTTGGGTCAGGCGTCGACGGTACGACGGAGGCGTTCGGTCTGGCCGACCAGGAGTCGTTCGATTTGTCCCTGGGCTTCGAGGTCGAGTTCCACGTTGACGCAATACCAGCTGGTCAGGCTGCCGGGGCCGTAGACGTCTTCCGACAAGAACGGCTTGACCGCATCAAGCATTTTGCTCAGCTCGATGCCTTGGGGATTGGAATTCAGCACTCGGAAAATGGCCGTGCGCATCTCGCGGTATTTGTCCCCTTGCAGAGACGGGCCGTAATTGCCCTTGGGGTGCCGGGTCGCGATTCGATCGGAGCGCGAGTGTTTTTGGACTTGGGACTGCATGACGGGGCTCCTCGGGTGGGGTGCATGGGATGTGCGGGCTGTCAGGACCTCTAAGATCGAGGGCTCGGGATCTTCCAAGGGGTTGGGGATCACACGTTCCAGCCGATTGAACTCTTGCATGTATGCATGAATAGGAAAGCTCGCTCGATTTTTTCGCGTCCTGAAAGCAACCATCTCACATCATAGCACGGTTCATTCCATGGCCCGGGCGAATCGACGCTAAGACCCGTTAAGCGTTCTTGCGCTTGCGCGGTTTCCGAGTGCTGGAATGGAGTCAGCTCGGCTCTGAGCCACCGGCACGTTGGGGTGCAACACGTTGTGATGCAACACGTTGTGATGCATCACGTTGTCTTCGAGCTTCCACGAGCTCGGCATAACGTTTTCGTCGCCGTAATCGCTCGCGTATCTGCGGCCAAGCGGCAGCGACGTTGAAGAGAAAGAGGATGCTCATATATTGGAGGAAGAGCACGATGGGGTCTTCACCGGCGATCACCGCAAGGATCAGGGCGGGGGCGAAGTAGGTGTGCACCCAACAAGCAGGGGTCAACCCCAGGGCGGATGTCAACAGGTATCGGCTGGTGGAGACTCCGGCCAGGGCTGCTCCATAGGCGACGACCGGGGCTGGGATGGGCAGGAAGCGCGACTGAATTAGGGGCCAGAAGCCGCGGCGCTCGAAAATAGCTTCAGCCCGGCGCAGCTTGGGTCCGGCCAAGCGAGTCACCGCTTCACGGCCGAGCATTCGGCCCACCCAAAAAGTCACCATGGCGTTGCCGATCAGACCGATTGAATTGTAGAAGGCGCCCAGAAGAGGGCCGAAAACGGCACCGCCGGCGACCACCAACGGGCTGACCGGCACCCCGAAGGGACCGATGATCAAGTAAGCCAGGAGCAGAAGGACCGGCGTCCAAGGATTCGCTCGCAGCTGACCGGCCATGGCCACGATCCGCTCCTCGGCCATCAGATCGCCCAACGGGGTCAGCTTGACCAACAACACTCCGCTGATCGCCAGCACCGCCACCGCCGCCAGGCGCAGCAAGGGCATGGCTCTGCTAGGCGTCGACTTAGGAGCCGGGAGGGGATCTTGGAATGAAGTAGAGGGACTCAAGGCGATGAAATCCAATCAGCTCAGTCCGAGCTTGGACGCGGGCCCAAACCTCTGGACCCAGACGAGTGGACCCAGACGAGTGGACCCAGACGAGTGGACCCAGACGAGTGGACCCAGACGAGTGGACCCACAGGAGTAGGTCCTGGTTGGGCTCACCTCGGGGTGGGTTCGACCTCTTGGTCGAGACTTAGAAACTCGCGCAATTGTTGGATCAGAATGTCTTGGGATTTGGGATCCATGAAGTTCAGGCGCAGCTCGTTGATCACCATGACTTCCATATTCAGCCATTCCTGCCAGCTGTCGTTGCAGACGTTTTGGCGGATTTCTTCACCGAGAGCGCCGCCGTAGGGAACACTCGGGGGTGGCGGTGCCCATTTTCGAGCGCGTTTGCAAAAGACGAGATCGGTTTCGTTCGGCACGGTTTCGTTGGGCGCGGTTTCGTTCGGCACGGTTTAGAGTTTTCCTTGTTCGATCAGGATTTTGCGGAAGTAGTCGATGGTCTTGGAAAGACCCTCTGTCAAGGGGACCGACGGCTCCCAGTCCAGATGCTTCCGGGCGTTGGAGATATCGGGCTGGCGGGTTTTGGGGTCGTCGACCGGCAAGACTTTGTAGTCGATCGTACTCTTGCTGTCGGTGAGTTCGATGATGCGCTCGGCGAATTGCAGGATGGTCATTTCGTGGGGATTGCCGATATTGGTCGGATCGACCCGGTCCGACAGCAGCAGGCGATAGATGCCCTCGACCAGATCGTCGACATAACAGAAGGATCGGGTCTGAGAACCGTCACCGAACACCGTCAGCGGTTGGTTGAGCAACGCCTGTTGGATGAAGGCCGGCACCACGCGGCCGTCTTTGGGGCGCATGCGGGGGCCATAGGTGTTGAAGATACGCACGATGCGGGTTTCAACGCCATGGGCCCGGTGATAGGCCATCACCATCGCCTCGGCGAACCGTTTGGCTTCGTCGTAGACCCCTCGTGGACCGACGGGATTCACGTTGCCCCAATACGACTCGGGCTGCGGGTGGATCAGCGGATCGCCGTAAACCTCGGAGGTCGATGCCACCAACAGGCGGGCGTTTTTGGCCTTGGCGATGCCACAGACGTTGTGGGTGCCGAGGGAGCCGACCTTGAGGGTCTGAATCGGCAGCTCCAAATAATCGATCGGGCTGGCGGGAGACGCAAAGTGCAGGATGAAGTCCACGTCCTCGGCGACGTAGAAGGGCATCGAGACGTCGTGCTCCAGGAAGTGGAAATCGTCCCGCGGCATCAGATGCTCGATGTTGCGCGGCTGACCCGTGACGAAATTGTCGACGCAGATCACTCGATGGTTATGGGAAAGCAGCTTTTCGCAAAGATGGGAGCCGAGAAATCCCGCTCCGCCGGTCACCAGGGCTGTGCTCACTTCGTCCTCACTTTATTCTTTGGGCTCAGGATTCTCGGGGCTCAGGCCTCGGTCGGGCGACCTTCCGGTCGGCCCACGGAAACGTATCGCATACCGTGTTGGGTGACATCGTCGGGATCGTAAAGATTCCGTAGATCAATCACCAAATTCTGGGTCAGCAGACTTTTCATGCGTTTGAAGTCCAAGGCGCGGAATTGATTCCAGTCCGTGAGGATCAGCAGCACGTCGGCGCCGTCGGCAGCGCCGTATTCGTCGCTGTGATACTCGATCTCGTGTTTGAACTCATGTTTGAACTCCTCCATCGCCTCGGGGTCGTAAGCTTGGATTTTGGCCCCCTCGTTGACCAAAGCGTTGAGGATCGGCAGGGAGGGAGTCTCGCGGACATCGTCGGTGTTGGCCTTGAAGGCCAAGCCGAGCGCAGCCACGGTTTTACCCGCAACCGAACCGCCCAAAGCTTCGCGAATCTTGACCACCATACGCTGTTGGGTGATTCGATTGACGTCCAAGACCGCGTCAATGATGTGGAATTGGAGCCCCCGCTCTTGGGCGATCTGCGACACGGCGCGAGTGTCCTTGGGGAAACACGAGCCGCCGAAACCCGGGCCCGGATGTAAGAAACGGGTGCCGATACGCTCGTCCAGACCCATGCCCCGGGCGACCATCTCCACGTCTGCTCCGTAAGCGTCACACAACGCGGCCATTTCGTTGATGAATGAGATTTTGGTGGCCAAAAAACCGTTGGAGGCGTATTTGATCATCTCGGCGGTTTCAACGTCCGTGTCGATGAAGGCTACCTTGGCGCGTTTTAGAGGCGCGTAGATCTGATGCATGATCTCGATCGCCTTGGGGTCTCGGGACCCGATCACCACCCGGTCCGGGTAGCGAAAATCTTCGATCGCAGAGCCTTCGCGCAGAAATTCGGGATTGGAAACGACCGCAAAATCGTGCTCGCCGCCGCTGTTCTCGCGCACGGTCCGCTCGACCATCTGGCCGGTGCCCGTGGGCACGGTGCTTTTGGTGATGATCGCTTTATAACCGTTCAAGTGTTGGCCGATGGACTCGGCCACCTGGCGAATGAATTTCAGATCCGCGCGCCCGTCGGGAAGAGGTGGTGTGCCGACGGCGATGAAAACCGCTTGGCTATCGTGCACCGCGGGTCCGAGCTCGGTGGTGAAGGTGATGCGCCCTTCCTTCGAATTCCGTTTCACCAGCTCGTCGAGACCGGGTTCAAAAATCGGGATCTTGCCGCTTTGCAAGTCGGCTATTTTTTTTTCGTCCTTATCGACTCCGGTCACATGATGGCCGAAGTCCGCCAGGCATGCGCCTGTGACCAGGCCGACGTAGCCGGTGCCTACCACACAGATCTTCATGGGTGTTGCTCTCCAGGTGTGACGCCTCGGGGGCCGATGTCGGCACGGAGGCGATGGACGCTGTCGCTGGAGCCGCGGGCGGAAAGTCACTGAAGTAGAAGCTACTGAAATGAAGCTTGTACCGAAGTGATATCAACGGCTCAGCGTTTTTATGGTTCAGCTGATGGACGACCCACAGAGCCTTCAAAATGAGGGCGCTGAGTTCGCGTTAAGCTGTTGCTGTTTTTTTGTACCGGGTTTCTTGGTACCAGGCGACGAATCGTCGGAGGCCCTCGCGGATCGGAACTTGGGGCGAGTATCCGAGCATTTCACCAGCTTTAGAAACGTCCGCGTAGGTGATCGGAACATCGCCGGGTTGGTCAGGAAGATACTCGATCCTCGGCTCCACGGCAAGCTCGTGGGCCAGCCACTGGATGAGATCCGATAGCCGGGTGGTTTCCGCACCTCCCAAATTGAAAATCTCGAAACCGGGGGCTGCGTCAAAGGCCGCGACAATGCCGGTCACAATGTCGTCGACGTAGGTGTAGTCCCGTCGGCTCTCACCATTGCCGAACATCGGAATCTTCTCGCCTCTGGCCAGCAGATCGGTGAACTTATGAATCGCCATCTCCGGCCGCTGGGCCGGTCCGTAAACGGTGAAAAACCGCAGGCACGAGGTCTTGAGGCCGTAGAGATGATGGTAGTTGAAGCACAGTAGCTCGCCGGACCGTTTGGTGGTGGCGTAGGGGCTGATGGGTTGCTCCACGGGGTCGGTCTCTGAGAACGGCACTTTCTTGTTGATGCCGTAGACCGAAGACGAAGAGCCGAAGGTGAACACCTCGGGGCCGTGGCGTCTGGCCGCCTCCAGGAGGTGTAGGGTGGCCACGCAATTGACCTCTTCGTAGAGAATCGGTTGCTCTAGGCTCGGCCGGACGCCGGCCCTGGCCGCCAGGTGAATCACGCCATCGAATTTGCCCCAGCCGTCGTTCATCCGGCCGGAAAAGAGCTTTTCGATCAGCTCGGCGTCGCGAATATCCCCTTCCACCAGCCGATAGTCTTCGCGGCCGGTGAACGGCTGGACGTTGAGTCTCTTGATCGCTGGATTGTAATAGTCGTTGAAGTCGTCGAGCACGGTGATTCGATCACCGCGATCGAGTAGGCGCCGGGTCAAGTGTGAGCCGATGAAACCGGCTCCTCCCGTGATCAAAAGGTGTTGGCTCATGCTGGGTCGCTCATGGGTGAAGGCTTATTCAGGAGAAGGACCTTCCGGCTCGGGCTCTTCCGCGCCGGAATCCGAATCGATTTGCGGCTCGGAAGCGGACTGAGTCTCCCGATATCGTTTCTCGATTCCTGCCTTTTGCCGGTTGCGAATCAACCAGCGCAATAGGCGAGATTCATTGACCCCAACGATAACATCGTTGAGTGCTTCGTAGACCTCGGGGTCACGAATCAGCTTCGACACCGTGCCGTCGCCCTCGGTGAGATCGGAACTCAGGCTGTCGAGCCGGTCGAGCACGGTTTCGACCTTGCCTACCACCTCGTCGGCGAAGGACTCGTCCTCCAACAGTCTGGGCAAAAGACCATCGGCTTCTTCGATCGAGGTCACCAGTTCGCGCAGCTGCCCGGAGGTGGCCCGGAGGTCGGTGAGCACTGCCTGAGCCTCGGTCTTCAAGCTCGGATCGTGCAATAGAGCAGGCAGCAATCCGTCGCCCTCGCGGATCTCGAGCATCACGGACTCGAAGTGTTCAATCGAGCGGCTCAAACGATCCCCGGCCTCACGGTCGAAGAGCAGGCGCCCGAGCGGGCCACCGCCGCCTTGGATTCCTGCCAACAATTGCTCTACGGAATCCATGGTGTTGTGCAGGCGTGCAACCAGCGGCTCCCGATTGGAGTCCTCCGGCAATGGTGCCAACAGCTCACCGATCACGCTGTCGCCTCTTTCGATCCGGTCGAGGATGCGCGCCAAGCTCGAAGAAATGGCGACGATGTTTTGCACCGCATCCTCGCCGGAGTTGATCAGCCGATCCACGTCCGTGGCGGGCGCCGTCGCCACCTCCCCACGGTCGGGTACGACCAATGCGTCATCGGTCCCCGAGGTCAGCTCGATGTATTTATCCCCGAGCAGGCCGAGGGTTTGAATGCGCGCTTGGGAGTCCTTGCGCACCCGCTTGCCATATCGTCGGTCGACACCGATCCAAACCGTCAGCTGGTGCTGACCCGGATCCTCGGGCAATACGATTTGAGTTACCCGACCCACGGCCACACCGTTGAGCTGGACCGGATTTCCTTCTTGTAATCCGCTGACGTCGGCGAATTTGACTGAATAGCGATTCATCGGCCGGAAGAGGTTGTTTTTTTCGCCGATCAGCAAAATGCTCAACATCAACGTGCCCAAAGCTCCGAAGAGCAGCAGGCCTACTTTTATCGACGAGCGTTTCGCCGCTTGCTCAGGTCTCATCGTCTGTCTCCGGGCGGCCTTCGAGAAAACCCCGCAACATGGGATCTTCGCTTTGGTCCGCCTCTTTCCATGTGCCGAGGAATCGGAATCGACCCTGGTCTAAGAAGGCAATTCGGTGTCCCACGGTCCTGGCCAAGGGTAGATCGTGGGTCACCACCACCGCCGAGGCATTAAGGGAGTCTCGTCCCTTGAGGATCAGCTGGCCGATGACCGCCGAAGTGACCGGATCCAGGCCAGTGGTGGGTTCGTCGTACAGCACCAGCTCGGGATCCAGGGCCAGGGACCGGGCCAGCGCAACTCGTTTTTTCATGCCGCCGGAAAGGCTCGCCGGCATTTGTTGCTCGATTCCCTGAAGGCGAACCAACCGGAGTTTCGCGGTCACCACTTCGGCGATTTCCGCCGGGGAGAAGTCGGTGTGCTCACGCACGGGAAAAGCGACGTTGTCGAAAACACTCATGGAGTCGAACAGCGCGCCGCTTTGAAACAACATGGCCATGCGCCGGCGAATCGGGTACAGCTCGGGCTCCTTCAGCTGGGTGATTTCGGTGCCGTCGAACGTCACGGTTCCGCGGTCCGGATATTCGAGGCCGTTCAAATGTCGGAGGGTCACGCTTTTGCCGCTGCCTGATCGGCCCAAGATCACCAGGGTTTCGCCCTTTTCCAAATCGAATTCGACACCGTCGAGAATGGTTCGGGAGCCGTAGGATTTGGCGAGGTCGCGGACTTGGAGCAGCGCCTGGGCGGTCGGCTGAGTTGCCGGTCGGGTTGACGGCTGAGTTGCCGATTGAGTTGCCTGAGTGGAGGTCTTCATAGCTCAACCAAAGACATAGAAGAGTTTGGTGAGAAAGAAGTCGGACACCAACACGGTGATCGACGACATGACCACGGCGTCGGTGGTGGCTCGGCCGACCCCGTCGGCGCCGCCCCGGGCTCTCAGGCCGTGGAAGCAGGCAATCAGCGTGATGAAGAAGCCGAAAAACGCTGACTTGCCGACACCGCTCATGACGTCGTCGAAAGTCAAGGCGGAGAGCACGTCGTTGATGTAGAGGCCAGGGGAGATCTGGAGTTGGAAAACCGCAATGCCGAGCCCGCCCAAAATGCCCAGGAAGTCGCCGAGGATGGTTAAACAGGGCAGCATGATCAGGGTGGCAGCGAGCTTCGGGGCCACTAACTTGCGCACCGGATCGGCGGCCATGGCGCGCAGGGCGTCGATTTGCTCGGTCACTTTCATGGAGCCGATCTCGGCGGTGATGCCGGCGCCGATGCGTCCACCGACGACCAGGGCGATCAAAACCGGACAGAGCTCGCGGGTGAGGGATTTCGAAACCACCGTGCCGATGTAGTACTTGACCCCGAGACTGGGCAGGCTGAAGGCTGTTTGCAGGGCCAAGACCATGCCGGTGAAGGTGGCGGTGATCAACGCCACGCCCAGGCTTCGAACGCCGATTTGCTCCGCTTGGCGGATCCACTCTCGGACCTCCCAAGGCGGGGTCACCAAGGCGGTCAGCGCCCTGCCGGCGAGGATGCCGAGTTCACCGACGGACTGCAGCACCTGATCGGGGCTTCTCATGCTTACGTTCGCCTTGTGAAATAGCCGAAGTGGGCCGCCTCAGCGCCGTATAGGCCACCAGAATACAGCGTGTAGAACGGCGAAGGTCAGATCGCAGAACGCCAACAAGTAGAGTCCCGGCAATGTCGGATCGAGGATCGCCGCTGCCAGCAAGGCGAAGAAACCTAGGGTCCGTCCGCCAATGCCGACGACGATATTTCCCCAATAAGCGCGCGGATCGTAGGCGGCAAGAAGGTAGACGCCGGCGAGCATGACCAAGAAAACCGCGATCAGCCAGAGGTAGTAGGGGTCCCCCGGCAGCCTGAGGCCCAACAGCTCGGCGGCCAAGGCCGGAAATGCGACCATGGCCAAAGCGAAGATCAGGTCGTAGGCGGCGCCGGCGCGTAGGCTCAGCTTCAGCAGGCGAAGAAAAGCATGGTTTCTCTTGAGGGCAATAGATCGGGTCCCGCTGCTCATATGCGGAGCATAGCAGCAGCGGACCGAGAGTTGGGCTATCGGCTGGACCCGGGGGCAGGATCTATGGAGAATAGCCGCATATGAGCGAAATCGAAGCCACTGAAACTGAAACCGGAGCCGGTGCCGGTGCCGTTTCCGGCTCGGCCACGAAAGAGCAGATTCGTCGACCGCCCCGTTGGCGGATCGTGATTCGGACGATCATCGGCAACGTGGTCGTGGCGCTCGACACCATATTCTTCGGCTTGCTGGCCTCGATCGCCGGCTGGCTCCCACCCCGCGGGCATTGGATGTACCAGCTGGCGAGAATTTGGAGCCGACTCAATCTCTGGATCTGCGGGGTCGATCTGGAGGTCGAGCAGGAAGAGGAGCTGGATCCGGAGCGCGGCTACATCTACATGTCGAACCATCAGAGCATGTTCGACATCCCGGTTTTGATCAGCAGCATTCCAGGGCAGACGCGCTTCATGGCCAAGAAGGGTTTGTTCAAGATTCCAGTTTTCGGTTGGGCCCTTTCCGCCGGCGGGTTCATTCCCGTGGACCGCGGCAATCGGAAGGCGGCGGCGGAGACCTACCGCATCGCCGTGGAGCACATCGCCAAAGGTAATTCGATTCTAATTTTCCCAGAGCAAACCCGGTCTCCCGACGGCGAGCTGCTGCCCTTCAAACGCGGGGGAGTGGTGATCGCGCAACAGACGGGAGCGCCGATCGTGCCGGTGGGAATCAAGGGGACTCGGGACATTCGTCCCAAAGGCAGCTCCTTGGTGATTCCTGGGCCGGTCAAGGTGAAGTATGGGAGACCGATCGAGCTGGCGAGGATCGCGCAAGGCGGCCAAGCCGACTTGGTGGCCCGAGTTCGGTCCGAAATTGAGCGCCTCCTAATCTGACCTCCTAGATGGAATCCAGCTAAGTCCCCGCGAGAATTGGTACTTCTTGAATGAGTGGATATAATCGCAACCTGAACGTTTCCACGATTCAACCCGGCGATTCGAAGCAACTCGAGTGCCCTTGACGATCGGGTCTTTATGTCAGAGCTTGGCGACAACCACAGCATCGACGATCTGAAGCTCCTCTGGGAGAGTGATCCGTCTTCGAAGGTCTATTTGGAGCTGGCGGAGGAATACCGCAAGCTCGGCCGTCATCCCGAAGCTGTCGAAGTCCTGGAAAAAAGCCTTGAGCATCGGCCCAGGGATCCCCGCGGTCGAGTGGCCCTGGCCCGATGTCTTCTGGAGACCGGCGACCAGAACGGAGCGGTTGAACTTCTTGAAGCGGTCACCCGCCAGGATCCGGAAAACATGGATGCCGGCAAGCTCCTGCTGGAGGGTTTTCTCCAGTTGGGGGATTTCGACCGCGCTTCGGAGCGATTGAATATCTACCGGCTGCTCAATGATCGTGATCCAGAAATTGACCATTTGGAATACCGGCTCAGCTTGTTGAAACCCCAATCGGAGCAGGACTCCTCGGCTCCCACAGGTTCGCAATCCGACGACTCTGAGGCCGACTTTGAGGAGGACTCGGAAGAATTCTCCGAAGACGGAGTCGCTTTCGATCCGGATCCCGGATACGCGTCGTTCGCCAGCGCCCTGCCCGAAGAATCCTCTGCGTACATTGACGCTCCAGACATGGCGGCCCTGCTGGCCGCGGATACCGAGGCACCGGCAGCCTTTTCAGCGCCGCCGGCGCCTGCCGTCGCTCCGCCCGTCAATCAGGGGGTAGCTTTCCAATTCGAAGCCGATCCCGATCCCGATCCCGACTCCGGAGACGTGGAGAAAGCAGTGAAGGAAGAAGGCTCGGCCCCGGAGGACTCAACTCCGGAGCTACCTTCCCTAGAGGTAGGCCCGGAGGGGGAGGATGCGGTCGAGGCGGTCGAAGCGCCGCAGGAAGTCTCGCCCGGACAGCCGTCGTCGGCAGCCATGGCAGCCATTTCTGCTGCCTCTCGGAAATCCCACGCTCAGGAAGAGGAAGAGTCGGATCCGAAGCCCAAAAGCCATGTCGAAGCTGCAGAAGGTCCTTCCGAGGCGGCCTTAGCCGCAATCTTGGCGGCGTCTAAAAAAGCCGCCGAAAAACCGAAGAAAGATCCTGCCCCCGCCCTGGCCGACAACGAACTCCCAGCCATCGAGGAAGCCACTGGTTTGGTGCCGCTCGCTTCCCCCTCGACCGACCTTTTCGAGCTCGGAGCCCCACCGCCTAAGCCATCTTTCGACGACCTATTTGATCTCAGGGGCCCGGCCGCCCCCAAACCCACCCTCGATTCCTTGTGGGGTAGCGCGCCGCGCGCAGCCGAGGCGGAGACCACCGAGACCAAGGCCGAGGCGAACACTGAAAGCGCGTCCGAAGACTCCGCGACCGCCACCCTCGGTGAACTCTATTTAGGCCAAGGTCATCTTGACGAAGCTGAAGAGATTTTTGATCGAGTATTACGGCACGATCCCGGCAATGCCGCTGCCCTAGCAGGCAAGGCGAAACTCGAAACCGCACGCCGAAAAGATCAAGACCTGACCCCTGAGGAGACGCCTGCGCAAGAAGAGCCGGCGAGCGAGCCTGTTTCCAAGGGCCGAGGTGAGCCGTCGAGCGCCGCCCAGGAGGCGATCGAAGCTGCTCGAAGAGCCGCGCTCGGAGATCCAGAATCGGAGGCCACACTGGAGGCGACCGAGCCCATGCCGACGCCCGAGCCGGTGAGTGGCCCAAAGGTGGAGATGGACTTGGCGCCTGGGGTGGAGCTGGTGCCGGAGATGGATCCGGTTCCGGAGATCTCTCTGATGCCGGAAGCCGATTCAGAGCCGGAGGCTGCCGAGACTCTGCAGGAGTCGGAAACCCAGAAGAGCGAAAACGTCGAGTTATCTGCCGAGCTTCCTTCAGGTGAGCCTTCCGCAGCGGCTCGAGCAGCCATTGAAGCCGCGAGCCGAGCCCAACCAGTTGCCCGAGACGCAGCCCAAGATGAAGATTCTGCTCCGGTCGAAAATGCGACTGAAAATGCGACTGAAGAGGCGGCTCCGGCCGAGCACGATTTGTTGACCGCAGCCGACCTTCTCGCGGATCGATCCCTTAAGGGAGTCATCCCGGAAGGACTCACAGCCAAGAAGATCCTGGTCCTCGACCAGTACGCCAAACATCTCCGGAAGACGAGCCAGGACCATGTTCACTGAGAGACTCGAGCAGGTAAGTCAGAGAATTCAGGGTACCCTGGCCCTTTCGTTGGTAGCCAAAGACGGGATTCCGGTTGAATCCGTGAGCCGAGATGCGTCTTTGGATTTGGATCTTTTGGCCGCGGAACTCATGTCGCAGATCCGAGCGGTGTCCCAGAATCATCAAGAATTGTCGGTCGGTAAGGTTCGCCACTTCTCGGTGACCACCGATCTCTTCATCCTTATGGTTAGTGCCTTGACGGACGAGTACTTCTTGCTTTTGGTCCTGGAGACAGGTGCTAATGCAGGACGAGCTCGTTTCGAGCTCAGAAGATCCGTCATTCTTTTCGAGCAGGACCTCTAAACGATTCTCCATTAGATCGAGCTAACCCACGCGAGCCGAGGTTTTCGGTGCGAGTCTCCGTTTTGGGCTTGCCGCGATGAGCGCTCGAAGACCTGAAAACCGCATCACTCGCATGTGATCCATCAAGACCTGATCATTCGAGACCTGAACATTTGAGACCTAGCCCGGGTCGGATTCACCGACCTGGCGTTGTGACGATTATCTATCTCCGGAAGGCGCTCTGTTGTGTAGCGCTGAAGGCCCAGGAAGGAAAAGACCTTGCTGACTTTTGAACAAATCAAAGAGCTCATCGAGTTGGTGGCCAGCCACCAGATGTCGGGAATCGAGCTGGAACGTTCCGGCTTTCGACTGAAAGTCGACGGATACAAAACGGCCGAAACGGTGCATGTGACCCAACAGGCCGCGGTCGAGCCCACACCGATTGCCGTGCCGGCACCGGCACCTGCTGCGGCTTTGCCCGCTTCGTCAGCCGCCTCTCCGGCGCCTGAGCCTGAAGCGGCCAACGACGAACTCGAGCCGCCCGCAGGCGCCAACATCATGACCTCACCGATCGTCGGCACTTTTTACCGGTCGCCGAATCCCGAGGCTCCAGCATTCGTCGAAGTGGGCGATGTGGTGGCCCAAGGGCAAGTGTTGTGCATCGTCGAAGCGATGAAGTTGATGAACGAGATTGAATCGGACGTCGACGGCGAAATCGTAGGCATCTATCCGAAGAATGCTCAGCCGGTGGAATTCGGCGAGCGGTTGTTCGCGATCAAACCCGCCTGAGCCGGCCGAGCCCTCTCAGCTCGAGTTAGGACCTATCGATGTTCAAGAAGATTCTGATCGCCAATCGTGGCGAAATTGCCCTGCGAATCATTCAGGCTTGCCGGGAGCTGGGTGTCGCCACCGTGGCGGTCCACAGCACCGCGGACGAAAACAGCCTGCATGTCACCTATGCGGACGAAGACGTTTGCATCGGCCCACCGCCCTCCAGCGAGAGCTACCTCAACATCAACTCGGTGATCGCCGCTGCTGAGATCACCGGTGCCGAAGCGGTGCACCCTGGTTATGGATTCCTGTCGGAAAACGCCCACTTCGCCGAAGTGTTGGAGGAGTGCAAGATCGCCTGGATCGGCCCGGATCCGAAGACGATCCGCGCCATGGGAGACAAGGCCAATGCGCGCAAGGTAGCGGTGGAAGCCGGGGTCCCTGTGCTTCCCGGGGGTGAAAAGCCCCTGGCCGGCGCCTCGGCCGCTGCAGCCATGGCCGCTGAGGTGGGTTATCCGGTCATTCTCAAGGCTTCTGCCGGCGGGGGTGGCCGCGGCATGCGCATTGTCCGCAATGCGTCGGAGATCGAAAGCCAATACGCCACCGCCAGCGAGGAGGCTGAGCGAGCCTTCGGTGACGGCTCCATGTATTTGGAGAAATATCTCGAGCAGCCCAGGCACGTCGAAATTCAGATTTTCGGCGATCACCACGGGAATGTGGTCCATTTGGGTGAGCGTGAGTGTTCGATTCAAAGACGCCATCAGAAATTGATCGAAGAAAGCCCATCGCCGGCACTCAATCAAGAGCTCAGGGAGCAGATGGGTGAAGCGGCGGTGAAGTTGGCGAAAGCGGTCAACTACACCAACGCCGGAACCGTGGAATTTCTGCTCGATGTCGACGGCAGCTTCTATTTCATGGAGATGAACACCCGGATCCAAGTGGAGCATCCGGTGACCGAAATGGTCATGGGTGTGGATTTGGTGAAAGAGCAGCTCAAGGTGGCCGCGGGTCACGAGCTTTCCTTTCGTGCCGGCCTGCGCCCCCGTGGTCACGTCATCGAGTGCCGGATCAACGCCGAGGACCCGGAACGTTTCATGCCCTCACCCGGGCGTATTGAGACGTTTCACTTGCCCGGTGGGCCTGGGATTCGGGTCGATACCCATGGTTACGAGGAATATTTCATCCCGCCCTATTACGACTCCATGGTCGCCAAGCTGCTCGCCAAGGGCAAGGATCGCGAAGAGGCGATCGCTCGAATGCTCAGGGCCTTGGACTTCTTCGTGGTGGAAGGGGTGAAGACCTCCATTCCGTTGCACAAACGCATCTTGCGCGATGAATTTTTCATTCGTGGGGAGCTGTCGACCCGATTCATGGAATCCTTCTTCGAGCGGGCTGCGGCGGCCAAGCGCGATTGAATCGAATTCCGAAGCCACGCATTCCGAAGCTTTACGGCATTGCTGACGGCGATGCCTTGGGCTTGTCGCCCGTTGCTCCATCTAGTCGGGATTTGGATTCGGTGACCCGAGCGGTGGTTGAGATGGCCGAGGCCGGGGTGCGGTGGATTCAGATTCGCGTGAAGTCGGTCGACGACCGAACCCTACATCGGGTGGTGGAGTCGAGTGTCCGGCAATTGGAAGGCAGCCCCACTCAGCTGTGGATCAACGATCGGGTCGATTTGGCGGCGCTCTTTCCCCTGGCGGGAGCCCATGTGGGTCAAGAGGACTTACCCCCGGCGGCTGCCCGTCGGGTCCTATCGCCCGACCAATGGATCGGGTTATCCTGCCACGACGAACATCAAATTCGGCAGGGAAACGCAGATGATGCGGTGGATCTGCTGGCCTGTGGCCCGGTTTTCGCCACCCAGAGCAAGCAGCATCCAGACCCGACGATCGGCTTGGCCGGAGTTCGGGCAGCTCGTGCCCTAACCCACAAACCCTTGGTGGCCATCGGCGGGATCGATCTTGGGAATGCTCACCAAGTGCTCGCAGCCGGAGCCGATTCGGTGGTGATGTTAGGCGCCCTTTGCCGGGGTGATGTGGCCCGCAACAGCCGTCGATTGGTGGCGGCATTGGAGGACAACAAAGATGAGTCGAAGTGACGTCTTTACCAGCCGTTGGGGCATGTTGATCGCTACCCTCGGCATGGCCGTGGGCACCGGCAACATTTGGCGTTTTCCGCGCATTGCGGCGTCCAACGGCGGCGGCAGCTTTTTGGTCGCTTGGGTGGTTTTCCTCTTCTTGTGGTCTGTGCCGTTGATGATCGTCGAATTTTCCTTCGGCAAGAGGGCCCGGCGCGGCACCATCGGCAGCTTCGTGGCCATGGGCGGTCCCGGCATGGCCTGGATGGGTGGTTTCGTGGCCCTTTGTGCTACCGGCATCATGTTCTATTACTCGGTGGTCACCGGCTGGTGCTTACGGTTCTTCGCCGCCTCCGTGACCGGTGGTTTGGCCGACGGGCAGGCCTCCGAACGGCTTTGGCAGTCGTTTGCCGGAACGCCTCAATCATTGGTTACCCACGTGCTGGCCATTGGTTTGGGCGTGGGTGTGGTGTGGTTCGGAGTTCGCGGCATTGAAAAGGCCGCGCGGGTGTTGATCCCAAGCCTGGTGGTGATGGTGATCATCTTGGCGATTCGTGCCGTCACCCTGCCGGGTGCCGAGCAAGGTCTGGCTTTCCTTTTTACTCCGGATTGGTCTCAGCTGGCCTCGCCCAAGATCTGGCTCGAGGCCCTGACCCAAAACGCATGGGATACCGGTGCCGGCTGGGGGTTGATCCTCACATATGCCATCTACATGCGCGCCCGTGAGGACGTTTCCTTGAACGCTTTCCTGATCGGTTTCGGCAACAATTCCATGTCGTTGTTGGCCGGCATCATGGTGCTGTGCACGGTTTTCGCCATCAATCCACAAGCTCAAAGCGAGATCGTCGGAGCCGGCAACGAGGGGCTGACGTTCATTTGGATGCCGCAGCTCTTTGCCGCCATGCCCGGCGGCTCGGTGTTCATGGTCCTATTTTTCGCCGCCCTCTCGTTCGCGGCTCTGACCAGCCTGATCGCGATGCTCGAGCTGGCGACACGGATTTTGATCGACGCCGGTTGGCCCCGGAAGCAAGCGATTTTGATTGTCGGCGGGGCCGGCATCGTCTTCGGTGCGCCTTCGGCTCTGAAGATGGAGATTTTCCAAAACCAAGATTGGGTGTGGGGTGTGGGCCTCATGCTCTCCGGCCTATTTTTCGCCTTGGCAGCGCGCAAATTTGGTCTCGAACGCCTACGCCAGGAAGTGGTCAACGGTGACGGCTGCGATTTACCGGTTGGGCGCTGGTGGGTGTTCATGGTCGGCGTGTTGGTGCCGGTCGAGGCGGTGGTGCTGTTGGTTTGGTGGTTGCGTGATTTGGGTCCCGGCTGGTGGCAACCGCTGGCGACTTTCAGCGTCGGCACTGTGTTGGTGCAATGGGGTGTTGCCTTGATCGTCTTGTTGGCCCTCAACCGGTGGTTGGCCCAACACAGCTCGGGCCAAGGCCCCGGCGCAGACCCTGACGGAACCGAACAAGGAGCTTTGGAATGAGCACATTGGCTTGGATCACGATGGCCGTCATTTGCGGCACGGTGTGGGGCGGATTTATTTCGCTCTGGATTTACGCCTTCCGTCGCGAAAGCGCCAAGGCCGCCGGCCGGAGCTGACCCGCTAGGGGTGGCCGCTATCTAGAGCCCATCTAGAAATGAGGTTTTGCGACAGCAGAAGGCCCAGCGATCCGAGCACGGCAGCGGAGACTGTCTGAGCGATACAACCTATGAATCGGCATAAGTTTTTACACATCAGTAACTTGCAGCGGGGCCTAGATGGTTGTGCGAGTTTCGCAGCGACGCGCGCAGGGCGCTGGGCCTTCTCCACCGAGCCGAATCTGGATGGCCGCTAGCTATGCCGTTGTATTTGGTTGGATTCATGGGAGTGGGCAAGACGCAGTTGGGTCGCCGCGTGGCACGCGGTTGCCACACCCGTTTTGTCGATCTCGACCATTGGATCACCGCGGCGGCGGGCATGCCGGTCAAGAGAATCTTCGAGCGTTGGGGTGAAACCTACTTTCGAGATCTGGAGCACGCCTGCTTGAGATGCACGGCCCAACTACGCTCAGGGGTGATCGCCACCGGCGGCGGCGCCTTCACCTATGAGCGAAATCGACAAGTTGTAGAGAATCTTGGCACTTCCCTCTGGATCGATCTAGATTTCGATAGCATAATCGGACGCATGAGCGAGCGAGGGCGTCAGTCCCGTCCCCTTTTACAGGACGAGATGAAGGCCCGCGCTCTTTTTGAAGCACGACGACCTGCCTATCGAGCTGCGGATCTGAAGGTGAAAGTCCAACCGGGTGAGCCGGCTGGGGCCGTTGCTGCTAGAATTCTCCGAATGATCCGAGAGAGAAATTGCGTTATCTAGTCCTTTCAGACATGCACGGCAATTGGGATGCTTTCGCGGCAGTCCTCCGGCGCGTGCGTCGTAAGCGTTTCGACGCCACTTTGGTGTTGGGAGATTTGGTCGGCTACGGAGCCGGTCCCAACCAGGTGGTCGAGGCCGTCAAAAATTTGGAGGGCACGGTCCATGTGGTCCGCGGCAACCACGACAAAGTGGTCGCCGAGCTCGAAGACGGCTCCAATTTCAATCAGCCCGCCTTGGCGGCGGCCCGTTGGACCACCGAACGGCTGACCCCGGCGAATCTGCGGTATGTACGAGAGATGCCTCTCGGTCCGGTGCCGATCACCGACGACATGCACATTTGCCATGGTTCCCCGCTGGATGAGGACACTTATGTGTTCTCGATCTACGACGCCTACGAGATTTTCTCGAATTACCCCGAGGCGTCGGTGATCTTTTTCGGTCACACCCACATTCCGTCGCGTTTCGTGCTGCATTCCAAGGGCACCATCGAGGTGGCTGTGGTGCAGGGAGAGTCCGCGGTGTTGCACATGGAGGAAGGGAAGCGCTATTTGCTCAATCCCGGCTCCATCGGCCAACCCCGTGATCGCGATCCCCGGGCGGCCTATTTGATCTACGACAGCGAGGCTCGCACGGTCCGCTGGCAGCGGGTGGACTACGCCATCTCGAAGGCCCAGGAGCGCATCGTTCGCTCCGGATTGCCGAAGGTCCTGGCGGACCGCCTCTCACTCGGAATCTGATTAGGCCCTTCGATCCGTCCGTTATCCGCCGGCGGGCGGTGGCGGTGGTGGAGCTGCCGACGATTTGCCGGTCCACTTATCCACCGACGGATTGGCTGCAGCGCGTTTCATCAACCAGACCACTAGGCCAACAGCTAGCGCCAGCAGAGCGATTCCCAACAGGGGTCGGTAGAAGATCCAGCCGATGGCGATAGTCACCAGGGACACCATGGCCGCGAGCACAAAAGCGGCCAGTCCGACTCCCTTTTCCGCCAGATTTCCCAGGAAGGGAATCAAATCTGCGGCGACGGTGAGGGGGCGCAAAATCGTCATGAATCCCACCATAATGATGCCGAATCCCACTAGCCGCAGCACCCAGGTTAGGGTGGCGTTGCCGGCCTTGGCGGCGTCGAACATCTCCTCGGAGGTTTTGGTGCCGTAGCTGAGCAAGGCGATGTCGCCTCCGACTTTGGCCGTATAGGGCTCCAGGCCTTGGCCCCGTTGTTGGCCGACCACGCTGACTTCCGCCCGCGGCACGGTGGCAAAGCGGATCCGAAGATCGCCGATTGACGGAGAGCTGGGGTCCTCGCCGAAATAGAAGTCGCCGTCTGCCAGGCGCGCTTTGCGCCGGATCTCCGCCGGCGCCCGTTCGAGATCCGCTTCGCCCACGCTGAGCTTATTTTTCTTGGTCAGCTTGGCGACGAATCGATGGCCGAGCACCCAATCACCGATGACGATCGGATCGGCGGTGAAGGTTTTGTTGGGGTAGGCCATGGACGAGGGATTCTCATGGCCCGAGGGCTGTTCGAAATTCGACGAATTGATGACCTTCGACGACCACTCCTTCTTGTACCGATAAGTGGTTACGGTCTCGGTGCTGCCGCCGGTATTCTTCTTCTTTTTCGATTCTTTTTCCTCGGCCCATTGGTACATCTCGACTTGACGCTCCAATTTCAACGCGTCGGACTCAATGCCGAAGATCGGGTCCGAGATCGACTCGTAAGCGTCGGTTCGGCCGGTGAAGTGGACCAGATTGCCTTCGTTGCCGGCGCTCGGTCCCGACGCGTCCACGGTGATCACCGCCGCGGATCCTTCCGCCAAGGCCTTGGCCCGTTTGACCGCCCGCCCCTCGCCCCAAAACAGCAAACCAATACCACCGAACACCATCAAGATGCCGACGACAATGCCCTTGAACGAGCCCCCCAGGCGCTCCCCCCAACCTTCGCGTGTGATCCGCGTGACTTCGTCCACCATGATTGATTCGCTCCTCTATAGCTGCGTGGTCTGAATGTAGTCTGCTTGCAATGGGTGCTTGCAATGGGTGCTTGCAATGGGTGCCCCGATAATAACCCGTGGCCGCCCGTGGGATGCCTCCCGAGGTGCGAGCACGACCCAAAGCAGTCGAGATCGAGGACGGTGGGAGGTGTACAATCAGCGGGTGAGTCGATCCACGAATTCTTCCAGCCGCTTTCTGCTCCGCCTCATCCCAGCCTCGGTGGGCATCCTTTGCCTCACCGGCTCGGTTTTGGAGGCACAAACCCTGCTGACCGACGCCACTGAGGCCGCCGGTCTGACCTTCCGCCATTGGAATGGTCGTACCGGGGACCTCTATTTTCCGGAGATGACCGGCCAAGGTGCAGCCCTGTTCGATTTCGACAACGACGGTGATCTCGACGCGTATGTGATGCAGGGCACCTTCCTGCGTGCCCAAGACCGGGGTAAAACCCTCGAAACCGCCCCGTCCGATCGAGACTTGAGAGATCGTTTGTGGCGCAACGAAGGTGTGGGTGCCGGAGTGAGTGCCGGAGTGGGCAACAGTGTGCCTCGATTCGTCGACGTCACCGATTCTTCGAAGCTCATGGCGGACGGCTACGGCATGGGAGTGGCCACAGGAGACGTGGACGGCGACGGTTTCGTCGACCTCTTCGTCGCCAACGTCGGCGCGAACCAGCTGTGGCGCAATCGAGGGGATGGAACCTTCGAGGATTGGACCGCCAAAGCCGGGGTCGCCGGCGATGCCAGGGCTTGGTCCGTGGGCGGCACCTTGGCGGATTTCGATCGCGACGGGCATCTCGATCTGATGGTGATCGATTACGTACGCTACGACATCGACAAGAATCCCACCTGTTACGCCACATCCAGCAGGAAGGACTATTGCGGTCCTTCGGCCTTTCCGCCCTTGCCCAACTCCTTTTTTCACAACAGAGGTGACGGCACCTTCGAGGATTGGAGCACCCGCTCTGGGTTGGCGGCTGTGGCCGGAGCCAGCCTGGGAGTAGTGGCCGAGGATCTGGACGGTGACGGTTGGCTCGACCTCTACGTGGCCAACGACGGCCAGGCCAATCGATTGTGGATCAATCGTCGGGACGGCACCTTCCGAGACGAGGCGCTGCTCGCGGGCGTGGCCCTCAACCGCGAAGGTCAGCCCGAGGCCTCGATGGGTGTGACCGTCGGCGATGCGGACGGTGACGGCGACGCGGATCTGTTCATGACCCACCTGATGGGCGAGACCAATACCCTCTACCTGAACCAAGGCGGCGCCTTTTTCGAGGACCGTACGATCGAGATGGGGCTGGCGAGTTCGAGCTTGTCCTTCACCTCCTTCGGCACGGGTTTCGTGGATGTGAATGCCGATGGTTGGCTCGACCTGGTGGTTTTCTCCGGCTCGGTCCGGATTCTCGAAGATCAGGTGCGTGACGGAGATCCCTTTCCCCTGGGCCAGCCCAATCAATTGCTGTTGAATCAGGCGGGCCGAGGTTTTATCGACATCTCGAATCAAGCCGGGCCGAGCTTCCGGGCGTCCGAGGTCAGCCGGGGATTGGCCCTCGGGGATGTGGACAACGACGGTGACGTGGACCTGTTGATGACCAACAATCACGGTCCCGCGCGGCTGTTCTTGGTGGCAGGGTCGCCGAAGCGTTGGCTCGGCTTGCAGCTCAAGGTGCGCTCGGGCAGCAAAGAGCGCGACGTCGCGGGTGCCGTGGTCGACATTCGCCTCGACGGAAAAGGCTCGCCGCCTTCCCTGTGGCGGCGGGCGTCCACCGACGGCAGCTACGCCTCTGCTTCGGACCCGCGGGTGGTGGTTGCCATACCCGACGGTCGTTCGCCGAGTGAAATTCGGATTCTTTGGCCGGACGGTAGTCGGGAATCCTTCCCCAGCCTCGGCCTCGGCAAATATCATCGTGTGGTCCAAGGCTCCGGCCGACCCACAGATGATTCCGCTGCCAAGAAACCGCAGAAATGAACCACGGAAATGAACCACAGAATGAGCCGCAGGAATGAACCACAGAAATGAACTCAGGAATGACTCGTGGGCGTCGCGGTGAAAAAGATCAGCTTGGAAGATTTTAGTAAGGACGAGTCAGTGAAAAAAGGGAAAGTGATGAACGACCGCCGAACCACCAGAGAGCAGATTTGGCTGGGCCCTGGCTCGTTGTCGAAGGTCGCCGGCCCAACGGCGAAAAGCGTCCTGTGGGTCGGAACCATGCTGGCTTGGATCTTGGTCGGGGCCGTGGTGCCCCTCGTCGCTCAGCAAGCCGCCGCGCCCCCTGAGCAGGAGCTGGTGCTGGAAGGAATCCCCTCCGCGCCCATGGACGCGTTGGACGGAGCGGTCAAGGAGGTGATCGCAAACCGTCTCCAGGAGCTGCAAACCGCCATGGCCGCATCTCCCCAGGATCCCACTCAAATCATGGAGACTTTTGGCGAGCTGGGTTTCCTTTTCCATGCCCATGAGCTGCTCGACTCCGCCATCGCCTGTTACAACAACGCCTCGCGAATGGCACCCCGAGATCCAAGATGGAGCTACGCCCTGGCCCTGGCGCTGAGGGCCAAGGGAGATTTAGAGGGTGCGGCAGCGGCCTATGAGGCAAATCTGGAGCTGTTGCCACGCAATTCAACGGCTTTGGTCGGGCTGGCCGAGGTCCGTTTAGAGCAAAACATGCCGTTGGTTTCCAAAGCGCTGCTGAACCACGCCTTAGAGCTTTCGGCGGACAGCCCGGCGGCCCTGGCGGTGCTCGGTCAAGTGGCCCTTTCGACCAAAGACTACGATCGCGCGGTGAATTATTTCGAGCGCGCATTGCAGCAGGTGCCGGAAGCCAACCGTCTGCACTACCCGCTGGGTCTCGCCTACCGGGGGCTCGGCGATGTGGAGAAGGCCCGAACCCACCTGGAGCAGCGGGGCGACGTCGGTTTGCGGGCGCCGGATCCCATCTTCGACGCCATCGAGGAGCGCAAGACCGGCGAAAGGGTCATGATCTTGGAAGGGCGCAGGGCCTTTGCCGTGGGTCGATACGCCGAGGCCGCGACAAGCTTCCAAAAGGCTTTGCAATCGAATCCCGAAAGCATTGCCGCCAGGGTCAATCTGGCCACGGCCTTGGGAGCGGGGGGCGACGTCGAGGCGGCCAAGGAGCAATACCGTCAAGTGTTGCAAATCGAGCCCGCCAATTCCGCGGCGAGCTTCAATCTCGGAGCGTTGCTTTTACAGGAAGGCAAAACTCAAGAAGCGGTCGATTTGCTGAAGAAGGCGGTCGAGTCGGACTCGCGGGATGCCGAGTCCAGAGCCCAGCTCGCCCGGGCCTATGAAATGCAAGAGAAACCGGAGGAAGCGTTGGTCCTGATTCGAGAGGCTGTGCAGCTCAATCCGGCAGATCAGAGTCTTTGGTTGTCCGGCCGACGATTGATGACCCGTTTAGGGCTTCATGGGGAAGCCCGGACTTGGCTCGAGGAAGCTTACCGTGCAATGCCGGATCAAGGGCTGATCGCCCTCGAACTCGCCGAGCTGATGTCGACCTCGCCCGATCCTCAGGCGAGGGACGGCGAAAAAGCCGTCAGCCTGGCAACCCGAGTAGCGTCTGCGACCAACCAACCGAGCCATTGGCTGACCTTGTCCAAAGCGTTGGCGGAAGCAGATCGCTGCGAAGAAGCCGCCGCCGTGGTCCGCCGCCTGCTCGACCAGGCCCCCGAAGGATCTCGCGAGACCTTGTCCCTCTACCTAGGAAAATACGAGGGCGGCTCACCCTGTCGTTTTTGAGCTGGACAGATTAAGCCGAGTTTCAGGACGCGGTGGTCAGCTCTTCCAAGATCCTTTCGGCCTGGGCCAGCAGTCCGGCGTCGCCCAGGCGTCGAAAAGCTTGGACTGCCCGTTCGAGGATCAGGCGGGCTTCCCCCATCATGCCCGCCGCCCACAACACCTGCCCGTAATCCAAACCCACCAGGCCGATACCTTCGGGTCGATCGAGTTCCAGGTTGATGTGGTAAGCCTCCACCAGCAGGCTCATTGCGGCGTCGATCCGTTGACGTTGAAGCTCGATTCGAGCCAAGCCCCACAGGGCTTGGGCCCGCCCGGCCGCGTTGCCGGTATTTGAGAAATGGTCCAATCGCTCTTGTTGCAGGGCTGCGGCACGGTCCAGGTCCCCTTGGTCGGAGAAGACCCGGGCGAGTTCACCTTGGATAGTCGTCACGAGTTCCGGATTCCGCAGCTCCCTGGCCATCGCTAGGGCGGACTCGTGGGCTGCAATCGCTGGCCCGGCTTGATCGTGGAGCCGTTGCAAATTGGCCAAATGACCCAAAGCTGTGATGGCTCGTCGCTTCTCGCCGAGTTCTTTGAGAATTTCGATTTCCCGACGACGGAACTCGAGCGCTGCTTCCAGATTCTGTTGTGCGGAAAGGTCCGCCAAGGCGCCCAGGGACTCTGCCACATCCCAGGGTCTTCGGGCCGCTTCGAATCCGTCGATAGAGGCTTGTAGAAGCTCGACGGCTTTTTCGAGGTCCCCGGCGGCTCCACCGGCAGCACCTAGACAGCGGGCTAGGTGAGCCTGTTGCACCGCGTCGAGATCCTCCAACGCCTCGGACCGTTTCAGCAGCCTTGCCGCCTGTTGGTGCTCACCGACCTTTGAGCAGAGCTGGGCAAGAGCCAACAACAGCTCCAAACTCGCCTCGAAGCGGGAATTGTCCAAGAGCTGAAGCGCTTTGATACCCAAGTGCAGAGCGGCCTCGTCTTCGAGGTGTCGCTGTAGCCATTCGAGGGCCGCCGGCAGAACCCGGTTGAGGATTGCGGGATCTCCACAAGCGACGGCCAAGCGGCACAGTTGGTAGCAGCGCAACGGATCGATGACCGAACTCGGTTCGGGCAACCAAGCATCTACATAGAGCTGAATCAAGTGCATGGCCACGGCCGGTCGCTCTTCGTCGTCCAAGGATCCGGCCCGCGGGCGGGCGACCGGATTGAGCACCAAATACGATTCGGGGACTGGGGCGCCCCCTGGAGCCTGATGCCCGACCTGGAATGGAGCGCCGGATTCGAAGAAGTCCCACAAACCGAGGATCGCCAATCGACCGTGGATGAGACGATCTCCGGTCGGATCCTCTTCGTCCAACAGGCTGAATCGCCGGGCGAATTCCTGGACAATATATAAGGGGGCGGGTGCTTCGAATGAGGTCGAAAGACGCAGCAGGTCCCTTTCCGAAATGTCGAGCCCCTGGAATAGGCGCTCGTAGACCAAACTCTCAAAGAAAGCTATGACCTCGGGCAATTCGTCTCTAGGCACCTCGCCCCTGCTGTCGAGATAAGCCTCGATCGTGCGGAGGGCCGAGTTGAGCGCCTCGGGAATCGCGACCGCGGATCGAGTGAGCAGATCGGCCAGGCCCAAATGGTCCAAACAGGCTCGTTGAATCTTCTGCTGCAGTGGATTGACGTTGGGTTCTTCTGTCGACGGTCCCTCGGAACGGGCGAACGGCGTCGCCACCAGTCGGGTCAAGACCTCCGGATTCGGCGAACCCGGTTCGATCAACGTGAGCAGGTCGGTCAGGTCTCGGCCGTGGTCGGGCAGGGTAAAGAACGAACGACAGGTGACGATCAAACGAGCGTATCCAGAAGTCCGCCGCAAGGCACGAAAGAGAAGGGTCGCCGATTCAACGCACCGGGCACGAAGGCGTTTCGGTGAAGAGTCGTTGGCCCGGAGCCAGGCATCGAAGTGATCGGCGACCAAAATTAGGGGACGCTCATCTGAGGTGTGAGCGTCGAGAAGCTCGATCAGCAGCTCTTCGATTTCGTCGGCCGAAAGTGGGTTGAGCCGATAGGTTTCCAACCGCTGCTCGACTTCTAATACGTCGAGAGCGAGCACGACCTCTTCCAGCAAGGCCTTGGCGTCGAACGGGCCTGGAAAGACTACCGACCGCGCTCCCGGAATCCGGCTGAGGATCTGGGCGGTCAGGGTAGTTTTGCCGCTGCGGGTGGGACCGTGAAGCAGCAAGCCGACCGAGGATCGGGATTGGCTCTCGTTTTCAGGGGGGTCGGGCCGTGAAAGTGGCGGGCTGAGCCGGCTAAGGGCGCGCTTCAGGGCGCCCGGGAATGCGATCCATTCCTGCTCTCCGGCGATCGGCACTCTGGCTTCTCGATCGAGAAAACCTCGGCCTCGGTAGGGGGCGTCTGGGCCGGGGCCCGGGGAAGTCGGTGGGTCGAGTCGCTCGGTGTTCACGCTAGGGATGCCTCAGCCTTGGCGGGCCATTTGGAGCAGTGCGTCGCCGGTCAAGCGGAAGGTCAGCCAATCTTCCATTTGTACAGCTCCAAGGGATTTGTAAAAGTCGATGGCGGGAGCATTCCAATCCAAAACCGCCCAGTCGAGTCGGCCGCAACCCCGTTGGACCACCAACTGGGCTAGATGGGCCAGGAGGGCTTTGCCGTAACCCTTGCCACGGTAGGCCGGATCGACGAATAAATCTTCTAGGTAGATGCCGGGTCGGCCGAGAAAGGTCGAGAAGTTGTGGAAGAAGAGGGCAAAACCCACTTCGACATCGCCCTCGCAACCAAAAATCACCTCGGCATAAGGCTTCGACCCGAATAGATTGTCACGCAGCAGCGCTTCGTCCGCCACCACTTCATGGGAGAGCTTTTCGTAGTCGGCGAGGCCGCGGATAAATTCCAGGATTTTGGGCACGTCTTGCACGGTAGCGGGTCGAATCGTCAGCCGGGTGTCGGGCATGGGTAAGTCGTCTCCATTTGTGGGTGTAGTTTCCCGTTCGAAGAATTCCAGGGCTTATCCCGGGCCGGGCTTCCAAGGCCGTGATCCCGCTGTTAGAGTGCCGCGCATGGACGACGAAATGCCGCGTAGCGGCGGAGCTTCCGACGAATTCTTAGAACTCACCCCTGAAAAGGTGTTGGAGGCCGTAGAGCGTTCAGGTCTCAAAACCCATCCCGTCTGTTATCCCTTGAATTCGTTCGAAAATCGCGTCTATGAGGTGGAGCTTTCGGATCGATCCCGGATCGTGGCCAAATTCTATCGCCCCGCGCGCTGGTCCGAAGCCCAAATCCTCGAAGAGCACCAATTCCTCGACCAATTGGTCGCTGCGGAGATTCCGGTTTGCGGCGTAAACCGTCTACCGGGCGGTGGATCGATCGATTGCATTGACGGAATCTTTTTCAGCCTGTGGGATCGACGGGCGGGTCGGGCGATCGACGAACTCAGCCTCGAATCCGCGCATCGATTGGGCATGTTCGTCGGCCGGATGCACGGAGTAGGAGCGGAGCAAAGCTTCGAAGCGCGACCCCGGCTGGATGCGGATCGTTACGCCCGTCGGCAGATCGCTTTCCTGGCAGAAAATAAGCTGATTCCGGGCGGATTCGAGCGCCGATATTTGCGCGCGGCCGAAGAGATTGCCGACCTTGCGGATCGCACCCTTGCGGGTGCTGAATATCAAAGAATTCACGGCGATCTACACCTGGGAAATATCCTCTTTCGGGATCAAGAGCTGCGGGTTTTGGATTTCGATGACGCTTGCAGCGGACCGCCGGTTCAGGACCTGTGGCTTGCCCTGCCGGGTCGTGATCCCGAAACAGCCAGGTTGCGGGCGTCGTTCATCGAGGGTTACGAGCGGTTTCGCCTCTTTGATCGAGCCTCCCTGGGTTGGGTCGAGGTGCTCCGTGGCCTGCGCCTCATTCGCTATTGCGGATGGCTGGCCCGTCGGCGCGAGGATCCGGCTTTCAAGATGGGTTGGCCTCACTTCGGCACGGAAGATTATTGGCAAACCGAAACCGCGGATTTGGAGGAACAACTGGCTTTGATCCGCCGCGGCACGAAACCCGAGGTCGGCCCTTCCCTAGGGCTCGTCCACCCGGGCGGAGCGGAAGAAACCGAAGCGGAGCTGACCAATAAGGACTTTTTCTGGGATTGGGAAGACGACTAGTTACCCTCCCGAGCCACCATGATCTCGCAACTATCCGAGCTTATCTTTCGAGCAGATCTCTATCGTGCCGACGATTCAAAAAACCGGTTTCAGTTCCGGAAATTGAATTCCGGTTTTGTGGGCTGAATACCGTTGAAAATGTGTCCAATCCCCAAGGGATAGTGTTAATCTAACGGGAAGACACAACAGAGACGGTCAGTTGCTCAACCATCACTTTAGCTTTTAGTACGCAAGCAACCACGAAGTCGATCGGGAGTTACTGACCTACGAAGCTACGACCTACGAGAGCTACGACTTACGAGAGCCCAACGCGGCCTCGGCGTCGAGCAAGGGTGGTAGAAGCAGAGGCCCAATACAGACCCCACAAGGTGATGCCGGTCCAACGCAACCCACATCTCACCCTCATCAACTCTTTATAGAGGATCCTCATGCTCGCTCTTCCCAGAATCGAGCATTCATTGATCACGATTCTAGAATGACTGCCCAATTGATCAAGAGGTCCGCGCCCAGCGCGTTGAATTCGTACACTCGTCCGCATGCTGCGGATCTCCATCAATGATGCTCCGATCGCATCGAAATTTTTTGGTCTCGAGTCGGCCCCTCTCAGGCGGGCCGATTCAGGTGTTCTTCTCAGGCAAAAACAAGCTTTCAGGCAAAAACAAGCTCTCAGGCAACAACAAGGAGGAACGACGAATGAGTTCATTCCGCGTTCAATTTGCGCGAGTCGCACTGATCAGCATTCTCGTCTTGCTGGTTCCGGTCGCGGCCCAAGCCCAGCAGGTGCTGGGTTCGATCCAAGGCACTGTCACTGATTCCGATGGCGCCGCACTTCCCGGAGTGACCGTCGAGACGACCAATGTCGACACCGGTGCAAACCGTGTCGTGGTCACCGACGAACGTGGCTTTTACAAGGCCCGCTCCCTGGCGTCCGGTAACTACTCCGTGACGGCCTCCCTCGAAGGTTTTCAAACCACCCGTCAAGAGGGTGTGAAATTGCTGGTGGCCCAGGTGCTCACCATCAACTTCTCCCTCGGTATTGAGGAAGTCAGCGAAGTCATCACCGTGACTTCCGACGCGCCGCTGATCGAAACCAGCCGCTCGTCCGCCGCCGACTACGTCTCTGAGGAAGAGATTCAGGCGCTGCCGATCGCCGGCCGCGATTTCAAAGAGTTCGCATTCTTGGCCCCGACGGTGCAAAACGACTCGGAACGTGGGTTCATCACCATGAGCGGCCAGCGCGGTATCTACAGCGGCCTCAACATCGATGGCACCTCGGCCAAATCTGCCTTCTTCGGCTACGGCCGCGGCGGTGAGGCGACCGAGAACGACGGCCTCGTCGTCGCTCAGGATTCGGTCAAAGAATTCCAGGTGATCACCAACGGTTTCGCTCCGGAGTACGGGGCCAACGCCGGCGGTTACATCAACGTCGTCACCCAATCGGGTACCAACGCCCTCAAGGGTACGGGTTTCTACTTCTTCCGTGACGACTCCATGGTTGAGGACATCCCCTCCTCGCCCTTGGACGAATCCCGCGGTCGCGATACCTCTCGCGCGGTGGACGAATTCGAGCGTGACAACTACGGTCTGTCCCTCGGCGGTCCGATCGTCAAAGATCGCACTCACTTCTTCTTCTCTTACGATCAAACCAATCGTGACGAGCCGACCACCCAAACCCTGGACACCCCCGGAATCTACGACTTGATTGCGCAACGAGGCGCTTCGGACTCGCGCTTCCTCGCCCTTCTCGACGGTTATGAGCGCAACCCCGACGGCTCCGCAGTCGGTCTGTTCCTGCGCTCGGTCGACAATCAAATCTTGTTCGGCAAGATCGATCACCAATTCAGCGATTCCGTCAGCGCCAGCTTCCGCGCCAACCTCACCGACTACGAGCGCTTCTCGACGTTCAAGGATGAGGAATCCGAAAAGATCGAGGAGACCGACTCCTTGGTCGGCTCGATCGTGGCGGTGATCGGCGACCAAGCGGTGAATGAATTCCGCATTCAATCGGCCAGCGATAAGCTCGATCGTCTTTCCCAACGTGTGGGCGAACCCATCGAAGCGCAGATCCGCTTCCAATTCGGCGATTTCGACTCGGTCGGCAAATTCGACTTCCTGCCGATTTTTGCCGAAGAGGAAACACTGCAAATTCAGGACAGCTTCTCCTACCTCTTCGGAGCCCATGACCTGAAATTCGGTGTCGACTATCAAGAAGACGATTTGGCGCAGCTCTTTGCCGGTAGTCTCGACGGTCGCTACGACTTCAACTCGGCTGAAGACTTCCTCAACAACAATGCGTCCAACGTGCGAATCTACTTCGGAGACGTGCAATATCCGAACTACGACGAGACCCAATCGATTCTCGGCGTTTACGCCCAGGACAGCTGGCAGGCTTCCGACGCCCTGACCCTAAACTTTGGTTTGCGCTATAACGCCACCGACAATCCCGGCAATTTGGAGCACCTCTTCCCCGAGGGTCGTGAGATTCCGGATGACGACAACAATTGGGCGCCGCGTTTCGGTTTCGCCTACTCGCCCGGCCAAGGCCGTGACGTTTTCCGTGGCGGCGTCGGCGTGTTCTACGGCCGTACCCCGTCCTTGATCTTCGCCAGTCAGGTGCAACAGAACGGCCTGTACCCCAACTTCGGTCGCGTCAATGTGGGACCTGGAGACATCGGTTACGTGCCCTTGGGCGAGCCGATCGACAACGAGAATCCGCCCCTGGATTCTCCCAACTCCCCGGCCTACGTGGACCCGGACTTCGAGGATGCAGAAACCCTGCGCTTCAACTTCGGTTACGAGCGCGAGCTGGGCGGTGGTTGGAAGAGCGGTGTGGATCTGGTTTACGCCGAAGGCGAGAACTTGCAATCCAACGACGAACTCAACCGTACCTACGTCTTCGACGAATTCGGCCGTCCGATCGCATTGCCGAATCGACCCAACCCGGATTTCAACGAGATCTTCGTGCGTCGCTCGGTCGGTGAGTCCGAATATAAGGCTCTCACCTTCAAGGTCGACAAGCGTTACGACGGTCGCTTCCAATTCCAGGCCCACTACACCTGGTCTGAGGATCGGGACACCGATTCCAACGAGCGTTCGGCCACCGGCGTGACCATCAGCATTCCGAACGATCCCGGTTACGATTGGGGTCTTTCCGATCGCGACGTGGAGCATCGTTTCTTGGCCAGCGGTTTGGTGGAACTCGTTTGGGGCATCAAGCTCTCGGGTATCTTTGAGTTCCGCTCGGGCCGTCCGTTCACCGCCCATGACGCCGGCGCTGATTTCCGCTACTGCGGATTCTCCAGCCTCGGCTTCAACTGTTTGGATCCGCGCGCCGTGGTTGATGGCGAGGTGGTGGAGCGCAACAGCGAGCGTAACGAAGACGTCACCCGTCTGGACCTGCGCTTGACCAAGGGCTTCAACTTTGGTGATTGGACCGTCGATGTCTTCGGTGAGGTCTTCAACGTGTTCAACGAGCACGGCTTCGAGGTCGGCACCGGCTTCGGCAACATCGGCCAGCGGGATCCGACGAACGACGAGTTCGGAATTGCCAGCAACCTGATCACCGACCAACGCCAATTCCAATTCGGCGTTCGCGTTTCCTTCCGCTGATCACTGCCTTGATCTAGGTGGACGCGCCTGGTGTGCGTCTGCTGGTGAAGCAAAAACCTCCTCCGCCGTCGGAGGAGGTTTTTTATTGCGCTTGAATTTGGAGCCAGGGCAGAAGCTCCGCCGGTCTTCTGGGCTAATATCCGCAACATGTATCCAAGGATTGGTTTCGCCCGGGTGGAACTCGCCCCGCAAGATCTCGAGGGGCTGGGTTTCCTGGCGTTGTGTTTTTCTGTATTTACGATGAAGCGCTTTACGCCATGAAGAGAGTAGCCCACGAAACCCGTCTTTTTCTCATGGCCGTGGCCGCGGGGTTGCCGGGGTCGGCGACGGCGTTGATCCTTTTGTGGGGTGGGGACTACAGCGCGCGGGCCCAATGGACGCTGACGGTATTCATCGTCGGCCTGTGGATGGGTTTCGCGTTCGGAGTGCGGGAACGTACCGTGTTGCCTTTGCAAACCCTGGCCAACTTGTTGGAATCTTTGCGCGAGGGCGACTATTCCATTCGGGCTCGCGAGCCGAGGGTCCAGGATTCTCTCGGCGAGGTGATGGTTGAGGTGAATGAACTCGGGGAGCTGTTGCGCAGCCAACGTTTTCTCCGTCTCGACGCCACGACCTTGTTGCAGCAGGTGATTCGGGAAGTGGACGTCGCCGTTTTCACCTTTGATGAAGACGAGATTCTGACCCTGGCGAACCGGGCCGCCGAACGCATGATGGCGCAACCCCAGGATCGGCTCCTGGGGCGTTCGGCCGCGGCTCTCGGTCTTGAAGAATGTCTGCACAGCGAAGATTCCACCTCCACCTTCGAGCGAGCATTTCCGGGCCAAAGCGGTCGCTGGCAGGCTCGACGCAGCACCTTTCGCGAAAGTGGCCGACCCACCCATCTATTGGTGCTCTCCGATCTTTCCAAAGCGCTGCGGGAGGAGGAGCGCCAAGCCTGGCAGCGATTGATTCGTGTGCTCGGTCACGAGCTGAACAACTCCCTGGCGCCGATCAAATCCACCGCCACGACACTAGCCGGAGTCCTTCGGCGTGATGATCCCCACCAAGGCTGGCGGGAAGACGCCCAACGCGGTCTAACCATGATCGCCGACCGTTGTGAGTCCTTGAACCGTTTTGTGGTGGCCTATTCCAAGTTGGCTCGATTGCCGGCGCCGGAACTCACCCCCGTCTCGGTCGGTCCGTTGGTCCGAAGGGTGGCCGGATTGGAATCTCGTTTGCCCGTGGTGCTGCCCGAGATGGCCGATCGACAAAATCTGGTGGTGGATGCAGATCGCGCTCAGCTCGAGCAATTGTTGATCAACCTGGTGAAGAACGCCGTCGAGGCGGCGATGGAGAACGGGGGAGGCGTGTCAGTGAGATGGCGCCGAGCAGAGGAAGAAGTCGAAATCTCAGTCTTCGACACCGGGCCCGGTTTGGCGGCGACCCACAATCTCTTCGTGCCGTTCTTCACCACTAAACCGGGGGGCTCTGGCATTGGCCTAGTGCTCTGCCGTCAGATCGCCGAAGCCCACGGCGGGCATTTGACGTTGGAGAATCGGACCGACGTCGAAACCGGTTGTGTGGCGCGTCTACGCCTACCGTCCTAGAAGGTGCTCGCGGTCGGCTCGTGGGAGGTGTCGAAGGTAAGCAGGTAGGCACTACCCGCTCGACTTGGGAGTCCGGCGACGGTACGCTTGGATCGCAGGAATCAGATCCAATTTTGCCGCTAGCAGGGAGAAAACGATGGTGACGGTCGAAAAGTTGATGGCCCAAGGGGTTGTAGTCGCAAATCCGGACCACACTGTTGACTATGTCTTGCGCCAGATTTTGACCCTGGACATTCAGGCGGTGCCGGTGGCGGATGAGGCCGGCAAACCGGTGGGCATTGTGCGATCGCGGGATTTGCTGCGTTCTAAGGATCCCGAAAGCAGGGTTGCCGAGGTCATGAGCAAAGAAGTGGTGACCATCGATCGGGGCGCTCGGGTGGAGGCCGCAGCCTCTTTAATGCGGCGAAATCGTCAGCGGCAATTGGTGGTGACCGAAGGGCAAAAGATCGTCGGTATTCTGAGCGCTTTCGACTTCTTACAGCTGATCGAGGGCGGATCATTTGATCCCGGAGATGCCGCCGCCGAATTCCGTACCGGTGTGATCGATCTGGGTAAGTTTAGAAAAGATCTCAAGGGTTCCTGAGCCACGCCCGAAGCTCCGCGCCTCTCCAGCATGGAGTCACCGACGACAAGTCTGCCATTGACGGATAACCCTTGGTAAATCGTCCTGTTGGATCCCCCGCCGGGCCCATCGACAAATCCTTTCTGCCTGCCCGCCGTAAATAAGTCTTGAAGAAAAATCTTTCGCCCTTCCAGCTCAACCCTTTGGGTCGAGCTGGAAGGGCTTCGATCTAGAACCCCGCGGACCCCCCGGGTCCGCCAAGGAGGATATCTCTGTGAAGGTCCACGCTAATGAAGCCTCGACCCGCGCCCCTAGGGTTGCTCCGATTTTTGTTGCGTTGTTGGTGTTGTGGCCGGCGATGCCGGTTTCCGCCGAAACGGCTTGGCCGGGTTTTCGCGGTCCGAGCCATGACGGCTCCGTGAGCGCCCAGCTTTTCGACAGTGAGAGCAAAGCCCTGGCGGTGGGGTGGAAAGTCGCCTTGGGTTCGGGTTATTCAGCTCTAGCGGTAGGTGAAAGCCACGTTTATGCCATGTTTGCCGACGGTGATGCCGACTATTTGGGCGCCTTTGACGTCGAGTCCGGCGACGAGGCCTGGCGATACCGCATTGCAGATACTTACGTCGGTCACGACGGCTCCCACGATGGCCCGATTTCAACCCCGACCATCGCCGACGGACGGGTCTACGGACTCGGCCCCTACGGCCAACTCTTCGCCGTCGACGCTGCCACGGGCAGCGAAATATGGTCGACTCATCTGGTCGACGACCACAAAGCGACCAAACCTCATTATGGATTCACCAGCTCGCCGGTGGTTGTCGGCGGCATTCTCGCGGTGCAGATCGGTGGCGGTGAAGGTCGCTCGATCGCCGGCTTCAAGGCCGAAAGCGGCGAGCCGGTTTGGACCCTGGGTGACGACCCGATCAACTACCATTCGCCGGTGCTGGCGAAGCTGGTGGGCGAGCAGCAGGTAGTTTCCGCCGGTTCGAAGACCGTCATCGGCATTGAGCCGGCCACCGGCAAAGTGCTTTGGAGCTACGATCACGAAGGTGATCAGTCGGGCATGGGCGGCGAAACCATCGTGCCGATTCCCGCGGGTGACGATCGGGTCCTACTGCTGAATAAAAGCGATTCGTCGGTCATGCTCAAGGTCGGAAAAAAGGGCGACTCATACGAGATCAGCGAGCTTTGGTCGACGAATTCAATCAAGAGCACCTATGCCCAGCCGGTAGTCCACAACGGTTATATCTACGGCATGACCGGACGCATCTTCACCTGCGTCGACGCCGCGACCGGTGAGCGCAAGTGGCGCTCGCGGGAGCCCGGTGACGGTTTTCCCACCTTGATCGGTGATCACATCGTGATGATGACCAAACCGGGAACCCTGCACGTGATCGAGGCTTCGCCGGAGGCCTACCACGAGATCGCCGAGATCGAACTCTTCGACGAGCACTCATGGTCGGAAGTGGCCTTTGCCGATGGGCATCTTTTTGCTCGCAGCATGGGGCATCTCGCGCGCATCGATCCGGCCCAGGCCGCAGACGGCGAGGGCGCCACTAAGTCGTGGATTGCGAGTTCGGAATTCGGCGCGTTCTTGGCGCAGCTGGAGAGTGCGGAGGATAAGAAAGCGACGATCGATGCCTTCATGGCAGAGCAGAAATCTTTCCCGATCATCGAACCTTCAGCGGGTGCCGTGCATTTCGTCTATCGCAGCGAGGCGTCCGACGTGGGCATCGTCGGCGACATGATCGGTTTCCGTCGCGAAGACCCAATGGTCCGAGTGCCCGGCACGGATTTGTTCTACTACTCGACTCAGCTCGAACCGGACGCCGCCGTATCCTATGGCTTCCTGCCGGACTACGGTGATCCGGTGCCGGATCCGCTCAACGATCGGGCCAATGGCGGATTGTTCGGGGAAGTGTCTTGGTTCTCCATGCCCGCCTGGCAAGTCGGTGAATTCTTCGGCGAGGCTTCGGCTAAAGGCCGAGTCGAGACCGTGGAGTGGGAGAGCAAGATCAAGGAAGGAAAGCGTTCGGTTCAGGTTTACCTGCCCGCCGGCTACGATGCCGACCAGAGCCGTTATCCGGTGGCCTACGTCCATGGCGGCAAGGACGCCCTGGAGCAAGGCTCCGCGCAAGCGGCGCTGGATAACCTGATCGGTGGCAGTGTGGCGCCTTTGATCGCAGTGTTCATCTTGCCGGCCGAGGGAGAGGAAGGTCGTCGGGGCCCCGGGCCGGAATACGGCGAAATCGTTGCCAAGGAGCTGATCCCGTTGATCGACGAGAAATTCCGCACGGTCGACGATCGCATGGCGCGGGCCAGCATCGGCACCGGAGGAGCCGCCGGCTCTGCTTTGATGGTGGCGTTCGGCAACACCGAACTCTTCGGCAAAGTGGCTTCGCAGTCGGCAACCCTCATGACCCCGGATCGAGTGGCCGCCATGCTCGTGCCCGCCGATCAACAAGCCATGGTGATCTATCAGGAGTGGGGGACCTACCACCTTCGTTCTCCCCACGAGGCGTGGGATATGGCCGAAGGCAATCGGGGGTTGTGGTCGATCCTGCGTGATCACGGCTATCGCCCCACCGGTGGCGAGGTCCCGGAGGGATTCGGTTGGGCCTTCTGGAGGGCTCGGACCGACGATCTGTTGACGGTCCTATTCCCCAATCGGGGCTAGCCGGCGAGGGCCCGTCCAGTTTGCCCTTCGTGGGATCCCGGAAGGCGCGACTCCAGATGCTCCACCGAACCGAGGGGGTGTCTCGTAACGATCGACTTGCTCATTTCACCAATCACTGTTGGCAGGTGTCGACTTCGGTCGAGAACAACAGAGGAGGACGTGTCATGAAGCGGTCGATTTTTCCTTTGCTATGCACCCTATTGGTGACCACCAGCGTGGTGGCAGCGCCCGGGGATTTCGAAAAGATCGAACGGCCCCTGGCCGAGTATCTCGAGCGCGCTCCTGAGGGTGAGCTGGTGCAGGTGGTGGTGATCATGGAACGGCAGCTGGCGGCGGACCAGAAGGCCAAGCTGTTCGTCAAGGTCGACGCCAACGATAAGAGCGCGAAGCAGAAGCGGCGAAAAGTCCTGGTGTCCGCGCTGCAACGCCTGGCCAAGGCCGACCAGGATCGGCTGCTCGGCTGGCTCGAGGAGATGGAGCAGCAGGGCAGGGTGAGCCATATTCGTCCCTTGTGGCTGGTCAACGCGGTGGGCGTCAGGGCCCGCGAAGACAGCATTCTCGAGCTAACCAAACTACCCGGTGTCCATTCGATTCACCTCGACATGCCGCGTCCGGTCAAGGGGGCGGCGGCCTGGGGAGTTACGCAGATCGGCGCCGATAGCGTGTGGGCGTTGCCGTCGGGTTTCGACGGCACCGGCGTCACCGTGGCAATCCTCGATACCGGCGTCGACTACACCCACCCCGACCTGGTCGGCAGGATGTGGATCAACGCCGCGGAAGACGACGGCGATGGCATTTTCACCGCCGCTGACAACGACGGCGTCGACGATGACGGCAACGGTTTCGTGGACGATGTGGTGGGTTGGAACTTCTCCGGTACGGGCTCCAACGATCCGGCAGATGTTCAGGGCCATGGCACCCACGTGGCGGGCACGGTGGCCGGCGATGGCTCTGGCGGCACCGACACAGGGGTGGCGCCCGGCGCCCGCATCATGGCGCTGCGCGAGAGCAATACCATTGCACTGTCCACCGAGCAGGAGTGCTGGGACGGCATGCAATACGCCCTCGACAACGGCGCGGACGTGGTCAATTTCAGCTCCGGCTGGCTCGACGCCTGGGCGCCGGCCTATGCTTTGTGGCGCAGCGCGGTGGAGAACCTGATGGATGGCGGGGTGCTCTTCGTCACCATTTCCCACAACGACTCGAACGGTACGGGCGCACCCAACAATGTCAGGACGCCCGGGCGCGTCCCCAGCGCACTGACCGTCGGCGCCACGGACAATACCGACGCTATCGCCGGCTTCAGCAACCACGGTCCCGTGACCTGGCAGAGCACGGCGCCCTACATGGACTATCCGTGGCCGCCGGGATTGCTGAAGCCCGACGTCACGGCGCCGGGCGTCAACGTCGATTCGACGCTCTTCGGTGGCGGCTACGGCCCAATGGACGGCACCTCGATGGCGGCGCCCCATACCGCCGGATTGGCAGCCTTGTTGCTCGACGAGGATCCTGGACTCGACCCTTACGAGCTCAAATTTCTCATCGAAGAAACCGCCGTCGACCTAGGAGCGGCCGGTCCAGACAATGTTTTCGGATGGGGCCGCATCAACGCCCTCGCCGCCATCAACTACACGCCGCCGGCCGGCACGTACGACCTTTCGGTGACCCCTACCACCAGCGTCTGGACCAATACCGACATCTGGGTCGACAACAACGACGATGGCACGCCGGATACCCCTGCTGCACTCTCGAACAATCATCTCTACGCCCGGATCAGAAACCTCGGCGCCGAGACGGTGAGCAACGTGGAGGTGAAGTTCTATTTTGCCGATGTCGGCACCATCGGTATCGGCGGTTTCGATCCCAACGGTGACGGTGACCCCGACGACGGGAACTTCACCTACATCGGGTCTTACACTGTGCCCACCCTCGGTCCGAGCGGCTCGAATCACGAGACCGCGGAAGCCGTGGTCAACTGGAATATCCCGGTGCCGACCGGCGATCATTGGTGTGTCGGCATCGGCATCGTGGCGCCGAATCCGCCGAACGCCGCCGAGGGTGACACCTCGAATAATGCCGGTTTTCGCAATTTCTTCGACATCACCACCAGCACCACCGGTTTTGCTTTCAAGCTCTATCCGCCGCCCAAAGCCCCACGTGAGCCGTTCCAGGTCGAGTTCGTGAAGCACAACATTCCCGACGACGCCGAAGTCGAGCTGGTGGTCGACCGGGCACTCGAGGAGCTGGTCATGGCGGGCGCGGACGGATTCAAGCTGGTGCCCGATCCGCGTCTCGACATCAAGGCCAAGGGGCTACCCAAGGCCTATTACGAGATTCTGGCCGCCGACCTCCACGATGTACGCTATGTGATGAACGGGCAAGGCGCGGTGCTGCCCAAGGTGCGCAGTCCGGACGGCGAGCCACTGGCGGTGCGCGTCATCTTCAGGGTGCCCGACAAACCGGAAGACAAACCCAAGCCGCCCTGTGACTGCCCGGGCGAGAAGCCCTTGCGCGACGATGATCGCTACTTCGTCATCAACGCTCTCGATCGCGAAGGCCGGCCCTACGGAGGTCTGACCATCAGGCTGAACAAGAAATAACACTCAGGCGTCATCTTCACGCAAATCGGCAGGAGCTGCTTTTTGCGGGCCGAGTTTGCCGTCGAAAGCGGTGCAGTGCCGATACCTAGCTCGTTGGGACCGTTTTGCTCTCTTCGATTTGGCGAGCCAGGAGCTCGGCTTCATGGACCAGTTGCGGTTCGAGCTCGGCGATTCGGTTCGGCAGGTCCATCACCGCAGCGCGCAGAGCGAGAACGAAGATATCGTCGCCGATCACGTCACAGACAAGGACGTGCTCGCGCACTCGGTAGAAGCGGAGCCGGAGAGATGTTTCCGGCCGTTGCTTCAGGAGGATCGGGCTCTCACCAAGGCGCGCGGCCCCTGCGTAGAGGTCGGCGAGATACTGCGCCGCGACACGATCGCCCCATTTCTCGATCGAGTAAAGGTCGATCTCTTCAATATCGAATAGTGCTCGGCGGGTTAGATGGACTTCAGCCATCAGCTCCAGCCGTGCTCGTCGCGACGCTTCGCTTCGGCGACCATGGACCGTAAGTCTCCATTCAACGGAAGCGTACGGCCGTGCAGCACGTCGCCGTAGCCTTCGAGCACCGCCTTGCGGAGTTCGGCGGCTTCCATGCGTTCCTTCCTCTCTCGGATCAGCGCTCGAACAAATTCGCTCGGCGTTGAGAACAGAGTTCCATCGCCGGAGTTCTCGTCGAGGAACGAGCGAAGCTCATCGGTGAGGGAAAGGTTGATTGATCTGGCCATGGCGGCACCTCCGGTCTAGTTGATCGTCTAGCAGCCTAGGATGGCAGAGGTGGCGAATATCGTCAAATATGGCCACGCACGAATCATCATCTGCTCCCACACCTCGATCACTTCCGGACGATCTGAGCTGCTGCACAACGAGAACTAGGCAGAGAAGGCGACTCCCTGATGGACTCACGGCACGGTGGACGACCAAGCGGTCATACCTCCGCTTTCGAAACCGTCGCCGAAGAGGAAGGGCTCGCCGGTCCAGTTGTAGGCCCAGGGCTCACGGCCGACGGTGGAGCGGGCACTGAAAACGACCCAGTCTCGGTAGAGGGTCAGAGAGCCGGGCTCCGAGGAGGCTTCACCCGGCGCGATGTCGGTGACGCGATAGGTGCCGAGGCGGGTGCCGTTGGTGCGCCACAGCTCCCAACCGTGGTCCGGCGAGTAGGCCGAAAATGCGAGTTCGCCGTTGGGCAGCGGGGTCAGGCCAATCGGGAGCGACGAGATATCACCCGGCGCGATGTCTCGCACTAAATACGTTCCGGCGGCCGTGCCATCGCTGGTCCACAATTCGTAACCGGTCTCGGGTTCCACGGCGGTGAAGTACGCACGACCACCGCTCACCGCCCACAGGGACGGGTCGACGGAGAAGATACTGCTGTTTTCGCCGGGCCAGATGTCTCGCAGCAAGGTGGTACCGGCGTCGGTGCCGTCGGTGCGCCACAACTCGAGGCCGGTCGCTGAGTCGAGCTTGCCGATCAGCACGATTTCTCCGAGTTCGAGCACCGGGAAGGCGTCGGATGTGACCGCCATGGTGTTCTGGACGGTGCCGTCGGTGCGCCACAGACGGGTTCCGGTGACACCGTCGTTCGCCTGCCAATAGATCGAGTCTCCGGCGGACAGCAGCTGGAAAGGGTTGGAAGACTGGGGACCCGGAGAAAGGTCGATGACCAGGTCGACGTCCGTCCCGTCGCTGCGCCACAACTCTTCACCGCGAACCTCGTCGCGGGCGATGAAGTAGAGCTGATTGTCGAGGAGAGCGGGGCGATTGGAATCCCGAACGCCGCTGATCGAGCTACCCGTAAAGGAAGAGAGCTGCACCGGGGTGCCGCTCGACGTGACCCATAGCTGGTCGACACTGTCGTCATCGTGGACGGTGAAAAAGAGTTCGGCTCCGGATGTGGCAAAGGGCACTGGATTAGAACTCGACGAGCCCACTGCGACATCGATCACCGAGCTGGGCCCGGCGGCGTCTTCGAGCATCATCAGCTCGGTGCCCAGGGAGGGTGTCTTGGCCTGGAAGAAGAGCCGCTCGCCGGCCGCGGTCAGCCCTCCTGGTCGGGAGTCGATCTCGCCCGGGCGGATGTCTTCGGCCAGAACAGCGCCGGTCGCGCCGCCGTCCCACTTGGCCAGCTCTCGGCCGGCCTCGTCGATTTCGGCGGCGAAGAAGACTTGGTTGTCGAAGACGGCGAATTCCGTTGGATTGGAGTCGCCGATGCTTCGGTTCAAGTCGCCCAGTCGCTGCAAAATGCTGCCGTTCAAAATCCACGGCTCCGTGCCGACGAAGCCATCGTCCAGCGACGCGAAGAGCTCCGCTCCCGTCGACTTGAGATCGCTCAGCAGCGACCAGCTCAGCGAACTCGCAAGGCTGGTGCCGGCGACTGTGCCGTCGCTGCTCCAGAGGCCGCCGTCCCCGAAGAAAAACACCAGGCCTTGGTGCGATGCGAGGTAGGTGACCTCGCCCTCGGGGAAGAAACTCCGGACGTTGGGCGAGGCGAGCAGCTGCGCGCCGGGGGTAAGACCATCGGTGATCCACAGGTCGCCGTCGACCACGAAGAGGATGTCGGAGCCGAGCAGCGCCGGTCCCCTGGCGTCGAGCGCGGCCCATTCTTCGACCGGCGCACCGGCATTGCTGCGGAAGAGCTTGCGGCCTTCCGGAGTCTCCAGGTTGACCAGTAGTGAAGTGCCGCGCACGATTGGGGCGATCGGATTGGACGAATCGGGGCCCGGCATGGCATCACTGATGCGGTTGATGTCGCCCGACTCTGGCGCCTGAGTCCACACCTCCTCGCCGTGCTCGTCGGTGTCGGCCTCGAAGTACAACAGGAAATGGAAAACTCCGCCGAGTGGCCGAGCGTTGCTGCTGCCGGTCGGGTTGACGTCAAAAATGACGGTACCCTCCTCGGTTCCGTCGCTGAGGCCGAGTTCCCAACCCGTGGTTTCGGTGTAGACCGAGAATGCCACGCGAGAATTCAGGCTGGTAAGACGGTTCGGATTGGAACCTTCGTCGCCGACCCGCAGATCGGCGACCAGTTGGGGCGTGCCGCCTGCGGGTAATTTCCACAGCTCGCGGCCGGTCGCGGGGGTCGTGGCGGCGAAGAAAAGCGTTTGACCGACCACCGTCAGGTCGCGCGGCGACGAGGCGCCCGGGCCGGGCCAGAGATCCGCCACCAGCTCGGTGCCTTGGCTGGTGCCGTCGGTACGCCACAGCTCCCTGCCGTGGCTAAAGTTCAGGGCGCTGAAATAGACCACGCCATCGAATAGGGTGAGTTCCTCGATCTGCGAATCCCAGCCGCCCGGTGCAATATCGAAGATGAGTTCGCTGCCCAGCGCCGTGCCATCGGTACGCCACAGCTCGAGACCGTGGCTCGCATCGGCCGCGGCGAAAAGTGTCATCTCACCAAAAGCCACGAATGCTCGGGGCGACGAGGAAGCTCTATGCTCCCCCGTGAAAAAGTCGCCGAGGGGGAAAGTCTCGGCCAAGCCGGGGCCGGCGACCAGCAGTAGAACCAGCGGCAGGCCAGCGAGCCGACGGCAGCGTCGGGGAGCCATCTTCTTCAGGGGCATCGTCGAGTCTCCTTAGATCGTGAGACCCGATGCTAGGCCGCGCAGCGCGCTGGAATCGTGAGGTCAACCTGATGAGATTCTGAGGAAGCCTCAGCGGGACTGCTGAAGGCCGAATCGACGCCCGAATTCGTGGTGCCGCGTCTCGGCGAGCTCGATGAGTTCCGAGAAACGAGCTGCGCCGCGCAGCCCTCGAAACGCCGCTTCGCTGCGCAGACAAGAAGGGCAGAAAAAACCGTCGGCGACAGCCCGTTCCAGGCGCAAGACGGCACCTTCGACGTCACCGGCCAGCGCTAGCAGTTGTGCCTCTCTAAAAGTCATCTCGCCGTCCGGCGTAGCCAGGCTGTCGCGCTGGCGTACGATGCCGCGCACGATTTCGAGGGCCTCCGTGCGCCGTCCGTCCATCATCGCCACCAGAGCCGCCGAATAGCGGGCGAAGAGATCGGTCGGATTCAGCTCGAAGGCGGGGGCGAGCACTTGGCGCGCCTCGTCCCTTCGGCCGATTTGCAGCAGGGCGAAACCACGATAGAAACGATCGTGCGGTGTCTCGCCGGCCGGCATGCGCTGGAGGAAAGCGTCGACCTCACCCAGGTAGAGCCAGGTGACGGGGGCGGTGGCGAGTTCGCGCAAGACCAGCGGATCGAGCTCGAGGGACTTGTCGAGCGCCTTTTTGGATGCGTCGAGATAGCCGGCGTAGCGCAACGCGTAGGAGGCCGCGTACCGGCTGAGCGGTGACAGCCCGTAGGAGTCTTCGTGGTCGAGCACGAGCGAATATGCGTCTTCGACGCCGCCCTTCTCGCTGAGCAGAAAAGTCTCGAGCAGCAGCGCCGCCCCGAGTGAGGGCGCCAGTCGCCGCGCTTCGCGAGCTGCTTCGAGAGCTCGCGTGGCGAAGGAGGCGTCACGGCCACACGACCACGACTCGGAATAAAGCGCGAAGCCTTTGGCCGTCCAGGCAACGGCGTAGCCCGGATCGTACTCGAGGGAACGTTCGAGAAGGTCGAGCAGGATGGCTGCGTCGCCACAGGTGATCGTCGCGAAATGTCGGCGCGCCTCGAGGTAGAGGCGTAAGGCTTCGGGATGCTGCGGTGAAATTCCGTCCGGCACCCAGCCGGCCAAGGCCGGAGCCAGGTGCTCCAGAACGTCGTCGGCTATCGCTTCGCGCAGCCGCAAGAACGTCTCGAGCGAGGCCTGCGAATCCGCCGCGGTCATCTCGTAGACGCCAACGTAGATTGGCCGGCCGGTGAAGAGCGTCAGCTTGAGTTCGTAGCGACCCTCGACCGCACTTTCGCGCAGGGTTCCGCGCACCAGAGCTTCGACCTGTAGCTCGTCCAGCAGCTGCACCGGTTCGAGGCCGAGCGCGTCGACGGCCTGGCTGTATTCGAGCGAGCGAACCGTCAGGCCCGGCTGGGCGCCGAGCCGCACGGTGATCTGGTCGGCGATCGAGAGCGCCATGAGTTCGAGCTGTGGATCCCGGCTGTCGATGTCGATCGGCACCACGGCGAGCCGGGCGAGCCGCGCCATAGGTCGCTCGCCGAAGCCGGCATCGACCGGTCCCGCCTCCCCCGTGCCGTCCGCGGCGCGAAACCACAGGGCCACCGCTGCCAGCAGCATCACCACGCCGACGCCGATCGTGGGCCGGTACCGCCTGTCGCGTCGAACCGCCGGCGTGGGCGGCGCGGCCGGAATTGAGTCCTGCTCGCCAGCGTCGCGGACGGTTGCCTCCGAGGGCTCGAGTGCCTCCGAGGGCTCGAGCCGCGCTACCGGGCCGACAAATTGATAGCCGCGACCGTAGACCGTTTTGATCATCACCTGCCGCTTGGCGTCGTCGCCGAGCAGTCGTCGGGCCTCATAGACCCCGCGCGTCAGCGCGCTGTCGCTGACGTGCTGTCCGCCCCACACCTGGTCGACGAGTTCGGTCTTCGAAACCATTCGCCGGCGGTTCTGGACCAGGAAGAAGAGCAACTCCAGAACTCGCGGCTCAACGGCGATCTCTTCGTCGCCACGGCGCAGCCGGTAGATCTCGGTGTCGAGGATCAGGTCGTCGATCGCGAAACGCATGCCGCGGGGTGTCTCCTTCGCGGTCAGGATAACACCAGGCTACCTGGAGATCAGGCTGGCTGTCTTCTGGATGTCGGTGAACCAAGGACGACAGCGATACGGTCAGAGCCGACCGAGCACGCTCTCGATGACCGCCACCAGCTCGTCGGGTTCGACCGGTTTGGTCACATGTTGTCGAAAACCAGCCTTGATCGCTTTCGTCCGGTCACTTCGCTGCCCGAAAGCGGTCAGTGCGACGATCGGGATCTCGGCTAGGGTCGCGTCTGCGCGCACTGCTCGCAGCAGCTCGAAGCCGTCCATCTCGGGCAAGTCGAGATCTGAGAGCACCAGATCGACAGGGTGCCCTTGCTGAAGCCAACTCAACGCCTGCGCGCCGTCGCCCGCGGTCTCGACTTGTGCGCCATGGCCCTCGAGCAAAATCTTTAGCATGGCGGCAGCGTCTTCCTGGTCATCGACCACCAGCAAGAGCAGACCCTCGAGGTTGCTTCTTGACTCGGGCAGAGAAATTTCACTCGCGCGCAGCGTGGCGACCGGCAATCGGACCGAGAAGCACGCGCCTTTTCCGGCCCCCTCGCTAGTCGCTGTGACCGTGCCCTTGTGCAGCTCGACGATGCTCTTGACGATCGACAGGCCGAGTCCCAGGCCTGAACGCCGCTGTGACGTCTCACCCTGGCTGAAGGGATTGAAGATCTGGTCGAGCACCTCAGGCTCAATACCGCATCCTTGATCTTGAACCTTTAGCTCAAGCAGTGACTCCGCCTGGCGTAGGCTGACTTCGATCGCCTGACCGGCAGCTGAGAACTTGATCGCATTGCTGAGCAGATTCCACACCACTTGTCGCAAGCGATGCGGGTCACCGAGCATCGGAGGGTCCGACTGAATCAGCTGAACGACTATCGGAATCGATTGAGCCTCTGCACTTGGCCTGACACTTTCGATCGCCTCCTCGACCACCGAAGAGATCTGCACCAACTCCACTTCCATTCTGAAGTTGCCGGCTGAAATGCGACTGACGTCGAGCAAGTCCTCGATCAGCTCCGACTGTTCCCGCGCGTTGCTCTTGATAATTTGCAGCGCTCGGTCTAGGCGTTCTCGATCGGGGTCGGGGTCGCGCAGCAAGACTTCGACCCATCCGACGATGGCGTTGAGCGGATTGCGCAGCTCATGGGAAACCGCAGCCAAGAAAAAGTCTTTTTCCTCGTTGGCGCTCATCAAACTGGCATTCAGTCGCTCGAGTTCGGCCGCCTGATGTATGACACTGGCCACCAACGCGGTACGAAAGTCCGAAGCGATTTTGACTTCCCAAGCAGCCCAGGGCCGGGAGCAGTCTCGGACTTCTTCGATCCATTCAGCAAACGAAGCCCGCGGGGTTAGCTGCTGGTTCTCGTCGAGGCCGGCTGCCTTGTTGGGATTCCCGCCCCAGCGCACACTACGCACCCACTCAGACCGAAACCAGAATAAGAGATCCATGCCATCGGCCGAGATCGGCACCGCGACAACTCCCGACGCTTCTCCCCACGGTTGCGAGCCCAGTTGCTCGCCGAGATCTTGCGCGATGCGATCGCTATGGAAAACCTTTCCTGGGGCCACATCGTGAACGACTGCTCCGAGCCGACGGATCTTCTCTTCACTCAGCTCGGTCCCGATACGCGTCACCGCGTCGCGATAAAGAATCGCCGCGCCGTCGCACTCGATCAGATCAGTGAGCTTTCGCCCTTTGCCTTTCAAACCGTCTTGAAACGACGATGCCGAAACCATCTGGTCGATCAGCTCGTTCTGGATGCCATAAGCTTCGTTGACATGCACGATTCTCTCGACACGTTCCAGCTCGATGATGCGCGAAGCGAGCAAACGGGAGAAGAATTCGAGGACCAAACGAACACCGTAGGGCACATGGCGGCTAACGGAATGGTGACACGCCACCAAGCCCCATAAATCCTTGCCATCGAGCAATGAAATCGACATCGACGACTGCACGCCCATATTCACTAGATAGCGGCAATGGATCGGCGAAACACTGCGCAGAGTTGCATGGCTGAGGTCGAGCGGCCGTCCTGATTCCGGTAGCACCGCAGGTTCGAGCGGCACTGATGTGTAGCTGGCGTCCGGAATGATACGAATCGGATTCTCGACATAGAGGCGTCGCGCCTGTGCCGGAATATCAGACGCCGGGTAGTGCAATCCGAGATAGGGTTCGAGATTTTCGTTGTTGACTTTTTCGGCAATGACTTGGCCGTTATTTCGTTCGTCAAAGCGGTAGATCATGATGCGGTCGAATTCGGTGAGCGCACTCACCTCTTCGACCGCTATGTCGAAGAGCGACACTAGATCTGTAGCCAGTCGCAGCCGATCAAAACGACCGATCAGCGAGCGATATGCCGTGCGGAATATCGTTTCATCAAGGCCGACCGGTTCGGTTTCCAAGATCAGCAGGCCGTTGGATCGATGCAGGATTCCGTGTGCTTCGGTGCCATCGAGGAGCCGAAGTGGTATCGGATTCTGTGCACGAGGATCGCCGCCGAGCGCGCTCGTCACGCGCTCGAAGGATGCCGCATCGAGCAGCGTCGCCAGCGCATTCCCGAGAATGGGTTGCTCGACGCCGAAGACCTCGCCGGCGTTCCGGCTGGCCACCACAATCTCCAGATCCGGCTCGCGAAACGCCACCAGCGCGCCATGGGGTTGGATCGAACCCGGAAGGTGAATGGGCTCGTTTGCACAATTCGACAGGTCGACGGCGGATTTCATGGCCTCACTCATCTTCCGACTCCCAGAGCAAACGCCACTCTGTAAGCGCTTCGAAGGTCGAACGGGCAGCGTTAATCGCTATATCGGCATCGGCGCCCTCGATTTCGTCGAGGGCCAGGCAGAAGGACCGCCACATGGCGCCGTGATCGGCTCCATAGCAGGTCAGGTACTCGGAGCCCACCGGGCCCGGCAGCACGCCTTGTTGGCGAAGGTCTTGGAGCACCTGCCGCGCGCCGAGAGTCGCACCCTCGAGCACGTAAAGCGCTCCCATGGCTTCGGCAATCGTAGTCGTCCCAGGAAGCAGGCGCAGCGGGGCGCGGCGCAGGTCGTCGCTGGCGGCTAGATCCCGCTTGAGCCGGGGCGTTTTCCAGCGCCGCTCAAGGTCGGGGACGCGATCTTCGAGACCACCGACGGAGCGCAGCTCTTGCTCTAGCGGCGCATGGAAGGAGAGCAGGAATCGGAGGTGATCCCGGTAGGTCTCCAAGTCGGCGCGTCGGGTCAATGGTAGCCGCTGCTCAAGTGCATGGTGGGCGTCTTGGGTTTCGGCTCGAAGCCGTTGGCGGGTGCTGAGAGGCGGGTCGGGCTGAATCATGATCTTTTTGGGGAACTCCGTGGGTTGTGCGGGACTCAGCCTGCCGACGGCAGATATTGAGACCTCGTCACTGGATTCGGGGGCGCCTGCACTCAACCCCCCCCCGCCCATTATGTCGTAGCCGCGATCGAACGGGCTCGCGGCTCGCGATCCCGGGCGGCTAGTCAGTCGCCTTGAGTTTGGGCGTGTGCAGCTATCAAGAAATCGGGAATGAGGTGCTGACGCGGCCGCGAGGGCGCTTTTATTTCATCTTCCGTTGAGATCTTCGCAAGATTCGATACCAGGGCCGCGATGCTGTGCTAATCGCCGGGTAGACCCGGTCGACCGCCTGCCGTACATCTGCCACCGAGTAGAAAGCTGTCGGATCTTGTTCGCGTACCAAATTCAACATGGGTTTGACGTCGCGGCGGCGGACGAGGGAAAAGAGAATCTTCACCGGCCCCTCGGATCCCTCGCCGTCGACCACGGTGACCCCGACCCCTGCGGAGCGGAGACGCTGAGCCAGATCCCCGCCGCCATTGGTGGTAATGATTCGCAGGACTTGATGCCCTACCGCCAACTTGCGCTCTAAGAAGAGGCCTAGTGAATTACCGGCAGCAAATCCCCCGGCATAAGCGAAAGCGCAGAGTGGATTGTCGAGGTGCTGTAGGACCTGGCCAATGATCATCAGCCAGATCAAGGATTCGAAGAATCCGAAGAGCGGAGCCAACATCGTCCGGCCCTGCGCAACGAAGGTGATGCGCAAGGTACTGAGGCTCATGTCCAGAGTCCGCGCCAGAAAGATCAGGACCGGTAGGATCACGCTGGGGAACCACGGGGAGTTCATGAGATCGAGCGGAAGAGCAAACGGCATGAAAAGTTCCTTTGAAGGCACTATTTAACCCGCGCTCCCCGATCGGAGGGGAGCCAACCCGCAGCGGGTGTTCGCCTATGGCGCCAGGGCGGAAAAAGTCTTGAGGGTCGCCGCACATGCTTGGGATCTGGCGGCGGAGGGTCGGTCTATTTACCAGAGTCGGAGAAAAGATTGCGAAACTGGCCGTAACCCTCGGATTCCAAGTCTTCCGCCGGGATGAAGCGTAGACTGGCGGAGTTGATGCAGTAGCGCAAGCCGGTGGGTTTTGGGCCGTCGGGGAAGAGGTGGCCGAGGTGGGAATCGCCGTATCGCGACCGAACCTCTGTGCGCACCATGCCGTGGCCGCGGTCTACCTTTTCGACTACGTAGTCCTTGTTCAGCGGAGCATAAAACGACGGCCAGCCGGTGCCCGACTTGAATTTCTCGTTGGAGCTGAACAGCGGTTCGCCGCTGACGATGTCGACGTAAATTCCGGGTTCTTTGTGGTTCCAATAGGCGTTGCGGAACGGTGGCTCAGTGCCGTCTTGTTGGGTGATTCGATATTGCTCGGCAGATAAAGCTTCGCGGATTTCCTGATCCGACGGTTTCTCGAAAGCCGTGGGCTCGAATCCGCTGGTCTTGAAACCACCGGTTGCCAAACCCTTCTCGGAGCTAGATCGTTCGTCGGAGGCGGTGATGCTCTGCCATTGGAGGAAGGCCAAAGCAGCGATTCCACCGATCAATAGGAGTTTGTAAATGAACTTGTTCATGGTGTCCTCAATCGAGTATTTCGACTATCTAGAGTGCGTCTGGAACGGGCCGGCGCTGGGGGCAGCCTGGGAGCGAACGCCGTTGAAGTTGTATACGACCCACCTCGGCCTTTAGATGGCGTCCTTTAGATGGCTGCCGTTAGTCGGCCGATGGGTAGAGTCGGCGTTGGTGGAATGGAATGAGGGCAAGCACCACCGCGGGCTCGTAGAGGTCGGTGCGACCGATGACCCCATCGGTGAGCAAACCGGCCGCGCCCGGCCCCCGCTTGGCGCCCTGCCGGTTGAAGACTTCGTCGATGGCAGCCCCCAATTCGAGGCCCTGCCTGATTTTCTGCGAAATCAACGCCGGCAGTAGAAAGCTCGCGGTCCTCGATCGACCTTGACCGCCCGGACCCAAAACGAAAATCCAGGCCCCCGCCATCAGATCATCTTGGTGGATTTCCAAACCGCCCTCTAAGCCGATCCAATAGTCGGCGTCGGGTCTGGCGGCCCTGGCGTTTTCGGCCCGCGTTCGGGCGCCTTTCAGGGTTTCGTCGTCGGAAAAGGGCTGGTTCGATACGCCCGACGGCACGCTCAGCGACTCGATACGAATTTCAAGGGCGGGAAAAACCTGTTCGAATCCCCGGCGCGCCGCTTCGATTTTTACCGGGTTTTGAGAAGCGACGACCACACGTAGTGGGTCGGGCGGGCTGTCGTCGGTTAAGGGGGCGGTGGTGGTGCTCACGGCGTTCGATCCTATGGGCAGTGCGAAGAAGGTTAGATGGGAAGGGTGTAGCTGTACTTTAGCAACAGGCTACGGCCGGCCCGTTCGGGCAGCTCGAGACCGGTGTCCAACAACCGGTCGGTATTTTGGCTCTCGTTGTAGACCAGGTAGAGATCCGTGCCTTCGCGGAAGTTGTAGCGGAATCGCAGGTTGCTACCGACACTGCCGGCCAGACTGCTGTATTGGGTGAAAAGGTCCACCGACAGCCGATTGTTGAGGGCGAATCTCAGGCGTACTCGGGCTAGGTGGATGTCGAGTTCTTGGTCCCGATCCGGGAATCGGATGCCGTTCCATTGATAGGTGGTGGTCAGGCTGAGGTTTTTAGAGAATATCCAGCCTGGATTAACCCTGAGGCTATAGCGTTCGCCGTCAAAGAAGGTGCCGGCGTGCAGACTTCCCCAGAAGGTGAAATCACGCCCCTCGGCCAAGCGGAAGCCGCCGGAAAGTGCGTAGAAATCGTGGCGCCCCGCAACGACCTCGACGTCGTCGCCGAGCTCGAACGACTCGGTCAGTTGCTCGCGGTTGCGGGCTAAATCGATCCAAAACCAACCACCCTTCCAGGTCTGCCGTTCGGTTCCCAGCACCACGTAGGCGCTCTCCAGCTCTCGATTGGAGTCGTTCCAAAATCCCTCGCTCCGCAGCCAATAATTAGCCCGCTGAAAGCGATCCTGCCCCTGGGTGCCGAGCGAGTTGTACATCAGGTTGGGGCTCAGACGAAAGAATCCGCTGCGCGCTGCGAACCCCAAATCGGGCTGATAGTCCTCGCCCGAGTAAGCGAAAGTAAAATCGTAGCCCAGGCCATCGGCGGTTTGGCGGGCCAAGGACGAGTAGAGGCGAAAGCTATCGGTGCCCCGGCTGCGGTCACCGGTTTCGGGATCTTTATCAAAGGTTTGGGCCAAGCGCACGGTGAGTTCATCGAGATCGGTGAGGCGGAGCACCGTATCCATTCCCCAAGCGTAATTGTGTCCGTCCGGTGAGATCCGGGTGGTCACCAATCCGCCGACATAGGAGCGATCGTTGAGAACTTTTCGTCGCAGGCGAAGGACTCCGAAGTTCTCACCGGATTCGAGGCGTTCTTCGCCTTGAAAATCCCGCGTTTGCATGTCCATCAAACCGATGTCCCATCCTCCGATCCGACCGACCAAGCGAATCCCACCGAGGATCGGTACCGCTTCTCCGTCTTCCGACAGACCCACCCTGCGGCTGTAGAAGAGGCGGCTCGGTCCACCCGTGTGGAATTCAAAAATGCTGGATCTTTCCTGAAAGAACTGCCTCTTTTCAGGCTGAAATAGGGAGAATCGACTGAGGTTGACTTGCGCGTCGTCCGCTTCCACTTGGGCAAAGTCGGTGTTGACGGTCAGGTCGAGATTGAGATTGCTGGTGAGGGCGTATTTGACGTCCAAACCCACTTCGCTGATGTCCTCATCGGAGAGGGCGAAAGCCGTTTCGTCGTCGTTGACGTCGACCTGCTCACGGCGGCCGGCCAGCACATAAGCGGTGGTGTAGATCGGGCTTCGGGTTTCCACGTTGTGGAGGGCCACGTCACGGGCTGCGGACGGTTTGAATTGGGCGCTGTTCAAGCTCGGGTCGAGAGCGGGAAAGGTTGCGGCTTCGTTTTTGCGCGCAATCCAGCGGGAAACCGTCATGCCCATGACCACCCGGCCGTCGTCATTTTGGAATCGCAAGCTGGTGAGCGGGATCCGCATCTCGGCCGACCATCCACGGTCGCTGCGCGAAGCCGCTGCGTCCCAATAGGTATTCCAACTCCGGTTGAACGTGCTTCCGCCACCGTGCTCGGCATCGTTGGCCACCGCTTCGTCGATTCGGGTGCCCACCGGATTGGTGGAGAAAATTAGACCGTTTTCGTTGTCGTTGAACGAGTCTAACAACAGGCTGAACATATCGTCGCCGCCGTCGCTGTCCCGTTGGAGGGAATTGCCTCGGACGGCAGCGGCGTCGCTGTCGAACATTTCCGCGGCGGCGTAGAAGAATTGGTCGTCGTATCCCACCACCACCCGGGTTGCTTCGGTGGGTGCCTCGCCCGCCACGGGCCGAAGCTGGGTCAGCGGCAGCGGGGTCAATTGCTGCCAGCCGCTTTCATCGAGCCGGCCGTCGAGATTCACCTCGAATTCAATGCGCGAGAGCTCAAATGGCTCCGACGCGGCGTTCGCTGGATCAGGGCTGAGGCAAACCCCGGTCCACAGAAGACCGGAAGCCACTAGGCCGATTGAAGAAAGGCGGCTGCATGAGCCCATGCTCAACTCCTACGAAGCGAAAAAAGCCCGATGAATCGTCATCCGAATCTCTGTGATCCGCACACCCTTTGCGGTGGGGTCCAGGACCGTACAACGTAAAACAAGATCTGCCGGTTCTCACGTTTACCGCTTCTCAGTGACGCGATTTCTTACGTACGCCATTTCTTATGTACGCCACTACTTACGTACGCAGTGGCGAGTTGTTGGCCCCAAGGTCGTGAATGGCCAAAATTTAGGGACTTTTGGCCTGGGGTTGCCCATCGATCACCCTGTGGTTGCCCATCGATCATGCCCCGGTGTTGGAGTTTTTCCTGGAGCGTTGTAGGGTCGTGGCACAAGGCCAAAGGCCAAGGCACAAGGCAGGGGGCCGGCCACTTTCATGGACAAAAAAAGCGTATCCATCCGTCGTGTCGCCGGCGCAATCCTAATCCTGACCGCCGTGATTCTGGTCGCTTATCAACTGCGGTTGACCGGCCCATCGGACGGTATTCCACGGGCTCGGCGCCCGCTGGTTTTGGTCACCCTGGACACCTTGCGGGCGGATCATCTGGCTCCCTATGGTGCGGACCTAGAAACGCCCTACTTCTCGCGGTTAGCCCAAGAGTCGGTGCTTTTCGAGCGTGCTTTTTCCGTAGCGCCTATTACCCTCGTCGCCCACACCACCATGCTGACCGGTTTATATCCGCAGCAACACGGTGTGCGGAACAACGGCATCCACTCGGCCGCGTCCAATCTAGATACCCTGGCCGAGCGCTTGCAGAGACGCGGCTGGCGCACGGCTGCCTTTGTCTCGGCAGCGGTGTTGGACGATCGATACGGCCTCGACCAGGGCTTCGAGCACTACGACGACGACCTTTCCTCGAGCTTGGATCGGCGACCCCATATGGTGCCCGATCGTCCGGCCTCGGCTACCGTCGACGCCGCTCTCGCCTGGTTGGACGACTTGCCGTCGGGCGATCGATTCTTCCTCTGGCTGCACCTTTACGACCCCCATGCTCCCTATGCCGCGCCGGCCGAATTTCGTCGACGCCACCCGGGGCGGCCCTATGCCGCCGAGGTGGCTTTTGTGGATGCCGAGTTCGAACGATTCATGTCCCACCCTCGCTTGTCGGTCGACCGCGGGCCGGACGCTCCTTTGGTGGCGGTAATCGGTGACCACGGCGAGAGCCTTGGTGAGCACGGCGAGCAAACCCATGCCCTCTTAGCCTACGACGCCACCCTGCAGGTCCCGTTCTTACTCAAGGTTCCCGGAGGGCCCGAAGGCAAGCGGCTCTCCGAGCCGGTGGGGCATGTGGATCTCATGCCGACCTTGCTCGACGCCCTCGGCCTAAGGCGCCGATTCTTCGCCCCCGAAACCGTCGGTCGCAGCCTGTTGCCGTTGTTGGGAGGTGAGCGGATCGCCCCTTCGGCCCTCTATTCGGAAACCTATTTACCCCACTACACCTATGGTTGGTCGAAGTTGAAGGTGCTCAGGTCGGCGGGTTTCAAGCTGATCGACGGGACCAATTCCGAGCTTTTCGAGCTGCGCAAGGATCCCCGAGAGCTGACCAACGTGATCGAGGTTCAGCCGGGCACGGCCCATGACTTAGAACGTGACCTGAGAGAGCTGGAAATCGCGCTGGGCAACCCGGAATTCGAAAACGCCCAAGAACTCGATTCCGAATCCAAAGAAAAGCTGCGCAGCCTGGGTTATTTGTCCCTGGCGGATCCACCTCGGCGGGAACAGCAGCCGGCGGATCCCAAGGCAATGGTGGGCATCCATGTGGCGCTCGAGAAAGCTCGCCAGTTGCGGGGAGATCGCCTATTCGATCTGGCGGAGGCCCAAATAAGGGGTGCTTGGGCACGGGATCCGAACAATCTGGCGGTTCTGGGCGAGTTGGCGGACAATTTGATTCAACAGGGTCGCTTAGGGGAAGCGGTTCCGCTGCTCGAACAGGCTATCGAGCTGGCTCCCTCCTCGGCCTCGTTCTACCTACGCTTGGCAGCCCTGGAATCCCACCGTGGGCAGCAGGACGAAGCCCTTGGGTTGGTGGACGCGGCTCTGAGCTTAGCGCCGGACATGATCGAGGCGAGGATCGAGAAGGCCGGAATTTTGCAGCGATCCCAGCGGGGTGCGGAGGCGCGAGCCTTATTGTCGGCAAGCCTGGAGGAATTCCCGGATCATGCCCGACTGATTTTGGCCCATGCGGTGACCGTCGAGCTTTCGGAACGGGATCTCGCGGCCGCCGAGCAGCGCCTGCGACGGGCGGTGGAGGTGGATCCTTTCCTGGTGCCGGCATGGGTACGGTTGGGCGAGGTTTTGGAAGCGGAGGGTGAGGGCGAGCAGGCAGAGAAGGCCTATCGCCACGGTTTGCTGCGTCAGCCCGCGGATCCCCAGCTCAACGCCAAGCTCGGCATTCTGCTGGCCCGTCGAGGATCGGAAGATGCGGAGGGCCCCTTGCGTGAAGCGCTGCGGTTGACCCCGCGACCGCGCTCGGACCTATTTATGACCCTCGGCGCCTGGCTCCAAGCGAGGGGACGGGACCAGGAGGCGGAGAAGCTCTACGAGCGGTGGGCCGAGGCTGAGCTTGATTCGCCCTTGGAGCGCAACAATCAAGCCGTTGCCTACTTCGGTTTGGGGCGGCTTCAGGAAGCTCGAACCTTGCTTGAATCCCTAGTGGCCGAGCACCCGACCTATGTCGACGCCCTCAGCAACTTGGCGTCCGTGGCGGTGCAACAAGAGGATTGGACCGCCGCCGAGCAGTGGGCGCGCAAGGCTCTGGAGCAGCGACCCAATTTGGTGGATGGCTGGAATACATTGGGTTTGGCGCAGGCCGGATCGAATCGACCGGACGCAGCCGTGACCGCCTTTGAAAAGGCGTTGGCGATCGATGCCGGGTATTGGCAGGCGCGCCTCAATCTCAGTGACGCTCTGTTGGCCGAGGGAGATCCGTCGGCGGCCGAGGCACAGCTCTTGAAAGTGATTGAGGTTTCGCCCTCCCTGCGCTCGGCCCATGAGAAGTTGGCGCAGCTCTATTCCACCGGCGACTTGGTGGACGCGGACCGGGCCGTCCACCATCGAAAGATGGCCGAACGGGCAGGGAAAGAGACCAACGATGGGCCGACACCTGAGTCCGGATCGGCCGAGAAGCCACGATGAGCAATACGGGTCGCAACACGGGCTGGAAGAGGGTCGTGGGTTGGATGCTGGTGCTGGTGGGTGGATGGATCGGTTGGGCGGCCATCCAGCAGCTTCGGGGTCCGGTCGAGCCGTCGGCAGACGCAGGGGTGATCGGGCAAGCCGAAGATGAGACCGGATCCGAGTTCATGCCGAGTCCCCCGACACCGCCTCCGGAGGTGGAAGCGCGATTCATCCGCCTGGTGGGAAATATGTGGTGGCATCAGGCCCCCATGCGCGACACCCTGGACTTGAGTCCCCGGCAAATCGAAGAGATGGACCAGCTTTGCCTAGCGTTCTTGGGCCGACGCTGGGCTCGTCGACAGGCGGATCTAAAGGAGCAGGGGGCGTTCTCTGCCGCCTTGGAAGGCCTCGATCTCGACCGTGCAGAGCGTCTCTTGGAAAGTCGAGAGCGCCGAGCTGCGGAGCAAGCCGGAGCGTCGGACCGTTTGGTTTTGGGAGTTCTTCGCGTGTTGACCGCCGAACAATTGGGCATCGCCCATCAGCAGCTTCCGAGTCTTTTTCAACAACCTTGGATCAAGGGTGTGGCCGGCTCGAGAAAGGGCCGAGCCCTTGAAAGAGCCAGGGCGCTTCGCGGGCGCGACTCTGGGCCGAAGCCTGCGCCCGGGGATGAGGGTGGGATATAGGTAGGCGTAGGTTGGTCAGGGGTCAAAGCCCGCGATGGTGGAGGCGGAATCGCAGGATTTCCCACAACATTTTAGGAGGGTCGAGCAAGGGATGGACCCGGGAAGAGAGCGAGTTTTCCCAGCGAACGCCGACTTCTACGACTTCATAACCGAGCTTGCGGGCCAACCAAGTAAGCTCCACGTCGTAGGCAAAGCCGGGAGTGATCAGGCGGGAGAACAATTCGCGGGCGACCTTGCCGTTTAGGAGCTTGAAACCGCATTGGGTATCTTGGATGCCGCGAATCCCCGCTAGGCGGATCATCTTATTGAAGGTCTTGCCCATGAAGTCGCGGTAAAAAGGCTGACGAAGGGTAACGCGGGAATCGTGGACGGCTCTGCTGCCGAAAACGATCGGTGATCGCTCTAGAAAAGGTTTGAGGGTGTCGAGATCTTCGATCGGAGTCGATAGATCGGCGTCGGTCAAGAGCACGCTCCGTCCTCGGCTTTCAAGCACTCCCAGGCGCAGGGCGGCTCCTTTGCCCTGATTGATATCCAGGCGCAAGGTGCGGGTTCCTCGATCCTTGAAGGACTCGGCGACTTGATAGGTTCGATCCGAGCTGCCGTCGTCGATCACCAAGGTTTCGTGGTGGATTCCCTTAATTTCGACGAAGTCTAAGATGCGCTCCAAGCTGTCACCAAGCCGGTTTTCTTCGTTGAAAGCTGGGATGAGAATCGATAAGTCGGGACATTGAGGGGGCATGTGGTGTAAAATCTTTCTTCGAAGAAATTGGAGCCGTCCCGGAGCCGGGACTCAACGGCTGTCCCGAACCCAGCGTCCTAGCCGGCCATTCTGAGCCTAGGTCGGCTCCAATCTATCGCGATTGACCGTCGAGCTGAACTGACAGGAGGAACTCGAGAGATGAATACAGCTTACTCAGTACCCGGCGCCGTGCCCGTCGCCCATGTGGGGGTTGAAGCCCGCGCTCAATTCATTGCCAGGACTTATCTGCACCTATTGGGTGCTGTGGCCGGCTTCGTTTTATTGGAATTCGTTTTCTTCACCACCGGTATTGCCGGCGCTTTGTTGGCCGGTTTAACCGCGGTGCCCTGGCTGGTCGTGCTCGGCGCTTTCATGGTGGCGGGCTGGTTGGCCAGCCGATTGGCCCACTCCGTGGAATCCAAAGCGATTCAATACGCGGGTTTGGCGCTCATGGTCGTGGCCTATGCGGTGCTCTTCGTCTTGCCCTTGGCCATTGCCCAAGCCAGCTTTCCGGGAGTTATCCAAAGCGCAGCTTTGGTGACCTTGGTGGCCTTCTCGGGCCTGACCTGGTTTGTATTCACCACCCGCAAAGACTTCTCCTTCATGGGCAGCATCCTGGCCTGGGTGGGAATCGGCGCCTTGGTGTTGATCGTCGCCGGTGCGATCTTCGGCTTCCAACTGGGCGTTTTCTTCTCCGTCGGCATGGTGCTCTTCGCCGGAGCGGCGATCCTCTACGACACCTCGAACGTGCTGCACCACTTCCCTGAAGATCGCTACGTCGCAGCGTCCCTCGAGCTGTTCGCCTCGGTGGCCTTGATGTTCTGGTACGTGCTGCGCCTGTTCATGGCTTTCGGCGACGACTGAGCTTGGCCGGGCGCTCTTCGGGGCGCCTTACCTATCGGTGCTCGAGTCAGGCTGCTGAGGCTCAGGGCAAGGGGCGGACTCTTACCAGTTCGCCTTCGGGGTGGTAGGTCATACGGTAGAGACGGCGGTCGGGAAAGTCGCGGCGCAGGAGTTCGATATCCGCTTCGGGGTAGGCGAAGAGCACTTCGTTTTGCAGGCCCGGGTCGGGATGTGGCAAGTCCGCCAACCAACTCGAGACGTCCTGGATCTTCTGGCGAGAAAACCACAAGGCCGGCGGCCGATCCGCGATCACGATCGCCTGTTTCAGATCGGCAACCGCAGCCAAGGGTGTGCGGTGGATGACGGCCTGGTCGATCAGAGAGCCCGTGTGCACACCGGTCCAGGTGGCTAGGCTGAGCAAATAAGCTGTCATCAACGCGATCGGGGTCGACTTCAGGGGCGCGAGTTCGGTTTTTTCGAGCTGTTTCAGCAGCCGGCACGCCCTGTCCATCCCGAGTACCGCGAGAATCAGCAAAGGCACGGCCGCTTCGGAGTAGTGAATCGGGCCGACGATGCGAATTCCGGTGCTGTCGTGCAACAACGCCATCAGCAATTGGCAGGCCACGGCCGCCCCGCAAACTTTGGCTAGACGACTGCCGGAGCCCAAGGCGAGCAGCGCCAGAATCACGCCGAGCGGTCCGAGAAACCACAGATTCAGCATCATCAAATTGAAGCCGAGGTTCTCGCCCAACCGTTCCCAAACCGCTGGCCACAGGGGGTCGTCGAGACTGGAATTCAGCAAGACCCGGGCGGAAACGGTCCACTGGCCCGTGGTTTGAAGATTCCACCAGCCCATCAAGGCCGGCCCGGCCATCGACGTCAGCGCGGCGGCCGCCGCCAAGGCTCTCGTGCCGTGGTGTTTTTTTCGGGCGCGCCACAGCAGATCTAAGGCCATTGGCGCTAGGACCGTGGCCACCTCCGCCGGACGGGACACGAAGCCGGCGGCAGCGCAGAGTCCAATTCCCGCCCCCAGCCAAGGCATCCATCGCCGGTCGGTCGAACGGTCATCGCCGCCTCTTTCGACCGCGATCAAGTAGAGCGCAAACGCCAGGGCCACGAACGATCGGGAGACCAGGTGGGAATGCAAGGTCATGGAGAGGGTGGTGACCATGGGCGAGATTACCCAGAAAATCGCCGCCCAAGCGAGGCTTCGTCGACCTCCTATGCGTCCGCAAGCGAAGACCAAGGCCACACCGGAGCTTGCGGCCAAGAAGAAGAACAGCAGCTCTTCAAGACCCGTGAGCAGGCCGAAGGCGGTGAGCAGAATGGTGCCGGGAAAATCCATCGACGAAATCCGACCGTCTTGGCGGAAAACCCAGGGCATGGAGAAGCCGTAGGCGGGATCGATATCCGGCGCCGTCACCGAGCCTTGAAGGAGAATCTGAGCGCCGAAAAGAATGGTGTATTCGTCGTTGGTAATCGGCAGGTCGAGCAAGAAAAGGGTCCGCCCCACGGCAGCGGAAAGGAAGAGCAGGGTTCCGAGTCCGATGGCGAATAGGATCTTCCTTAGGGTAGAACCCTGCTCGTCGGCGGGGGCCGAAGCCGGAGCGTCGTCTCTCCCTCGGGCCAAGGAGGTCAAGCGGGGCAAGATCCACCTTTGGATCCAAGGGGAAAGGGCCCAGCCCATGAGCAATAGGCCGGGAACCAGTAGCAAATAGTGGGAAAGCCAGAACAGGCTTTCCCTAGGGTTGATGAGCAGGAACGATTTGCCCATTTCGCTGCGGAAGACCACCGCCTCGTGGAGACGGGCATAGGCCGCCGCCAACAGCGCGCCGGAGATTAAGGCCGTCCAGCGCACGGTTAGCTGCTACTCCTGGAGATGCGGAAGATCGAGCGCATCAGAATTCAGAATATGCCTCTTTCAAAGCGTTTCTGACTTTGCGCGCGGCAGACGCGCTGCCGGCCGCGCACAGGGCCGCGGCTTCGGGCAGGAGTCGATCCATGATCGCGGCGTTTTTGCCGGTGAAACAACGTAAATCCAGCATGTGTTCGGCTCCGGCGATCACGGTGAGTCGGCTGTTTTGACCACACTGCAAGGTTTGACCCCCGCCGGAATATTTGGAGTCCCGGGGCTCGTCCGCCGGATCCAGGGCTTGGCAAAGCCGGGTGGTCAGCTCCACGGGCACGGTGGTATCGCCGGATCCGTGGATCATGAATAGCGGTGGGAAGGGAGTCGGGTCACCTTGAATGACGTCGGGAAAGCTGTTGCGGCGGATTTGGGGAGCAGCGGGGTCGAGCTCCACCGGCGTCGTAATTCCGGGCTGGGGGAAGAAGTTGAAAAGCAACCCGGCGCTGCTTTGGAATTTGCCGTCGTAGAGACCACCGGCTTTGAGGTTGGAGGCAAAGAAACCGAGATCCGGCGCCGGATAGAGCAGAAGGCCTCTCTCAATGGACTGCGGATGATAAGTCGCGAGGTAGGCGGCAAGGTGTCCGCCGGCGCTTTGACCCATCACCGAAAGCTTGCGCTCTTGGGCCCATTTCGGGTCCATCCCAAAGTCCTGGCCGTTGTCGAACACCCATTGGAAGGCGGCTTCAATATCGTCGAGAATCTTTTGGCCGTCGGCGTTTTGGCAAGCCTTCGGGCCGTCTGAATCCATCAACAGTCGGTAAAACGGTGCGAAGACCACATATCCCTTATCGGTCAGATTAGGGATCGAGGCGTCGATGCCCACGATCGCGCTCAGGCCTCGGTACCTCCAGCCCCCGCCGTGCAGGAAGAGCAGAGGTTTCAGCTCGGTCGCGCCAGGGTTGGTTTTATAAACGTGCATGCCGAGGGCACAGCCATCGACCCGTCGGTATTCAACCCGTTTCAAGAACGGACGTTTGCGATCTGTGGTTTGGTTGACCGTTGCAAGATGCAAGGTGGTGCCTTGGGAGAGGTTCCAACGAGTTTCAGTGCGGTGGGTGACGGCGGGGTCCAAATCGCCCCAGGCCTCGGGATTGCCGATGTAATTCCGAGTGCGGTCGTTGCCCAGAAGATTGTTTTCGCAAAAAGCTGTCCAGGGCTCGCCGGCGTAGGAGACCGAAGTGCTGCAACCGGCGTCTGAGAAGAGCTGCCGGTCGCCCGATCGCTCGAGTTCCGACATGCCGAGGGCTCGGCATTTGCCGGAATCTTCGAGGTAAAGAGGCTCAAAGTCCATTTTTCGGGAGAAAGCGTCCCGCGCCAACTCACAGAGCGCAGTCCGCTCAATGGGGCCACTCGAGCCGCAACCGAAGCTCGACAGGAGAATCACAGCAGACATTGAGGACAAAACTAATCGGGTCGATAGGCGCATGGTCACCTCCACAACAATCACCCCCACACCAGTCAAACGTGGAAGAGTCGCGGGGCGAGCTCGTCGTATTTTCGGTCCAACAGCTCGTAGACCTCGTTGATCTTCTCCAATCGTTCGTCCAGCAGCTCGGTCCAGTGGTCATGTTTGGAGGTTTCGATTTTCAGACTCGCGATGCGGAAGCTGGTGGCTTCGAGACGGAAGGTCGAGGGCGGATCGCCGACCAACATCTTGGCCGAAAGCAGCTCGGCTCCCCGCTCCACGTACCGATGAAGGTCTTTGAGCACCGCGCCGCCTAGGGTGACGCGGGCGTCCTCGGTGCGCAAGCGAACGAAACCCGACTCGGGCTCGAAAATGATTTGACGGTCGCCCATCAAAGCTCTTAGGAAACGTGCGCCCAGGACTGCTTCGCCGGGTTCGAAGATTTCGATGATCGGGCTCTCGATGTCTTGATCACCACGATCGATCCAAGGGGTTTTGAATTCGGCGACGATGCCGAGCCGACGCAACATTTCCGTCACCCGGCCGAGGTAAGCCTTGGCGGTCGAGCCGACGTAGAGAATACTGCCGTCGATACAGCCTTCGATGATTTTCGTCCGCGGATTGGCTTCGAAGATCAGCTCTTCCTCGGCCATTTCCCGCAGCTTCTTGCGTTTCTTGGGGCCGACGAAATCCGCCCCTTGGTCGAGTTCGGCCTTGACCATTTCCTTGACCCGCTCCTGAACCGCGGTGGCGTCGGGGCTCACCTTGTCGATGCGCACGCGGAAAAACCAGCGTCGCTCGCTGGCCTGGTAAGGGGCTTCGGGCTCGAAAGGCACGAAGCCGATGCTCTCGCGCACTTCGGAGCCGGCTTCGATTTCCCGGAAAGCCTGGGAGTCGAAGTCGATCTCCCCAGGCACCGGCGAGACGGTGAAACGGCTGATGGCAACGGATCCGGACAACAGGCCCATGGCTGAGGCTCCTCGGTGCTCTGCGTGGTCCACACGGGGCTTCCTCGGTGAGGATCTTCCCGGAGGTCGCCGGCAGGCTGTAAACGCCGTGATCGGCGGGCCTGGATCTTAGCCCAACTTCCGGAGCAGGTCCGGAAAATAGGCTGTTTCTTTGCGAAAACAGGGGTGTTGCGTACTGCCAACCCGAATTCACACGGGAGGCTCGCGCTCCATCGAGATTCTCCGGCTGAAGGGTTGTTTAGCTTGAAGTGTAAGAATCGATATAGACTATGTTATTAAGCAGAACATCATGCCCGAGGTCGGGTGAGCGTCTTTTCGACTGTTGCAGGGAGGGAGTCGTGGATCTGGACGTATGGTTGCGTTATTTGCTGGAAAAGGCTCGCTCTAATCCATTTAGTACCCGCGAGGATTTTTTCGAACTCGCTGCGCATCTATATGCGGTAGCTTTGTGGTTGGCTAGAGAAACCCAAGGAATCGTCCACAAGCCGGCTCCGCCGATCGGTTCGGAGGTCGAGCTCGTAGAAACGCTCCGAAAGGAAGATTCCGCGCCCTTTGCCGACAGTCCGGAGAAGCTCTACGCCTTTTTGGTCGAGTCTTTGAGGCTACTCGATTCTGAGTTCTCGGACGTGGCGGGGCGGCGCTCGGGTCCTAAGCGATTCATTCTGGAGGATTGGCCGCTTGAAGGACCGAGGCCCTGGATCTTGATTTGGAATCGGCCAAAGGGGCGTGACGCCACTGATCGAGCGGGTCTTTGGCGCCGATCTCGCTTGGCGGCCTTCAAGACGGCTCAGGCTCACAAACATCTTCCCCCTTTGATCGAGCGACCCGACCGGCATCTCTCTCACCATACGTTTGTGTTTCAGTCCTCGGCGGAGCTGTCGATTCTTCCGGCGCGGCCCCGAATCGATGAGCCTGATTTGGTGACGAGGAGCGCTTTCGACGCTCTCGACTCTTCATTTCGCATCGCTCTATGTCCGATTCTGTGCCCGTCGTATCCGTTCTTCGAAATCCCGGAGCCCGAGCTTCGCTTTTTCTCGGCCCATGCGGCTCGTCCGATGGCTGACCCAGAGTGCCTTCGGGAGCACCTGGAACACGCTATTCAGGCCGCGGCGGAGGAACAAGTCCATGTGGTCGTCTTTCCCGAGCTCACCATCGATCCGGACACTCGCCAGTGGCTCGAGCAACGTCTTGCGGGGCTTGATAGTCGGTGGCCCTACGGTGTGGTGGCCGGCAGCTTTCACGAGGTAGGAGCAGACGGTCGCGTCAATCGATCGAGGATGATCTACGGCCGCCGGGGTCTTATGTCCCACGATAAACGAGGAGAATTCTCGATTCCTCCTGCTTTGCTCAAGGACTCCCCTGAAATTTTTGAAAACGGCGACTCCCTGGCTCAAAGAATACCCGAGCTGCCGCCACACATCTTCGAGAGCATCGTACCCGGAAGGGCTCTGGAGGTCCTCGAAACCACCCTCGGCCGTTTCGTTTTATTCATCTGCAAAGACGCGATCTGTGAGAAACGGCCCGAGTTGGCTCAGTGGCTCCCCCAGCTTCGCCCCGATTTTTTGCTGCTTCCCTCGATGACCCCCGAAACAGCGGAATTCGACAGATTTTGCCATTGGGCGGAGCGATTCGGAGTCAGTACGTTTTTCGTCAACGCCGGCCGCTTCTGCCCTAAAGATGAAGTCCTCGCCATGGCCTGCCTCTGCCACTACGAAGACAAAAAGGGGCCGCCGACACGTCTCGCTTGGCGCAACGACAAGAAGCATCCGGTTTGGATTTGGGATCGACACGGGAACAAAGAATGGGTGCCTCTGAAAGATCCTATGTCGGAGGCGTTCGGGTGGCTGAGGGCTCCGAGCGGCCAAAGGGTCGGTTTGACCGTCAATCTAGGCTCCTGGGTAGCCCGCGTATCTAAAGGGTAAAAGAACAGTAAATGTAAATTACCTGTTCGGGACCTAGGGTCTTGTAATTAGTAGGGAATCGTTGTAAAACAGGAAGTCATGTATGCCTCGCCGAGCATACGACTTTCATTCGACTTACCTTTCGGTACCCGTTTCTTGAAGCGGCGACTTTCAGGAACCGGGTATGGCGGAGGGTCGCATTCTGTGAATCTAGCTGAGCTATCCACCAACCTTCAACGTGCCCTGCGCTCCCTGCCCGAAGACGAAGAAGATTCTGAGAGCGCTTATTCCGACTTCGGAGAGCGCCCCGAAGACAAGTACCGTCCTGAGATTGACCGCTGTATTGCCTACGGCTGGAAAGCCACGGCCGAGGGTGATTTTGACGCCATCCGCGACGTGGTCGATATCCTGCGTGACGCCCGTCCGCTGGTGGACGGCTCTTTGCCCGATCTCTCGCCGCGAGCTGGCGCGGCCGTGGAAATCCAATCTCTCCTGAGCGCTCTCTCTTTGGGCGAGCAAGTTCTGCGGCAGGTGGGTCTAGAGGTGCGCCTGGCGGACCGCAAGAGCTCGTCCCTGGAGCGAGCCGTGTTACAGACCCTCCTGGGCTCCGATCAATACATGCGCCGTGGAGAGGTTCACAAGCAGCTGGCGTTGCCGAAAGGCGCCGAAAGGCCCACGCCTCACCGAATCGGGCAGGTGCTGGAAGAGCTTCACGACCAGGCCCTGCTGCTCTGCCGATTCCAAACCGCGCGGGGTAATCCGCGGACCCGCTTCTACGCGCTCTCCCCGAGGGGACGGGCGCTCTGTGATCGGCTTGGGTTGGTGGCTCTTGAGCCTGAGCCTGGCGCCGGTTTGTTGATCTCTAGGAGCCCAGGATTGACGATTGCGAGCCAGCCATTGGTGGAGCAGCTGCTCAACAAGATTCTGGACCCCTACACTCCAGATCACGATCGTAGAGTGGCGCTCGGCTTTATTTCCAATGTGGCGCCTGACGATCTACCTCTTGGGCACATCAAGGAGTTGCTTCGCGACAAGCCCAGCGAGCAGGATCATGCTATCCAGGCTCTTCTTCGGGCCGTTGAGGCTTCCCGAAAGCTCGATGGAATCGGCTTGAGTCCCGAAGGATGGACCCGCCTGGCGCTGGACGATACGAAGATAAGGCTGGAGTCAGGGCTGCAACAGGCCTTCCAGCCAGATGTGTTGAACATTTTCTCGAGTAGAAGAGCAAGATCGGAGACTCTAATTCCTCCCGAGTTCTGGAAGAGGTCTGTCAAGGAACGGTGTTCATTGTTCGACGAAATTCCAAACACTGAAGGAACCTATGGCTTTGCGCTTTTTGACGGCAAGCGCGTGAAATGGGCAGGCGAGGTCTATCGCCCTCGCATGAAGGCTCCGGACGTTTTGGTAATGGGGAATCTGTTTGCGAGCTTGTACACCGACAGCAAAAACCTGGTTCGTCAGCTCTGAAGCCTGTTCGATAAGCATATGCAGGGTTCTCAGTTCAACCGCCGGGATGCTCTCTTCAATTTCGCCAGAACAGAGCTGAGGGACGGCGACCTGGACTTAAGTCGGGTCGTTTTTGAGGTGAAGTCTTTGTTCAGGGCGGACGCTTGCTCCATTCTGTTGGAGGGAGCAGGGGAAGAAGTGCTTCGTCTCAGCCAAACTACCGATCCACTGCTCTCGAAGGTAGAGGTGACCTACCTTAAAGGCGATGGTCTAACGGGATGGGTATACGAGGTTGGTGCTCCCCTGCTGGTGAATCGAGCCGATGACCAAGTTCTAGTCGAAGCGTTGCTCGAACGGAAAAGAGAGGGACCGAAGTTTCCGGAGAGAAACAGTAGAGGCGAGGCCTGTTGCCGATTTTTGGGCGTCCCTATTCGCACAACCGGGCGAACCATCGGGGTTTTTCGCATAGCCCGAGGTTTAGAAGAGCAGGAGCTCACCGAAGCAGATCAGCAAGACCTCGGCTTTTTTTCCGACCTCTTGGGTATTGCGCTTCATAGCTCCTGGGATGGTTTATTGCTCGATACGATTCTGGATTCCGAATCGGTTGCCATCTCATTAACCCGACAAGAGAAACAGAAGGACGGAACGTATGTCCCTCGATTGATTCGGGCGAACCCTGGGGCCTGCCGGCTTCTAGGTTATGAGTCCAAAGATCTGATAGGTAGAGATGCTTCAACTCTCTATGTCCCTGAGGACTACAGCCGAATTCAGGTAGGGATAGAAAAGAATTTGAAGTCATCGGTTTTGCGATCGGGGCGAAGTGAGGAAGGACCCGTTGAGCTGCGGCTTATTCATAAAGACGGCTCTCATAGATGGGTGAGGATTTCCTACCGAGCTTTTGCGGATCATCGGTTTCAGCATCCAGCTATCTACACAATCGTTACGTTCAGGGACCAAACCAACTCTGTGAGACTAGCGGATCGTCATCGACGGTTCATGGAAATGTTGTCCAGTCTTGGTATCGCGTATTTCCGCTCAAGCTTCGACGGAGAGACGCTTGAGACCTCGGAGGCGGAATCAGAGATTCTCGGCTACTCACAGCAAGAGATTTTGAATTTGGATCGCCGCGTTCTGTATCAAGAACCGGAGGATCGACAGAGGCTCATAGAAAAGGTTCGCGAGAAACACGGTAGCCCACTTCGAGCGCGAAGGAGGGTCTTGCGTAAAGACGGCCAATGGGCTTTTACCGAAGGGAACCTGAGAGTCGTTAAGGATACTCTTCGGGGGAGTATGAGCATTGAAGGGCTCTACCAAGACGTGACCCAACGTCTCCAGCTGCAAAATTTTGTGGGAGCTTCGACCGACAAGGTGTTGCTCGAAGACGAGCTCCTGCAAAAAATGCTTGAGAATGAGCAGCGGCACCATGATTACCTCTCCGGCCTTAGCCATCAGCTTCTAACCCCGTTGACCTCGCTTGTGGAGACTCTGGCGAATCTCGAAGAAGACTTGCCGGACGATCGAGGGTACACAACCAAGCGGCTTCGTTGGGTGACGGGGCAAGCCAAACAATGTATGAGAATGGTGCGGAATCTCTCATATATGGACAAGATCTTGCGCCAGGAGCCGTTCGAAAAGAAAGAGGTCAATCTTGCCAAGCTCTGCATTGAGACCAAGCTTGATTTCTCTCATATCCTTGAAGAGCGTTCGCTGAAGTTGTCCGTCAATGCCGCTCAGATCACGAAACTTGTTCCGGTTTTGGGCCATGAGGACATGATTCGGCAGGTGCTCATCAATCTTATAGATAACGCGATTAAGTATTCCGTACCGCGTTCAAAGATCACGATTGACGCGTATCGCTGGCCACGCGGTTGTGGAATCGAGGTGCGTAATCGAGGCCTTCCGATTCCCGCAGGGCTCAGGGAAGAGATTTTTACCCGGGGTTTTCGGGCGAAACGCGCACAGGCTGTGGTTCCTTGGGGCACGGGACTGGGTTTGTGGCTCGTGCGCAAGATTCTTGAAGCCCACGACGCCACCATCGAATGCGATGAGATTTATGTCCGGGAGAAGCGCCACACTTGCTTTCGAATTGTCTTTCCCGACTCTACAGGGAGCATCCGTTGAGCCAGAAAGTTCTTCTTGTCGACGATCAGCCCACAGAGATCGAGTGGTTGATCTACCGGTTGAACAAGCGCGGCTACGAAGTCGTTCTTGCCACGAATGAGAAAGCCGCTCAACGGGAGCTGCGTGCCCTTGAGTCTGGCGAGGTTCAGTATCAGGCCGGGATCTTCGACATCATGGTGGCGATCGATGATCTTGCCAGCCTCATCGAAATGGACGACGAGGTGGATGTCGGTGACATTTTGCATCAATCTTTGGATACGGGTGTTCGACTATGTCGAGTCGCTCGGTGTGATTTGAATTTGCAGGAGTCAGAGTTCCCGATAGCGGCTATCTCCGTTCGCGACGATGACGAGCTTCGCAGCTCCTTGGAAGAGCTCGGCATCACGCTATTCAGACGAGACGCGGAGCCTCGATCCCAGAAGTCGATCATGAGCTTCGTCGACCAATATTTGCCGGATACAAGGTCTACCGCCGACGCCTAGTCGAACATCTTTTCGGATCGAGTCAACGCGCGGTGCGCCCGGCATTTCTCAGAGGCTATTCCGGCACCAGCTCGAGGCGGGAGCCGAATCGGGGCTCGCCGTGCTGGTCCCGGATTTCGGCCACGAGGTGCACGGTGCCGTCGCTCGAGCGCTTCAGCTGGATGTAGGAGAAGTTGAAGAATCCACCCTCGGCGTAGAGGGTGATCGGCCTGAGGGTCGGGTCGAGTTCGCCGGGCACCGGGGCTGTGTAGGCGTTGAGGGGGCCGTTGACCAACTCGTGGAAGAGCAGGGGCTCGTGGTCGCCGTTTAGGTCGATCCAATATCTGAGATTGGCGGCGAAGTGCACATCAGTCACCACGAAGACGATATTTTTGACCTTTTCTCGATCGAAAAAGGTCAGTAGATCGATCAGCTCGCTTTCGAATCCCGTGCGTTTAGAAAAATTATTATTTTCCCCGTTGGCGAAGGAATCGCGGCCCCAGATGTTGGCATCCCAACCCGTGGGAATCGAAAGGGGCACGTCGCTGCTGACGATTTTCCAGGTGGCGTCGGACGCCGCCAAGGAGCTTTTTAGCCAGGCCAGCTGCTCGGCGCCGAGCATGGTTTTGCCGTTGGACGGTTGATCGACCATGTCGTTTTGGCTGCGGTAGGAACGGGCGTCGAGCAAGAATAGTTCGAGGTGCCTGCCCCAGCGGAAGGAACGATAGATGCGTCCGGGCTCTTCTGGGTGGCGGGTCATGGGGTTGAAGAGGAAAAGCGAATCGCGACCTGCTTTGACGAGCCGTTGATAACCCGGGCGACGGGGGTCCGTGGGCCATTCCGACCAGGCGGCGCCAAAATCGTTGACCACCTCGTGATCGTCCCATTGGCTGTAGATCGGCGTGGTTTTCAGCAGCTCCTGTTGGTGGATATCGGCTCGGTTGTATCGCCAATGGCCCAGAATGGCTTCGCGGGCGCCGGTGGGAGAGCTGTCGGGCGCGCTCCAATCCGCGACCACGATGGCCGGAAAATCACCCGGCACATTGGGCCAACCTTCCGGCCCCACGGCGGGGCAGCCGTTGTCGGCGTAGATCATGTCGCCGTTGGCGATGAAGAAATCCGCCTTCAGGTCGGCCATCGGTTTGAAGATCGGATATCCCTCTTCCACATGCCGACAATAACCTTGCCCTCCCACATCGCCGCCGACGAGGAAGCGGGCCAAGACGTCATCATTGGCTTCGGGAGCCGTCGTTAAGCTGCCTTGGGCTCCGCCGGTCTCGGAGCCGGCCGCACGGAAGCGATAGTGGTAGGTGGTGGAGGGTTCGAGATCGCCGATCACCACTTGTACGGTGAAATCCCGAGCTTCCACGGTTTCTACCGAAATTTTCACGGGTTGGGCGAAGTCGTCGCGCTCGGAGACTTCCAGGAGCAGCTCGGCCGCGCGGTCGGTTCGAGTCCAGACGATGGCGCTGCGGGAGGTGACGTCACCGGACGCGACCCCTTGGGGAAAACGCATCGTGGGTGCAAGGGCTGAGGTTTCTTCGACCGTGGTTTCTTCAGAGGTGGTTTCTTCAGAGGTGGTTTCTTCAGAGGTGGCGTCTTCAGAAGTGGTTGAGGCTGAGCCAAGGGACGTTAGGGCAAGCCCTAGGCCAAGGCCGATCACGAGCAGGGGTCGGATATGCATCGAGGGATCCTCGGTATAGCGGGGTTTACCAGCGGAATTCGAGTTCCGCGGCTTCGTTCTCGAGCCGATCCACCAAGCGATGGGCGATGTGGGTTTCGAGGTAGGGGACGTCGATGCGATGGCCGTTGACATTGGCTCCGGCGGTGTCTACCCGCACCGATGCCATGAGGTTCCGGCGGTCGAATGGGCTTTGCACGATGCGTAACCCTTGGATTTTGGCGAAAGGCACCATGCTGGTGCGCAAGCCCCAGGCGCCGCTGCGAAAGAGAATCGCGTGCTCGGTTAGGGCCCAGCCGGTCCGCTCCGTGTAGCGCTTGGCATGCCAAGCCACAGCAGGGATCAGCAGCGCAGCCAACAGACCCCATGGGCCGACGGCCCAGGCCGAGAGGGCGGCGATCACCAGCACCAAGGCCAATCCGCGGCGGATCAACCGCAAATGGGCCCGGGGTGCCAAGGGTTGCCAATCCAGCTGCGGAAGATCCTCTGCCTGCAAGTGGATTTGCGGCATGGCTTCGCGGATCAGCGTCACGAGCCCGGGACGGTCCATGATCGGGGCGAGCCACAGGCGGGCGGCTCCAGGACCTTGACCGTTCTCATCGCCGGCTCCTCCGCCCGCGGTTTCGATTTGCACCGAAGCCAGACCCCATCTGCGCTGTAGCAACGACTCTTTGATCGACAGCAGTTGGATGCGGTGCCGAGGCACGGTGGCCGTGACCTTGGTCAGCAAGCCGTATTCCGTGCGCAGGTCGTTGTCGTCGCGCCGGAGGGTAAAGCCGTAGAGGGTGACCATCACCCACAGGGCCGACAGCAATCGGGTGAAAAAGAGCAAAACCAAACCTGCGAAGGCCAAGGTGGGAAGGATCCAAAGAGGATTCCAAGCCACGTGCTCGAGGGTGTGGAAAGTGCTTTCGAGCTGGGGCAGCTGGGCCGGCTCGGGCAGGTAGCGGGTGGGGTCGTCGAAGAATCCGGCCTGTTGTGCCAAACCGGCTGCGGCGGCGATCACCAACATGCCACGGTTCGACAGCAGACCGAGCAGCGCAAGATGTCCGAGCCGAACGTGTAGGAGATCCTTGCCTTCGCCGTGGGTTTCGGAGCCGTCGGTCGTCGATCCAAGAAATGGCTCTGAGGATGAGGCTTCCGAGCTTTGGCCGGAAAGTCGTCCCGATTTCCGTTGCAGGATGTGGCCGCGGAGTTCTTCGACGGCGGGCAGGGTCAGAACGTGGATCACTGCCTCGGGTTTGCCGCCACTGGCGGTTTCGAGCCGGACCACGGCGACTTTGAGCAGGCGATGAAAGAGGTTTTGGACCAGATCTACGTTTTGGATCCTGGAATAAGGCACGCTGCGTACCTTGCGGGTCAAAATGCCGTCGCGGATCACCAGCTCCTCCTCTTCGAGCCGGTAAGAAAAAGCCATGTATCGAGCCACGGCCCCGATCACAGCCGGGATCAGGAAGAGACTGATTCCGGTCAGCATGAACGGGTCTAAGCCCCGTGAGAAGAAGACGAAGACCAAAACCGCGACCATGCTGCGAATTGCTCCCGAGATCAAGAAGAGCAGGGAGATCGGCGGCAGACGTCGATTCAGGGACTCGTCGGCAGGATCCCCCGGGTGCAGATCGGTCTCGACGAGTTCGGCGGAAGCATGGGTTTCCGCGGGTTGGGAAAGGTTGGGTTCAGACACCGTCTCCCTCACCGGCTTCGATCAACACATCACGGATTTGCTCGGCGGTGGTGTGGGCCAGGCCGTCTAGGGAAACCGACGCGAATTGGGTGCCCGCGGTGTGCACGGTCAAGGTTCCGAGTTCGAAATATCGTTCCAAGGGCCCTTGGGAAACATCCGTGTGCTGGACCCGCGAGCGTGGCACGTGGGCCACCGAACGCCAGAGCACGCCCCTGCGAATCACCAATCCCCGCGGACTGAGTCGATAGGACATGTGGCGATAGGCCAGGGCGGGCCAAAACCAAGCTCTGATCCAAAGCAGCAGTGCCGGCAAGGCCCAAGCGCCGACAATCAGCAGCCAATCATCCGGTCTCGAGAATGCGGCGACCGACGCGCCGCCGGCGGTGATCAGGGTGAGAATGCCGGCGCTGATGAAGGAGCCGATGCGGGCCAGCGGCAGCCAGCGCGGATCGAGTGGACGGTCGACATCGTCGACGATCTCTGAAGAAATCGGAGGGGGGTTCCCGGTCTCAGCCGGAGGGGCCTGGAACTTTGGGCTGAACTTTGGGCTGAACTTTGGGCTGAACTTTGGGCTCGGCTGCGGCAAGTTTGCTTCGGCGCTTTGACGGGGCTCGAGTTCCGGTGTTGCGATGTTCAAAGGTCCGGTTTCAAAGGGTGTGGGCTCGGCGGTTTGGACCGGACGGTAAGCGGCGAATGGAACGTGGTCCAGACTCGGCACTGGGGGAGCTGCAGGCCGATCCACTCGATGATCCGGCTCCGGACCTTCCGCGGCGCCGGAAGCAGAATCGTCGGAATTTAATGGGCCTTGAGGCGGTGGGGGTGGTGCTGGGAAAGAGTCCGTGGACATGTTGAGATCCTACCATCGCGCGGCCCTACCCGAGCGGCCTCTGAGCGGGACCGAGTTTTTCAATCCCGCTCCGAATCAGGCCGGCTCGGCCAACAGCTCGCGAATCAACCCTTCCAGCTCGGCCACCAATTGGGCGTGGTGGCTGCCCGTGCCCGGCCCCGAGAATCCCGAGTGAATCTTGCGCACTTTGCCGTCACGACCGATGAAGATCGTGGTCGGAAAGGCCACCACCGAGGTCAGATCGGGCAAGGTCTCGGCCGCTTTTTGTTTGTCGCTGGTGCCGGCCAGCAGGAGCGGATATTGGATGCTGTATCGGTCGGCGAATCGAGCCACCATGGCGGCGTCGCGCTCGGGGTTGCCGGTGTATTCGTAGGCTAGGCCGACCACTTCGAGCCCTTGATCTTTGAAGCGGCGAAACCAGGTCGCGAGCAATGGGGCTTCGTCGTTGCAGTTGGGACACCAGGTGCCGAAAATATTGACCAGCACGACCTTATTCTTGAACCGCGGATCGTCGAGGGAGACCGCCTTGCCTTCGAGATCGGGGAAGGAAAACGAGAAATTGCCTTCGTCGTTGGTCAAACCCACCTGCTGCCACGCGTCCGGCAAAATGGACTCGTCCGGTGCGAGGCGTCGGGCGGTCCACTCGGCATGGTAAGAATCCCGCGACCAAAAGTCGCCGCTCAGGGTGCCGTCGGTTTCGGCTCGGGCGTGGAAGAGAAAAGCGTGGGCACCGTCGAAGGTGGAGAGTCGCAGCACACCCTGCTCGTAGGAGCCGTCGAGAAAACGGTAATCGCCCGTCGGGGTCAGGAAGGTGCCCGTCACCCGGCTGCCGTCCTGTTGAAGCTCGCCGCGGGCGGGTTCGGTGCCGTCCTCATCGCGAAATTCCACTGCCCATACTCCCGAAACCTCTGGAATCGCGGATGCGCCCGGCGCGGGTTCGGTAGCTTCGGTAAAACGGGGCGCAGCTCCCTTGGTGGCTGAAAAGCCGAGGGTGGAGTCGCCCTCGGATGCGGTTTTGCGCCAACGGCCTTCCAACCGGCCCTCGGCCACCATCTCGGCTTCAATCTCTGCGTCGTAGAAATCCAAGCGCAGCAAAACCTTGTTGCCTTGGAGTTCGACGTGGCTGAAGGGTGCCCGCTCGTCACCGTTCTGAGCCACGGCCCGCAACCAGCCACCTTGATCCTCCACCGTCAAGGTGAAGGGCAGTTGCCCACCGGGAGAGGCTAAAACAGCCCGCCAATCGCCGATCAGGTCGGCCGGCTCCACCTTTGACGCACAGCCGGACGTCATCAGGGCCATGGACCCCACCAACGCAAAAACCATCGCAGTGAAAAGCGAAAACAGCGAAACCCGAAAAGATCGGGCAGAAAAAGCTCGCATGGAAGGTCTCCTTAATTCTCGATGGTTGAATTGTATGCTGAATAGTCGGACCGCGCAGGTCGGACCGCGCAGGTCGGGCCGCGCAGGTTTGCTGGGAGCGCGGGCGTCCCGCCCGCTTCGAGAATAAGCAGACAAGAGGCGGGCGCGCCCAGGGAGTCAGGTCGGCGACAAATCCTCCGGGTCGTGGAACAATAGCGACGTGGCTCAAAATTCGTCTACAAACAGCAAGAAGCGATCGCCGCGTTTGGCTCTGGTGCTCACCGGTGGTGGAGCCCGCGGGGCTTATCAAGTCGGGGTGCTCAAAGGCCTTGGGCGCCACTTTCCGGGGCTTCGATTTCCGATCATTACCGGTGTTTCTGCGGGGGCGATCAACGCGGTCTATTTGGCATCGCGTCAAGGGGATCTGGACTCCGTGGCACGACGGTTGTCCGCCATCTGGCAGTCGATTCAAGTGGACGACGTCATCCGCAGCAATTGGGGCTGGCTGACCCGCAACTTTGCTCGCTGGACTGCATACCTCGGAGTGGGCGCAGGCAATCCCGACGTCCAAGCCCTGCTCGACACCGCGCCCTTGCGCCAACTGCTTTCCCGGGTTTACGAAGACAACGACGGCCCGATCCCCGGCATTGAAAAGAATTTGGAATCCGGGGACTTGGAAGCGGTGGCGATTTCCACCGTCAACTACGGCACCGGCCAAACTGTGCATTGGGTCCAAGGGCGAAACGTCGTGCCTTGGCGAGCGCCCCAACGACAAGCTCGTCTCACGGAGCTGAGGCTCGATCACGTGATGGCGTCGTCGGCCCTGCCCTTGCTCTTTCCGGCCATACGCTTGGTCGACGGATGGTACGGAGACGGCGGTATTCGTTTTGCTGCGCCCCTGTCGCCGGCCCTGCATCTGGGTGCGGATCGGCTCTTGGCGATTTCAACTCGCTACGACCGGTCCGTGGAGGAGGTTGAAGCCAGCAGGGATGACGCCTATCCGCCACCGGCGCAGATCGCGGGCAATTTGATGAACGCCATTTTTCTCGATTTGCTCGACCAAGACGTTCAGCGGTTGGATCGCACCAATCGCTTGGTCCGCAGCTTGCCGGAGGCGGCTCGGGAGGGGGTTCGGCCGATCGAATGGAAGGTGATCCGTCCGTCGGAGGATTTAGGCAAGGCCTCAGGCCAATTCGAGCCCCAGCTGCCCAAAGGCTTCCGCTTCTTGACCCGAAACTTAGGGGCGGGTGAGTCCAAGAGCCCCGATTTCTTGAGCCTGCTGATGTTCCAAGGTGACTATCTGCGCCATTTGATCGAGGTCGGAGAGCAAGACGTAGAGAATCAAATGGAAACCCTGGGTCCGTGGATCGAAGAATGCATGGGTGATTCCCGCCAACACCCCAAAGCTGAGAGCGATCCCGGAACCGAGAGCGATCCCGGAGCCGAAAGCCCATGATCGAACCCACCGTATCCTTAGAAGACCCGCGGTTGCTTCCGTTCCTGCCCGCCCTCTACGTGGCTTGGGCCGACGGAGACCTAACCGAGGACGAAATGCAAGCGGTCTGCAGCGGCCTCGACGGCGATTGCCATGCCCTCTTGGGCCGATGGCTCAATCCCTCTGCGCCACCTTCGGCCACCGAACTCCAACGCATGCTGCGGATCATCCGACGGCATGCGGGGGATCTGGGCCGGGGCGAGAGGCTCGACCTAACGGATTTGGGGCTGCGTTTGGCCCAATCCGACGGCAGGGTGGCCGAATCCGAGCGGTCTGCCCTCGAAGCATTGGAGCAGGCCCTGGGCATCGACGGCTTGGAGGCGGCGCGACAGCTTCTGACCACCCGTCGCGAGGTACGCCACGAGCCCGAAGCGGCAGCGGAATTCGATGTCGAAGACATGACCGCGATCCTGGATGGGGACTACGGTGCTATTCGGCGTCGGGTATTCGCGCTGCTCGAACGGCCCGATTTTCAATATTTCGACGAGCTTTCCAAAGAGGATTACCGCGAAAAAGTCTTGGAGTGGTGTGGCATCTTGGCCGCAGAAGGCCTCGGTGGCCTCTCCTTTCCCAAGGAGCTCGGCGGCGAAGGGGATCTGGGTGCGTTCATCGCCGCCTTTGAAGCCCTATGCCATTTCGACCTGAGCCTGGTGGTCAAAACCGGGGTGCAATTCGGCCTCTTCGGCGGCAGCATTTTGAACCTCGGTACGGAGACCCATCATCGAGAATATCTGCCGCGGGTCGCGAATCTGGAGCTGCCCGGTTGCTTCGCCATGACCGAAACCGGCCACGGCTCCAACGTCGCCGATTTGGAGACCGTCGCGGCCTTCGATCCAAAGACCGATGAATTCGTGTTGCATACCCCCCAAGAGGCAGCGCGCAAGGATTACATCGGCAATGCCGCCGCCCACGGGCAAATGGCCACGGTTTTCGCCCAATTGGAGCTCGGCGAAGGGGAAGAGAAGGTCCACCACGGCGTGCACGCCTTCTTGGTGCCCATTCGTGAAGCGGACGGCTCCCCCTGTGACGGGGTTTGGATCGGTGACTGCGGTCATAAGATGGGCTTGAACGGAGTCGACAACGGACGCCTGAAGTTTGACCACGTGCGCATTCCGAGGCGCAATTTGTTGGATCGTTTCGCGTCCGTGGGGGCCGACGGCACCTACACCAGCCCGATTTCCTCGCCCACCAAGAGATTCTTTACCATGTTGGGAACCCTGGTCGGCGGACGCGTCAGCGTGGCGTCCGGCGCCTTGTCGGTGGCCAAATCGGCCCTGTGCATCGCGGTGTCCTATGGCTCGGGCCGGCGCCAATTCGGTCCGCCGGATCGGGCGGAGACCCGCCTGCTGGATTACCCCATCCACCAGCGTCGGCTGATGCCCAGATTGGCGCAAACCTATGCGATGGCCTTCGCCCTGGCGGATTTGCGAGAAGAATATGTGCAGTCCGATCCCCTGGACCGTCGGCGGGTGGAAGCGGAAGCCGCCGGCTTGAAGGCCTTGGCGACCTGGCATGCCATCGACGTGGTGCAGACCTGCCGCGAGTGTTGCGGCGGCCAGGGGTATTTGTCGGTCAATCGATTCGCCGCCCTCAAGGCCGATTCCGATGTCTTCGCCACCTTTGAAGGCGACAACGTGGTGTTGTTGCAGCTGCTGGCTAAGTCCATGCTCGGCGCCTACAAGCGTCAATTCGGCCATATGACGCCCTTGAGGTTGCTCCGTTACGTGGCGGAGCTGGCGAGTTCCACGGTGGCGGAGCTCAATCCCGTGGTGGTGCGTCAGACTTCGGAAGCGCACCTGCTGGACCGCGCCTTCCACCGAGCGGCCTTTGGCTGGCGGGAGCGACGCCTGCTGTCCACTGTCGCCCGACGCCTCAAAAAACGTCTGGACGGCGGTTTGTCCCCCGCGGACGCCCTGCTCGAATGTCAAGATCACTTGGTGACCACCGCCCGCGCGCATGTGGAGCATGTGATTCTCAAATCTTTTGCCGGGACCCTCGACCGATTGGGGGATTCGCCCGAGAATCGCATGTTGTCCCAGGTTTGCGATCTCTACGCCTTGTCACGCCTCGAAGCGGATCGTGGTTTCTTCCTGGAGCAGGGGTATTTCGAGCCGGTCAAAGCCAAGGCGATTCGCAATCAAGTGCTTGCCCTGTGCGGATCGGTGCGTGTCCAGGCCGTACCGCTGGTGCGCGCTTTCGGCATCCCGGACAAGCTGGTGGGAGCACCGATCGCCCTCTGATCCCTGCCCTGCCACCGATTGTCCAACTCGGGCTGGGGAGTGGGTTAGAATAGTGGGGTGATAACTCCCCGGTCGTCTGCTCGGCTGACCGACCTTCATGTTGGAGCTTGTCATTCCCATCGACCGTAGTCTCAGGAAGGATCTCGAAGATGAGCGCAAATCGCCGGCGAGCTATCAGCACAACCCCTTGGATCTCGAGCTGGATCTCGGGTCTGTTGCTCGTGATCCCCATGGCGGTGCTGTCGGGCGCCATGGGTTCGGCGCCGGCTTCGGCCCAGGCTGCCTCTGGATCTTCCCAACATTTGAAGGCCAAGAAAACACCGGGGCGCTATCGCGAAACGGGCCAATATCGGGGCAGCAAGGCCGAGGAAAGCCTGCGAGCCCATCGCCGAGGCAACGCCAATCGACACCTGGTATCGCCCTTGGGCAGCGCCACCAACGTTAATCCGAATCTCTACTTAGAGTTGGGTTACCAAGCCGGTCATCCCACGGTTTACACGGCACCGCCAGAGTATCGACAACAGCATCGACAACACCGGGGGGACCGTCGTGGTCACGGATATCGTCGGCCCTACGTGGTGTACATCAACGAAGATTCGATCGAGCCGCCGATCTACGGCGAGCCGGACTATGGCGAATCGGACTATGGCGAATCGCATGGGGATCTCGACTTCGACGACGGTTACGCCGGGCCCCAACCGATCTACATCGTCAATCAGCAGCCGGCGCCTCAGGTGATTCATGTGCCGGCTCCAGCGCCGCAGCCGTTGCCCACGGTCGAGCGGTCCTACGAGCCGCCGCCCCAGACCCGAGAGCCTTCCCGTCCGCGGAGCACGGAGCCCCAAGAGGTATCGATTCGGGTCGAACCGGCGGATGCGGAAATTTATCTCGACGATGAGCTGCTCGGAACCGGTGCCACGGTGATGTCCAGCTTGAGTTCATTGGCGCCCGGCATCTACGTGCTCGAAATCTCCCATCCGGACTTTTCGCCTCAACGTCTCGTCTTTGGGGTGAGCACGGATCCGGTGGCGATTTTCATTGATTTAACGGCCGACCGACCGAGTCGGCGCGCTCGGGTGAAGTAGGCAAAGCCCCTTGTCACGACCCGCCTGGAAGTCTACTCTTAGTGAGCTTCGACTTAGTGAAATGAAGCCGCCCGGCGACCCTTTGTTGCTCTGTTGTTGGGTGGGTATTTGAAAGTTGGATCTGCTTTCGCTCGAGTCGTCGTGGCACTGTCACCGTGTGAGACACGGTAGACTGGCCGACGACGAAATTCTTTGCCCTAGGTTGACGAGATTCTTGCCACATCATGATTGAGAAGATTGGACCGTATCGGGTCTATGAGCGCTTGGGCGTCGGCGGCATGGGCGAGGTCTACAAAGCCTATGACGACCGCCTCGATCGCTGGGTAGCAATCAAACGCATCCGGCCCGATCGGGAGGATGCGGAGGATAACCGCGAGCGTTTCAAACGTGAGGCGCGGGCCACGGCGCGCTTGAATCATCCGTCGATCGTGCATCTCTACGGCATTTTCCAAGAGGGCGAGAGCGATTGCATCGTCATGGAATATGTCGACGGCAAGACCCTCGATCAGATGCTGGCGGACGGCCCGCTGGATCCCCTGCGGGTGGCGAATCTAGGTCACGAAATCGCGTCCGGTCTGTCGGAGGCCCACGCCAACGGCATTTTGCATCGGGATCTGAAGGCCGAGAACATCATGATCACGCCGCGCGGTCGGGCGAAGATCCTCGATTTCGGTCTGGCCAAACCCATTCTCAACGCGGAGCTCGACCCGGTTTTGACCGGCAAGGGGCAGCTGGTGGGAACCAGCCGTGCCATGTCGCCGGAATACGTCAGCGGCGAGGCCGTCGACCATCGCAGTGATCTCTTCTCCCTCGGCGTTCTGCTCTACGAATGTGTGACCGGGCACAGTCCCTTCAAGGCCCACAATACCTTGGCGACCTTGAAGCAGGTGATGCTGCACAAGCAGACGCCGATCAAGCAGCTCAATCCCAAGGTGCCCACGGAGCTGTCGGACCTGATCGATCGGTTGTTGGAGAAAGATCCCAAGAATCGGCCCCAAAACGCCCAAGAGGTCACCCTCGCCTTCGGTCGCCTCACCGGCCAGGTGTCCTCAGGCGTGGTCGACATCCCGGGCGGCCTGCCGTCCGGGAATCTGACCCGCAACAGCAGCACCCTCACCAGCTTCTCCGCCTCCGACACCGTGCTCGACCTGCGGCCGCGGCATCGGTGGATGACCCTCCTGGCGGTCATCGTCGTTTTGGTCGCGGGCGCCTTCGCCCTAGGCAAGTTCTTCACCGAGCCCGCCGTCGAAGAGCTGGAGCTGCCGCCGGAAGAGCGGGTCTACATCGTTCTCGCCGATTTCGAGAACCATAGCGACGAAGAGAACCTCGGCGCTTCTCTGCGCCGAGCGTTCCGAGCGATTCTTGAACAGTCCCGCTCGAGCTCGGTCCTGTCCCGAGGTCAACTGAGCGACGCACTGCGACGCATGCAAGAGCCGCCGGACTCGATCATCACCCGTGAGCTGGCGCGCAAGATCAGTAAGCGGGAGGGCGCAGCCCGGTTTATCGCCGGCAGCGTCTCGAAGTTCGGCAGCAGCTACTCGATTGTCATCGATGTCGTCGAGCCTGAAGAAGAGGGGGTGACTTTTTCGTTCGCCGATACTGCGAAGGATAGCCAAGAACTACTTCAGATTCTTGAAGACGGCGCACTCAGAATTCGTGCTCATCTGGGTGAATCTGTCGCTGAAATTGAGAAGTCCATTCCCCTTGCGAGAGTCGTGACCCCCAACATCGATGCGCTTAAGGCCTATACGCTTGGCCTGGAGCGTATTGAGAACCAGAAGCCGGTCGAGGCAATTCCTTTCTTGGATCGTGCTTTGGAACTAGATGCGGAATTCTCAATGGCTCACACGAAGCTAGGTGTGGTCTACAGTAATCGGGCTGAACGGGAGCGGGCCTTGGAGCATTTTAATGAGGCGTTGGCCCATTCGGAAAGGCTCAGCGAAGTTGAACGTTTTTACGTGAAAGCGTGGCTAGCACGTTGGAATGGCACTCCCGACGATGTGGTCGACAATTGGGCTACTCTAGGAGAGCTGCACCCCGAAAACTATGCGGCAGCATTTAATCTGGGGCTAGCGCTTTGGTACTACAGAAACGACTTTGAAGGGGCCGCCACGGCATTCGAAAGAAGCGTACAGATCTCTCGGGGCGCTCAGCGAGACGCTGGATTGGGTCTGGCAGGCCAGATGCATCTAGCGCTTGGAAGGATCAAGAAGGCCGAAGCGGTTCTCTCGGAACTATCCGGAAGCGAAGAAGTGGAGCCTCTAAGAACTCTGCTCCTACTTAGTCGGGGAGGGCCTTTAGATGTTGGAGAGATACCAGATGTAATTCCTGCCGAGAGCGAGGGAAGTCCAGGTCTCTTGCAGAGTTTAGGCTTGGCGGCAAACGGTCAGCTCGATGCTGCCCTGAATCGATTGGACGAGATCGACATAGAAGATTCCGATGACGTCGGAGTGGAGTTCCACGTCTATTCTGACAGGATCGCCCTTTTAGATAGGCTGGGGAGAGTAGCCGAGCTGAGACAGGCTGCGACAAACGCTATGGAGAGGGGGCTTGGCCTGCTGTCTCCAGAAACCATGTATTTTGAAAATAGCACGGTATCTCTGTTCGCTATTGTCGGGAAGATCTATGTTCGGCGAGGGATGTTGAAAGAAGCTCTGGAGATTCAGATGGTCCTTAATGGTACGCGGGCTGCTTTTGACTTCGTGCCTGGCGAGATTTTCAGGAAATTGTTGGACGCGGAGCTTCTTGCGGCTCAGGGGCAGGTTTCCCAAGCTATTGAGCTGCTGAGGGAAGCGGAAGTCCTGGCGCCTTCGTATCAAGTCAAAGAAAGTTTGGACTATCTCGGTAGTAAAGGAGATGCAGATAGGGAAGAAGAAGCTCGAAAGCTGAGAAGCCTCGCCCTCATCGAGTGCAGCTCTACATGTTACGGTCGTATGTACTCCTATCTGATGAGTCTTGAGAGCCCCTCAGGCTGAGAGAGAGGTCAATCAGGTAGACACTTGTGCAGCCAGATGTTGAGCGGTGGTGAGAAGTGTTCAGTTTGGTGGAGGGGGAGTAGTCCCAATAAATCATTGGCAAATGAAAAAGGTGACCGCAAAGGCCACCTTTCGTTACCCACTCTCTTATTGAAAGTGCTGCCTCAGAGCAGGCCAGCCCAGTTGCGCATTGAGTCGTCCTGGCTGGACTTGTCACTCAAGTCAGAAACCATCAACGGACCCTGGATCTGAATGCCATAACCGGCGAAGAAGCTGACGGGATCCGATTCAAGACTTGCGCGTAGATCGGCATCCTCTGAAATTTGTTGGAGCAAGCTCAACGGCGCTTGCGGGACTCCTTGCGTGTTCGCCGGATTCATGGTTCGGTCCTCCCTGGGGCCTGGTTTTGGTCTGCGAGCGGTGCACGATTCACGCTCTGGGGAAGCGGAGCCGCGACGGATTGGTGGAATCACCCTACTCTAGGCTCCACATTGTGCCGGATCGCAGAGGCCTTGTCAAGCTGACTGACAAGACTGATTGTCTATACTGTCGTGACATGGTCTATGTCTCCCCGGAATTGGGGGCCGACAGCACGGACGGCTCTTTAAATGATGTCTGAATTCTTGGAAAATCTTCGTCCCGAGGGGCGTTTCCTTGAAATGCTTGAAAGCCTGAACACCGATCCCCTCGATGATCGTACTTTAGTAGAAGGTCATTAAGGGTCAAATTACGAAGTTAAAAAGTCATAGGCAATGCGTCTACTCATCACCGGTGCTAGTGGTTTCCTCGGCCGTCGTTTAACCTGTCTGGCCAACCCGGCCTATGAGATTCTGGCGGGTTATGGCCGTCATCCCGAAGCTTTGCTGGGTGGAAAACCCGTCCACCTGGACTTTTCCCGGCCGAGCATCCTCACGACTACGCTGACCGACCTGGGTTTGGATTCGCGGGACGCGGTCCTTCATACCGCGGCCATCAATCCCGGTGGAGACGAATCTGAAATGCAGACGGTCAACGTTGCGGGTAGCCGTGCGGTGGCCGAAGTGGCTGCGAAAACGGGCGCTCGCCTGATCCACATCTCTACCGACGTGGTGCACGACGGACGCAACGGGCCCTACGCCGACTCTGCGCCGGTCAACCCGCTCAATGCTTATGCAGCATCGAAAGCCGCCGCCGAAGCGGAGGTCCTCGCCGCCAAAGCCGAGGCTCTGGTGGTGAGGACGTCATTGATTTATGGCCTTGAGACCATAGATCGGGGCACGGAAGGATTCGCTCAGCGATTAGAGCGTGGCGAGCCCGTCCGCCTGTTTCACGACGTGATTCGTCAACCCGTCGGAGTCGACGATCTGTCCATCGCCCTTCTGCGTCTGGTGAAGCTCGATGTGTCGGGCCATCTGAATGTCGCGGGGCGGCAAGCCCTGAGCCGTGAATCCTTTGGTCGCAAGATGCTCGAATTCTGGCGGGTGCCGGGTCGCGAAAAAGTGGAGGCGGTGGCCGCTGCCGAGATTAGCGACAAGATTCCGTTGGACCTACGGCTGGACCTTTCGAGAGCCGAATCCCTTGGGCTGGAGCTTCCGGGGGTCGACGAGCTGCTCAGTCGAGGCCGCCGTTCGCCGCGCGCCAGCCGAGGCCGTCGCCCGCCACGCGCCAGCCGGGGCCGCCGTCCGCCACGCACCACAGAATGAATTCTGTGGCTACCCTTGCCTTGTCCCTGCGGGACGGCCCTGCA
>CBDUGP010000010.1:0-130165 GCA_965366625.1 uncultured bacterium
AGTGCGGTCTGCGGTGCGGTCTGTACGGTAACCGGGGATCCTGAACCAAACCTGAACGAGTATCCTGGCGTCGTTCGCCCAGCAGACCGTGGCCCAAGGCTGGGTAGACGCATCCGGCAGGCAAATCGTAGGAAGCGAGCGGCCACTCACCCACCCACAAGATCGACTTCCGAACACAGCCGAGGAGCTTGCCGTGCTAGCCGATTCGCTTACGCTCGGCTGACGCTTGGTCTGGCCTATCGGCTACCAACACACCTATCAACACGGCTACCAACCGACGGCGAAGGTGGCGCCCTCACCCAGGCGCGACTCGACCTCGATCCTGGCACCCAGCAGCCGGGCGTGGCCACTGGCGATGGCCAGGCCCAGGCCCAACCCGTCCTCGCCCTGGCGCCGCGAGCGGGCCTTATCAGCGCGCCAATAACGCTCGAAGATATGCGGCAGGTCCTCCGGCGAGATGCCCGGGCCCTGATCTCGCACGCTCAGACGGACCTTGCCCTTGTGGTGGCGGTCTACGACCAAGCGGATCTCGATGCGCCCCCCTGCGGGCGAAAAGCGGATGGCATTCGAAAGCAGGTTTCCGAGCACCATGTGCAGAATCCCGCCATCGGTAGTCTCGGTCACCGGCTCCGTTTCCAGGTCCAGAATCAACGAGCGCGCTGCCGCCTGATCGCCGAAGGTGTCGACGGTACGGCGCACTGAGGTGACCAAATCGTCCACCGGCTGCACCACCAGCTCGGCGCGTTCCGCCCGACCCAGCTCGAGCATGCGCTGGACGATCAGGCCCAGAGCCCGGGCTTGACGCTCGATCAATCGCAACGTTTCACGGTACGACTCCACCGGCCGGTCGCGGGCCAGGGCCGCCTGGGTGGCGGTCAGCGCCGTCGTCACCGGCGTGCGCAGCTCGTGACTCATGTCGTCGATCAACCGTGAACGCGCCTCGGCCAGGTCGCGGCTGCGCTGCACGGAGCGCTCCCGAGCCCGCAGGGCGTAGATCGTGATCGACATGGACACGACGACGAATGCCAACACATTGGCGGTCGCCAAATGGCGCAGCTGGACCTCGGTCAGCAGCCCCGTATCGGCGGGCATCTCCGGCGACGAAAAGCGCAGAAGACCGAAGGCGATCGGCGGCATGATCGCCAAGGATGCGCGGAGCTTCACCGACCAGCGGACCATGCCCAGCACCAGGAACGGTTGCACGAGCCCGAGCAGGAAGAGCATCGAGCCAGTGCCGAAGCGCGGAGTTAGGGTGGCCAGGCCGAAGAAGTCGAGGCCGATCACCAAGAGCCCCAAGTCTGGATAGCCCAGCAGCACCAGAGTCAGAGCGACAAGCTGCAGACCGAGACCGATCAGGCAATGGCGGGCCACGTCGGGCTGTGGCAGAAGCCACAGAAAGACCACGACACCGAGCAGCCGAACGCCGACCCCGAAGATGGCAAGAGCCAGCACCAGCGGCCTATTCGCCAATGCCTCGGTCGCCGCTGGATCCCGATCGATCATTCGGCCTCGCTTCCGACTCCCAAAGTCATTTAGCCAACTTATCACCAGCCGAACCGTCGCGCGGCGCCGAGCCGGTTCATGAGCCTCCGTTTCACGAGGCGGCCACAGCTGCCGACCACGCCGTCGTGTCGGGTTGAGCGCTCCTCTGTTGCCATCGGAAGAGTTCGAGGCGAACAGCGAGTTGACGATCGACAGGGTCGCGACGCTTCCGCATAGGCCATATCTTGCATAGATCGCACCACCTTCGTTGAAATCGCTGTCCGTTCGGTTGAACAAGAACTCCGAGTCCCGAATCACGGTGCCGCCCCCCGGCGGAACGAACAGGTGGATGGCGCCGCCGCCTGTGGCGTTGCTAGCAGGCTGTGGCGGACGCAGCCCGGTTGCGCTCGAAGCGAACGCCGTCGAACTCCGCACAGAACCAGAAATGTCGGTGGGGCGCGCATGGGAGATCCTCTCGTGATCCGTGTCGAGCAATGCCCGAGACTTGCAGAAGAACCTGAACGGAACCTGAACCAGCGTCCTGGCCCCGCCCCGATCCGGGTCGATGGCTGGTCCGTGCGAAGCCGGCTGGAGTCAGCCCGTCGGACACTCAAACGCGATGTATTTCTCCATGGCGCAGATGGAATATAAGAACGACGTCACGAGGAACGTCATGAAACTTCGAGTTCCAGGCGTCCGTGAGTTCATCAGCAAGGGCTCCGCCTTGTTGGAAGCTAACGGGTCGCCAGCGGTCCACACGTCCTGACATCCGATCCGATCTGCAAGTCGACCGAGACCTGTCCAGCGTAGATGTCCTCGACTTCCGCTCCCTCCAGGAGCCCGGTATGGCATTCGGCCGGTTCGCCTAGCAGCCCACGGCCCAAGGCTGGGTAGACGCAACCGACTGGCAAATCGTAGGAAGGATCGAGCGGCCACTCACCCACCCACATGATCGACTTCCCAACACAGCCGAGGAGCTTGCCGTGCTCAAACCTGCCCTGCCCAGACTTTTTCTTGCCTCATTCGCAGTCCTGATCTGCTTGACCCATATCCAGCCGACCGCCTGGGCCGAAGAGCCTCCCCGTTTGGCGGTAGCAAATGAAGGTCCTGTTTCCTTTGCATCGACTGGAGCCGATTCAGCCGCTGCGGTTTGGAAAGCCTTTGGCAAAAAGTACGGTTTTCAAGTTGTCTTTGCCCCCCAATATCGAGACATCGACATCAACGCCGAATTGGAGACCGCCACCGTTGCGGAAGCCCTGGATCGCTTGGCGCTAGTCAGCGGTCAGTTTTGGGCACCTCTGGACGCCTCGTCGATCGTGGTGGCGCTGGATACCCCACAGAGCCGACGTACCTACGAGCCCCAGGTGATTCGGACTTTCCGCCTGGAGAATATGCGCCTCGCGGACGCGATGACGACCCTACGCTCCCTCTACGGGCTCAAACATGTGGTCGCAGACGAAAGCCGCCAAACCTTGACCGTCAGAGATACCGCCGCGCGCGTGGCTTTGACCGCGGACCTGCTCGAGAGACTCGATGTCCCGGCGGATGAGGTCGCGGTGAAAGTCCAATTGGTCACCCTTTCCCCAGAAGCCAAGGAACGGGAACTCGACGGGCGAGCTTTGGAGCACCACCTTGCAGAAGGTCGGGCCCAGGCCCTGATCCGCAGCGACCTCAACATCGTCGGTCATCAGAGCGGGAAGCTCGAACTGAAGGAACGGGACCCGAGCAGCGGGGACTTGCTCGCCATCGCCCTCAAGCTCGACGCCAAAGTACATCCCACAGACGGAGAGGTGACCCTCTCGCTCGATTCCAATCTGGTCAAAGTCGATCGCGAAACCGAGGCTGCTCAAAATAGGGGCGAGCTATCCTCTGAATCCAAAGGCACATCGTCCGCCTGGCGGGTGCGCTCGGGAGAGATTCTGGTGGTGGAGCTGCCCGGACGCCTCGGGCCTAATGGCGACCTGATGGCCTTGGCCCTAACCCCAACCATCCGCCGGGTGGGGGCGCGCGGTGCGGGCCAAAGTCAATTCATCGGCACCGAAACCACTTTGCTCCGCCCCTCGTCGCCCAAAAACGGCGGATCGCCCAAAGACGGTAGATCGCCCAAAGACGTCGACGGGACGAAGGATTCAGAAGCCGAGCGGCAAGCTGAAAACCAGCTCAAGGAGCGGCTAAGGGCCCGATTGAAAGAGCGAGAACTGAAAAAGTCCGAGTGACTCCTACTCTCAGAGCGTGACGTCGCCCGGTAATCTTTGGGAGTAGCGGGCCACTAAGGACGCAATGCCTGTTCTCGGCCCTACGCCGACAGGTCGGCGGCTCGGGCTGGTGCCTCTGCGCACAGTTGTCGAGCCAGAATTCTCAGCCAGACCAAGATCGATCTTGTAGAGGCTCGTGGGCTCTCCTGCGCTGCCGAGCCAGGGAAGGCCGTTTTCGCACGGGTAATTCGCACGGGTAAAAAGTGCAGAGCGATTTCGAAGGAAATCGTAGGTTGCTGACTCAAATGGGTTACGGGCTGGAATCTTGTAGAAACCCAGACCCGGCGGTGGACATAGAGCAGCGACCGAAACACTAGCCCGGAGGCGAAAACTCTGAAGCTCGATGACCCCTCTTTTCGAAGTGCCGATTCAACCGAGATTCGCAAACCAGAGAACCGGTTGACCATAAATGACCGCGACTCGCCTCCCGCTTCGATCTTCCGCCGCGCCCGGGCTTGGTGGCTGATACCTTTGTTCGCGCTTCTGATGCTCCCCGGCCTCGGCTCGATTCCACTCTACGAGCCCGATGAAGGGCGGTATGCAGAAATTCCGAGGGAGATGCTGGCCACGGGCGACTTCGTGGCCCCCCATCAAAACGGTGTTCTATTTTTTGAGAAACCCGCTCTCTATTATTGGTTGGTGGCATGTAGTCAGACCCTTCTAGACGGCGAGCTCGGATCTCGCTTCATCAGCTTCCTTTTTGCCCTCCTAGGTTTGTTGTTGACGTTCGTATTGGGCCGCTCCATGGGGGGAAATAGACTCGGCTTTTTAGCGGCGTTGATATTAGGGATTTCCCCGCTCTGGCTTGTTTTGGCTCGAGTCAATTCGTTGGACATGGCCATGTCAGCGACCATTACTGGAGCCTTGGTCGCCTTCTGGTTTGCACAAGGACGTCAAACCTCGGGCTATGCAGATTGGCTTCTATTATTCGTCGCGTCAGCCGCCGCCGTTCTGCTCAAAGGTCTGATCGGAATCTTGATTCCCGGTGCCGTGATCTTCCTTTTTCTCGTCTGTTCCGGACGGTGGAGAGCACTGCTCAAGGTGCCATGGATTTTGGGAACTTTGCTGTTTCTTGCAATCACAATCCCGTGGCATGCTCTACTGGCTCAGAGGTATCCCGATTTCCTTTGGCTCTATTTTGTGCGTGAGCATTTCTTACGGTACACCACAGATATCGCGGATCGCCCGGGTGAGCCCACTTATTTTCTCTTGGTCGTACTGATCGGATTTCTACCGTGGTCGAGCCTATTGCCGGTGTCTGCGGGTCTTTATCGCCGAGTGGAAGATCCAACACAGCGGTCAGCTCTTCAATTTCTATATATCTGGTTTGCCTTTGTGGTCGTGTTCTTCTCCCTGTCCAGCTCTAAGCTGATTCCATATGTGCTTCCAGCCTGGCCGGCAGGGGCCTTGCTGATCGCCCACGTCATCTTGAAAGCAGAGGAGAGTAAAGGGCGCTTTCGAAGCTTGACCCTATTCGGTCTTGGAGCCACAGGAACGATCGCCATACTATTTTTTGCATCGTGTCTCTGGGTTTCCAGCGACCTTGGAGAAAAGCTGCTAACCAATGGTCTGAACCTGAATCAGCCCGCCTTGCTCGCATGTTCCACGATCGGAATTTTGATAAGCATTTGGGCAGTGTTCCAGGTAGCGACTGCTCGTTTTGCCCGAGGTGTTTCCGGTTTGATCTTGACCAACATCCTGCTCAGCGTCTGCATCTTGCTGATCGCGGCCGAGGTCGCCTCAATACGGACCACGAAATCAATTGCCAAATGCATTCAAGACCGAGAGGGCCAGAATGTCTCCATCGCCTCTTTCGGAACTTATCCCCGGACACTATCCTTCTATTTGGCACGGCAAATTCAGGTGGTGGCCTTTGAAGACGAGCTGGAGTACGGCATATCAAAGCTTTCGGATGAGGAGAAGAAACGCTGGTTTCCCACCATCCAAGATTTCCGCCAACAGTGGAACAGCTCAGCTCCGACGTATTTGGTCACCAAGAAAAGGTATTTGCCCAAAATGCTTGGGGAAGGTCTGCTGCCGGGTCACTTCTTGGTCCGGGGCGGCAAATTCGTCTTGCTCTCGAATCGCCCCCCAACGGACAACGAACCCCAAAGCTGTGGCGGTTGACTCTCGTTGGCCTCGTCACGCACAGACTGCCGCGCTGACTAAGGCCCCTAAACCGAAGATCCAACGCCGATGAAATCCCATAGCTCTTGGTCTCAGCTTTGGCACCTTTGGAAGCAAGAATGGGCACTAGGAAGCATTGATTGGGGGTTTTGGCTTTTCACAGGCCATTTGGTGACCTTGTGGGGACTCGCGCTCTCAAACCTCCTGCTCGCTTTGACCGGTTTCTGGACTTGGCAGCACCGCGATCGATTTCGTGGCCGCTGGCCGAAGGCAGCTGTGCTGGTAACACCGTTGGCCTTTTATGCCATCTTCACTATGGTTTCGGTGGCTTTTTCTCATGAGCCCAGCAAGAGCTTGCCCAGTCTTAAGGAGTTATTAAATCTCTTAACCCTGGTTCTCGCCATTCTTTGGGCCAGTAAGGCCCATCACGCCCGTATCGTGCTCAGCTCGTTCATTTGGATGGTAGTTGGGGTTGCCGTGTTGGGTATCTGCCAATTCTATTTGTCTCCCGCGACCGGCTTGAATCATCGAATCACGGGAGGCTTTTCCCACTACCAGACCTACTCGGGAATCCTACTGCTCGGAATGCTCGTCGTGGTGGCCCGGCTCCTGACCAGGTCAGAAGCTCGTACCGGCTCCTGGCTCATGCTCATCTGTATCGGATTCGCTCTGACCCTGACATTGACCCGCGGAGCCTGGTTTTCGCTGACTGCAACCCTCTTGTTGTTGCCTGTGCTTCTGAAAAGCTGTCGTACCCGATTTGTCATCGCCGGGCTGATAGCCGGCGGGTTGGCGATTGGGCTCTTAACCTCTTGGAACCACGGCGAGACGCATCAGAGCAGCATCTTCGTGGAGCGAGCGCTTTCAATTGCGGATCTCAAGGATCCTTCCAACTATGATCGGCTGTGCATGCTGGAGGCGGGTTTTTACATGATCTCAGAGCGACCGCTATTCGGTATTGGCCCGAATATGGTCCGAGAGCGCTACGCGATCTATCGGCACTTCACCGCACCAAGAACCTGGGTACCCCATCTCCACAACTCGCTCCTTCAAATAGCTGCAGAGCGGGGAATCATGACCTTATTGGCCTACCTGGCCCTCTTTGCCACCAGCCTTCGCTTGGCATGGATCGAGTTTCACCGACAAGGTCGACTGCAGGGGCCTCAAGCGGATCTACTGCTCGCAGTGCTTTTGGGGTTGATCGGTTTCAGTGTAGCCGGTCTTTTTGAAGACAATTGGGGCGACACAGAAGTCAAGCGAATCGTGCTTTTCCTGCTGGCGGTGCCTCTATCTACGACCCAAGCTACTCTGGAATCTCTGCCCACAAGCTCGATCGTGGCGCCGAGCAACACCGAGCAGCGACGGATGGCGCTCGGCGATTGGGAGGCCGAGATCGTCCCCGACCTCGACACCGGGAAGGTTTGAGCTTGGCGTCGCCCGGCAATCTTTGCGAGTATCTGGCCACTGCGAGTACCTGGCCACTAAAGACGCAGAGCCATGAGGAGCCTAGATGACGACCCCGACGGACCCCCGCCGCGCAGCCGGCGTTCTGCTACATCCCACTGCCTTGCCGGGAACCTGGGGCTCGGGTGATTTCGGTTTTGAAGCGGAAGGATTTCTCGATTGGGCGGCCGAGGCGGGATTCAGTCTTTGGCAAATCCTGCCCGTTGGGCCGCCGGCCGGGGGTCATTCTCCCTATACCTGCCTTTCTGCCTTCGCCATCAACCCCATGCTGATTTCCATCGACCGCTTGGTCGATGAAGGGCTGTTGTCCCCTGACGACGTGCAATCCTTTCGCATCGAAGCGACAGCGCCATTTGGAACGGCACCACAGTGCGATTGGCAGCGGGCTGCTGAGACTCGAAACCCCTTGCTGCGCCTGGCGTTCGAACGTTTTCGCCAATCCTCTTCCGACCTTCAGGAGGAGATTCAACGTTTTTCGCAAGAGCCTCTACAGGAGCCTTGGCTGGAGGATTGGTGCCTATTCTCGGCCCTACGCCGACAGGTCGGCGCTTCGGGCTGGTGGACGTGGGAGCCCGGTTTGGCCCGGCGACACCCGGAGGCCTTGGCAGCGGCTCGACACCAGCATAAAGATGCAATCGACTTTGAGCGCTTTCTTCAGTTCATCGCCCACCGCCAGTGGCAGCGGATCCGAAAAGCAGCCGCGGATCGAGGCATCCAAATTCTCGGCGACCTACCGATTTACGTAGCCCATGACAGCGCCGATGTTTGGGCCCACCCAGAACTCTTTGAACTCGATGAGCAAGGCCGGCCGACCCGAGTCGCCGGCGTGCCGCCGGATTATTTCAGCGAGGACGGACAGCTCTGGGGCAACCCCCTCTATCGCTGGGATGTGATGGAAGAGCGAGGATTCGATTGGTGGATCGACCGGCTCAGGACCAACCTCGGCATCGCAGATCAGGTGCGCTTGGACCATTTCCGGGCCTTCGCTGGATATTGGGTGGTCGACGCCGGTGCAGAAAACGCCAAAGACGGCCAGTGGATGAGTGGGCCCGGCGAGAAGATCTTCCGCGCGTTGACCGAAGCGATCGGCGCTCCGTTGCCGCTGGTGGCCGAGGACTTGGGCGATATCAGCGAGGACGTTCACCAATTGCGTCACACGACCGGCTTGCCCTGTATGCGGGTCCTACAATTCGGATTTGAACTCAAAGACAGCGAGCACGCACCTCACCGACTCACCGAGGACACGCTGCTCTACACGGGAACCCACGACAACGACACCACCCTGGGATGGTATTGGGGCTCGAGTGACGAGACTCGCAATCTCGTTCGGTGTTATTCCGGCGGCAGCGACCCCACGGCGGTCGACGATTTGATTCGGTTGGCGTATACATCCGTGGCTCGATGGGCTGTCCTGCCCATGCAAGACATTCTCCACCTCGGAAGCGAGGCTCGTTTCAATACGCCCGGAATCGCCGAAGGCAATTGGGGCTGGCGACTGCCGAGTCTGCCCGACCCTGGGATGACAGGCAAATTCAGATGGCTGGCTGAGATCAGCGGAAGGCTCCGAACCGAGACCTACGAACCCGAGCAGTGACTAACCGACCCGGATCCCAGGATCTCGTCAGCGATCGGCGATCAGCTGACGATGCTCCAATACTTGATGGTCTCCTGCGGGGTTTTCAACAATGAATCTCTCATGGGGTGCTCCAAATCAAAACGGACGGCTCGAGGCCCTGGGCCAGGCCCTGGGTCCTTGCCACCAAAAGTTGATGTCGCCGAAGCGACAGGCAATAGAATGGCTAGTCTGGACAGCAAGGTTTGTGCCGGCGTCATGTCACCTCGACATTCGATCCAATGCCCAGGCAAAAGAATAGGGATCAAGGATCGAGCCCAGGGGTCTTGCCCGCAAGACGTCAAAATACCTTCCCCGAACTCATTTAGAGCCCACGGAGCTCTCGCTCTTGAGAAAGCAAGATTCTCAACTCTGAGAACGCCTGGCCCAGCAGGTGTCTTGGGAGCGTTGGCCTAGCGGGCCGTTTGAACGCCGCTACCAGAATACCTTCAGAATCTGGGTGGGGACTCCGCTTTGATTCAGAAAATCGATCCACGCCCCCTGCTCGGGTCGAAGCTGATCCCCGGGACCTTTGACCTCCAAGAGTTCGAAGCCGACAGGTGAGTCTGGAGCTTCCACGAGGAGATCGGGCAGACCCCGACGGTACCGGCGCAGGTGACGGCTCAAACGATCGCAGAAAATTGCCAGGGTCGCGCCCGAAACCCGATCGAGGGCAAAGTTCAAGGGCCCTTCGAATTCAGGATGCCAGGGTACCAAGGCGTTGGCGATCCCCGACTTGGCCTGAAAGACCGGCCACAGCCGACGTCTGAGATCGGTCTCCTGCTCCAACTCCTCCAAACGTCGGGTAATGCTCGCCTGCCTCCGAGTCCGGAACTCGGGCCGGTTGAGGTCCCATGGCCCGGTTTGGAAGGGGTGGTGGAAGACCCCGGGGACCGGCTCGAAGACCACATCCCAAAAAGCCAATCCGAACAGGCTGCGCCAAAGCCAGTTCTCAGAAAAGATCCCTTTCCTCCCTTGCTCGGCCAAGGCTTCTAAGGTCGCCGCTTCCACGGACCGATCCGGACGTTGGATTTTGAGCTCTTGGGTGGGTCGACGGCTACGCTTCCAGGGCGTTCGGGTCAGCCCGAGCTTTTTCTTCACCCGATGCTCAAAGAAGGGCACGAATCCTGTTTCGGTTTCGTCGAGCGGCGAATCCGCCATCTCACGGCATAGGTTCAAGGCTTCTTGAAATCTACCCAGCTGCTCGAGGGCGCGGCACCGACGCTCCCGCGCCGGAGGGCGACGGGCCTGGGCATAGAGTTCTACAGCCTCGGCTTGTCGAGCCTCTCTTTCCAGCTGCCGCGCCACGCGGATCAGGATCCCATCCGCTTGTCGACGAGCCACCGGACGCAAGGCTTCGGACTGCCTGCTGACCTCTGCCGCCAGCCCCAAGGCGTCCTCGGATCGACCTTCTTCCAACAGCACATAAACCTGCTGCCGAACCAAGCGCAGATTGAACGCCTGATCGACTTCGCCCCGATCTTGAAACAGCCGGTGCTCTCGGCTCAGGGGATAGCTCTCGTAGCGGACGATGCCTAAATCACTGATCACAAATTCGCTGAAATCTTGGCCGAGATTGCCGAAGAAGAGCAGGCGGAAGAGGAGCAGCCGCTCGGCGTGCAGGGGCCGCCAAATCTCGTAGTCGGCCCAGAGTCGACGGCGGGTTTCAGCTTGGGTTTCGGGCGCCAGCAAGAGTTCCACCAGCTCACCCCTCTTGAGCTTCTTGGCCGCCGAGGCCGACAGCCTTCCGAGTTCCACCACCAGCTCGATCAGCTCCGGACGACGTAGAACAGCCAACCCTTCTTCCAGCGGCGAATCCTCGGCGCCGTCCAAGAATCCGGCTTCGAGCAGCCGGTGGGCCGCCAAAGGCAAGTCGTCAATTTCGTCATAGCTCAGGAGATCCCGCCGAAAGCAGGGACCGCGGCGCAAGATCAGTCGAACATAGAGGCGCTTTGCCCCTTCGGCGAGTCGGCTGAAACCCTGAGCATAGGCGGTCTCTTCTTCGGTCAACAGGTCGCCGTACCGGCTTGTGACCGTATCCAAGACCTGCTCGAAGTTGCGCACGTAGTAGCCCGCTTCCAACTCGGGTGGCGCTTGGGCCGCTGAAACCTCCCGGGGCGCGGGATGGACATCCGAAGAACTCGACATGGACCGGAGCATAACAACGGAAATCCCTGTCGACAGTCTTTCCTGCCCGGCTGTCTTAAGACCACCTTCGAACAGCCCGCCCCGAATGCGGCCGGGTTGATTGACTCGATCTAGCACGTCGTAGAGAATCGCCGAAACCCCTATCCCTATCTAGGAGACTCGGTATGCAGACCCCCGTAAACCAAGCTGTCCTGACCGGCTTGATCGTGCTCGCGACGAGCTTTGCCGTGCCGCTTCAGGCCCAGGATGCCGAAAGCCAAGAGCCGGCGGTATCGAAAGAGGCCGCCTTTGATGAAGAAGTCACCGTCACTGCCCGAAAGCGGGAAGAGACCATCCAAGACGTGCCCTTCTCGGTGGTCGCGACCACCGAGGAGATCCTGCGCGACCGTGGTGCCACCACGATCGAAGACGTGTCGGCCAACGTCGCCGGATTCAGCGTGCAGAACCTCGGCCCGGGCCAAAGCCAGGTCGCCATGCGCGGTGTTTCCGCCGGCCAGATCGTTCGCGATCAACCCGGCGTCAAAGAGCAAGTTGGTGTTTACCTCGACGAATCGGTCATTTCGTTGTCCCTCTTCACCCCGGACATCGATCTCTTCGACATGAATCGCGTCGAGGTGCTGCGCGGCCCCCAAGGCACCCTATTCGGATCCGGCTCGTTGTCGGGCACGGTCCGTTACATCAGCAACCAGCCGAAGCTCGGGATATCCGAGACCTCCGGTGAATTCTCCGCCAACTTCATCGACGACGGTGAGTTCGGCGGCGACGCCAAAATCGTGACCAATGTGCCGTTGGGTGAGAACGCGGCCATGCGCATCGCCGCTTACTACACCAAAATGGGCGGTTTCATGGACGCGGTGCAACCGGATTTGAGCGTCAATGAAGACGTCAACAGCGGTGATCGCACGGGCGTGCGTTGGTCGTTCCGCATCGAGCCCAACGAGCGGCTGACCATCACCCCGCGCTTGATCTACCAAGAAGTCACCGCTGACGGTTGGAATCGCATCGACGCCTATAACATTCTCGGCAACCCCTTCACCACGACTCGACCCGCGGTGAATCTCGGTGAACGCGAGCAATTCACCCAATTCGAAGAGCCGTTCACCGACGAGTTTCTGCTCGCCGACCTGAATATCGCCTACGACTTCGGCGAAGTGACCCTCACTTCCGTCACGTCTTACACGGATCGTGACGTCTTGGTGGTGCGTGACGCCACCGCCCTTACAGCCAGCATCACCGGCGGCTCGATCGGCCTGCCGGAAAATGTCTACACCCTCGACGGCCCGTTGGACGACGGCACCACTGCCGAGGTCTTGACCCAAGAGCTGCGCCTTTCCGGCGGCAACGACAAGTTGGACTGGGTGGCCGGTCTCTTTTACAGCACCACCAAACGCGACTACAACCAAAGCCTCTTGGTCACCGGTTTCGAGGATCTCACCGGTATTCCCACTGCGGGCCTGCGCGCTCCGAGGGACGTGCTCTTCTTCTCCGACCTGAGCTACGACCTGGACCAAACCGCCCTCTTCGGCGAGGTGACCTACGCCTTCTCCGACAAATTCGATCTCACCGTTGGCGCCCGCTGGTATGACTTCGAAGAGGATCGCGACCAAGTCTTCGACGGCATCTTCGGCAACGACAACACCGGCACCGACCTGGTTTCGACCCCAGGGTCAACTTCCGCCGACGGCTTCGCGCCGCGTTTGATCGCCAGCTACAAGATGAATGAGAACACCCAGCTCAACGCTCAGGTGTCCAAGGGTTTCCGTCTCGGCGGCATCAACGATCCGCTCAACACGCCCCTTTGCACCCCCGAGGACCTGATCACCTTCGGTGGCCGCGACACCTGGGAAGACGAAGAGCTGTGGAATTATGAGGTCGGCATTAAAACCACCACCATGGGTGGACGTGGGACCTTCAACCTGGCCGTCTTCCACATGGACATCGAGAACCTGCAGGCGACCGTCACCGCGGGCTCTTGTTCCTCCCGGGTGGTCTTCAACGTGCCGGAGGCCCGCTCCCAGGGCATCGAGCTGGAGTGGACGGCGCAGCTGACCCACTTCTTCGATGTCGCGCTTTCTGCCAGCTACAACGACTCGGAGCTGAGTTCCAGCCTGACCTCCACCGATGCCAACGGCAACGTCACCATCGTGTCCGGTATCCAGGAAGGCAATCGTCTGCCGACCGTTCCCGAGGTGCAAATCGCCGCCGCAGGTAATTACCGTTGGGAGATGCAAGACGGCTGGGCGGGTTATTTCAGCGGCGTCTACCAACACGTGGGCTCTCGCTTTACCCAAATCGGCGACCAAGCCGCCGGTTTCGGTACCGTGAATCTGCTGGCGTTTTCGCCCAACGACATCGGCGGTCCCCTGACCCAAACGACCTTCAACTTCGATCCGGAGCTGCCGGCCTACGACATCGTCAACCTGCGTCTCGGTTTCTTGAATGAGAAATACGACGTTTCGTTCTACGTCAAGAACGTAACCGACGAACGCGCCCTGCTGGCCCTCGACCAAGAACGTGGCACGTTGGCTCGGGTAAGTTATTTGACCAACCAACCCCGGACCTTCGGAGTGACTTCGCGGATCAAATTCTGATCCCTCGGGCCTCGGCTCGTTGAAATAGAAAAGGACCGGCTTCGGCCGGTCCTTTTCTTTGTGGCAATTAGGGACGAGAACGTCTCTATTGCCTACTTCTCTACTGCCAAAGTTCCTACTGCCAACGTTCCTACTGCCAAAGTTCCTACTGCCAACGTTCCTACTGGACCTGTTCGCGGGTCTTCATGAAACGGACTTGGGGCCAATCCTGCTCAGCGCAGGTCAGCTGCCAGGCGGACTTCGCTAGGTAAACAGGAAGATCGTGGTGGTCGTCGGCGACTTGCAGGTCGTTGCGCGCTTCGAACGCCTTTAGGTCTTTGGGGTCCTCGGCGTCGATCCAGCGGGCGGTATTAAAGGGCGTCGACTCGAAACGCACTGGAATGTTGTATTCCGTGCGGATTCGGTCGGCCAGCACTTCGAACTGCAAGGAACCCGCCACGCCGACGATCCAATCCGAGCTCATGCGGGTCTTTAAGATCAAAGCGGCTCCCTCTTCCGCCAACTGCGAAAGAGCGCGGCCGAGGTGTTTGGCGCGCATGGGATCGTCTGCCCGGACTCGCTGCAAAAGCTCGGGAGCGAAACTCGGGATGCCCGTGAAGTGGAGATCCTCGCCTTCGGTCAAGGCATCGCCGATGTGCAAATTACCGTGGTTCGGCATGCCGATAATGTCGCCGGCGAAAGCCTGCTCCGCCAGCTCCCGGTCCTGGGCCAAGAACAGCACGGGATTGTGCATGTTGAGCGTTTTTCCCGAACGGGGGTGATGCAACTTCATGCCCCGCTCGAACTCCCCTGAGCAAAGACGGATAAACGCCAAGCGATCACGATGTTTGGGATCCATATTCGCTTGGATCTTGAAGACGAAACCCGTCACGTTGTCTTCGGCGGGTTCGACTTGCCGCTCGGCGGTGGGCTGGGGTCTCGGCGGCGGGGCCATGTCGACCAGCGCGTCGAGTAGGGTTTGAACGCCGAAGTTATTCAGCGCGGATCCGAAGTAAACGGGCGTGAGATTGCCTTCCAAATACGAAGCCGGGTTGAATTCCGCGCATAGGCCGCGGGCCATCTCCACTTCGTCCCGCAGTCGGCCGGCTTGACCCACGTCCAAATGCTCGTCGATCTGCGGATCGTCCAGGCCTTGGCAAACCAACCCCTCGGTCTTGCGCTCTTTGTCCCGCGCCGTGGACCGATTCATCAACATCAGCTGCTCGTTGAGCAAGTCGTAGGAACCTCGAAAGGTCTTGCCCATGCCGATCGGCCAGCTGCCCGGCGTGACTTCCAACTGCAGCTCTTGCTCGACCTGGTCTAAAAGCTCAAAAGGGTCCATGCCCTCGCGGTCGAGCTTGTTGACGAAGGTGATGATCGGCACGTCCCGCATACGACAGACCTCGAACAGCTTACGGGTCTGACCCTCGATGCCTTTGGCCGAGTCCAAGACCATGACCGCTGAATCGACCGCCGTCAGGGTTCGATAGGTATCTTCCGAGAAATCCTCGTGACCCGGGGTGTCCAGGAGATTGAACGTACAGTCGCCATAGTCGAAAGTCATCACCGACGACGTGACCGAAATGCCACGTTCTTTCTCCACCTTCATCCAGTCGGATCTCGCGCGCCGGCGCTCTCCGCGAGCTTTGACCGCACCCGCGAGCTGAATCGCCCCACCGTAAAGCAAGAGCTTTTCGGTCAGGGTCGTTTTACCCGCGTCGGGGTGGGAAATAATGGCAAAGGTGCGACGCCGGGCAATGGCATCCTGGATCCGACTCATAATGTTCTCGTCATGTTGGCAATCGAAAGCGGTTGGGAGCGCCCCGTGGGCAGGGTCGACGCTCGTCCCCCGCAACCAGGCGGGCGACGGGCGGAGAGTAGCAGATTTCCCGCAGATTGGGCCTATTGGGCCATCCGGGACCGCCTAATGAACCACCTAGTGAACCGAAGCGCCGTAGACTTTTTCGCCCGCCTCAACCTTCAAGGCCAGCCGATTCTCAGGGGTCGGCAAGGGGCAGGTCGCGAAGGGAGTGAACACACAGGGCGGATTGTAGGCGCGGTTGAAATCCACCACCAGCTCGCCTTCTGAGCCGGTGTCACCGGCCTCGAATTGGGCATAGACGAATCGCCCCCCGCCGTAGGTGCTCTCGGCATTGGTTTGATCGCCGAAAACGAACCACACTTCCGATGGATCGCCGGTCTCGAAAGCGTCGAGTTCGAAAGTTCGGCCGTCTTTTTCGAACGTCACCCGGCCGGGCGAACCCATTTCGCTCACGGTACCCAGGGCGGTAGGGATCTCTAGACGTTTGGGCTCGTCGCGGGGAACGTAGTGGGTCTCGATTCGCCAGTCCCAGGAAACCGGGAACCGCTCGATGTCGGTAAAATTCCGCCGCACGTCGCTGGCGCTGTCTTTGATCCGGACGCCGAGCAGGCCGTCTCGATCGATCACGAAAAAGCTGACGGTGTCGACTTCGACCACGGTCGGCTCCCCTTGGGCGTCGGTGGCGAGCGGCAGAGATTGAGGACCTGCGAAACGCTCGCCCGCGACTTCGATGGACTGTCCCTCGGCCAGCTCGAGGGTCACGCTCGATCCGTCCGCTGTCTCAGCCATCCGTAGGGACCCCAGTTGGCCAGGCACCGCAGCGGGCAAGGTCACGGCGCTGCCGGCCTCACTGCCCACTGAATTCTCACCGCTCTCCAACCACGTCAGGCCCACCAACGTCAGCCAGCCGTCATCCTTTTTCAAGCCGGCAAGGCGTTGTTCGTGCCAGGCCTCAACCTCTGACCGGTGACGATCCAATGCTTCTGGACTCGCAGACTCCGCGCTCACGGTGGCACCCTCCTTGGGGTCCGGGGTTCGGCAACAACCTACCCAACCCAACATCAAAAGGCTCAAGGCAAAGGCGGCAACCACTTGCCCCGAGGCTCGGTGGTCCATGGACCGCTGCCGAATCTCAATTTGGTTCATCACGGTCCTCTTTCATCACATTCCATTCCGATCCAGCCCGAATCCTAACCCGGATTTCTCGTCGACCTTCGTTCCTGCGCAAAATCCCAGATCTTGCCCACCGTCGCGGCCCGTGGTACGTTGCGCCTCCCACCGCGGCCGATCCGATCCGCCGCCTTCCTTCGAAGATTCCGACAGCTCCGAGACTCCTTTGCCGCTCCTGGAGGCCCACCGTGCCGAATCAGCTCCGCCAAGATATACGTAACCTTGCCATTATCGCCCATGTCGACCATGGAAAAACCACGCTGGTCGACGCAATGCTTTGGCAAAGCGGGATTTTTCGCGACAATCAACAAGTCGCTGAACGGGTCATGGACTCCATCGACCTCGAGCGGGAAAAGGGCATTACCATCATGTCCAAAAATACCGCCATCGCCTATAAGGACAACCGCATCAATATCGTCGACACCCCCGGCCACGCGGATTTCGGTGGCGAGGTAGAGCGGGTTCTCAAAATGGTGGACGGCGTGCTGCTTTTGGTCGATGCCGCCGAGGGGCCGATGCCCCAAACCCGCTTCGTACTGCGCAAGGCCCTCGAGGCCAAGCTCAAACCGATTGTGGTGATCAACAAAATTGACCGGCACGACGCCCGCGCCGCCGAAGTGCTGGACGAGGTCTACGATCTGTTCATCGAGCTCGGAGCCGACGACGCCCTGCTCGAATTCCCGGTTTTCTACGCCAATGCCAAAGCCGGAACTTGCCGTACCGAAGAAGAAGGCGAGGATCAAAACCTGGCGCCATTGATGGAAGAGATCTTGCGCTCCATTCCGGCGCCGTCCTTCGACCCCGAAGCGCCGTTGCAATTCCAGGTCACGACCCTCGACTACGACAACTTCCTCGGCCGCATGGTGATCGGCCGAATTCACAACGGCCGGATGTTCCGCAACCAGCAGGTTGCCCGGGTCGGCCACAGCGCTGAGATCGAAACCGTCAAAGTTTCAGCGTTGCTGGGATACGACGGACTGAACCGAGTGCAGATCGAGGAGGCCGGACCCGGCGACATCATCGCTGTGGTCGGTCTCGACGAGGCTTCGATCGGTGACACCTTGACCTCGATCGAGGATCCGCGGCCCTTGCCTCCGATCCAAGTGGACGAGCCCACCATCACCATGTCCTTCGGCATCAACGATGCACCCTTCTCGGGTCTCGAAGGCAAACACGTGACATCGAGGAAGCTCAAGGAGCGTCTCGCCAAAGAAACCCTGAGCAATGTTTCGATTCGGGTCGAGGACACCGATTCCCCCGAGGTCTTCCAGGTCTCCGGTCGAGGTGAGCTGCAGCTGGCGATTCTGATCGAAATGATGCGCCGTGAGGATTTCGAGCTGACCGTCGGCAAGCCGGACGTGGTGACCAAGGAAATCGCCGGCAAAATCCACGAACCCATGGAGCTGTTGACCATCGACACTCCGGAGGATTTCGTCGGTGTGCTGACCCAAAAGCTGGCACCGCGCAAAGGCCGGGTCAAAAATATGGTGAATTACGGCTCAGGTCGGGTGCGCCTCGAATTCCGCATTCCGTCGCGCGGTTTGATCGGCTTCCGCAACGAGTTCCTCACCGACACCCGGGGTGAAGGCATCATGCACCAGCTCTTCGACGGCTGGGAGCCGTGGCAAGGAGAAATTCCCCACCGCGGGACCGGCTCTCTGGTGGCGGACCGCAAAGGAAAAGCCACCTCCCACGCCATTGAGGCGCTCCAGCCCCGTGGCACCCTGCTGATCGGCCCCGGGACCGAGGTCTACGAGGGCATGATCGTGGGTGAGCACGCCCGAGCCAACGACCTCGACGTCAACATCACCAAAGAAAAGAAGCTCAACAACATCCGCTCCTCCACCGCCGAGGAATACGAGCGGCTGATTCCGCCGCGCAAGATGAGCCTGGAACAAGCCCTCGAATTCATCAAAGAGGACGAGGCCGTGGAGATCACCCCGATGGGCGTGCGCTTGCGCAAGAGAAACCTCAACGCCACGCTCCGGAAGTCCGAGGCCAGGAAGAAAAAGAGAATCGAATAGTAGTCGGCGCGGGTCGGCCGAAAAACGAGTCTGCGAGTTCGGAAGGGCAACTCAGCGATTGGATCAAAAACCGGTCTGACGTAGCATAGGGCCATGAGCGCAGATCAATCGAATGACCGATCCCACACCCGTCTAATAGCCGCCTGCGGCGCCACCGAGTCCGAGGTCGAAGAGCTACAGGCCTATAACGAGAACCTATTCGATCTCGCCAAGCTGGACGAAGGCCTGCGCTTTCCCCTCGACGACGAGCCGTTCGTTGAATGCTGGAGTCGTTGGGTTGAAGAAGCCCAACGGGAAGGCGCCATCAGCGCCTTGCGCAAGTACTTGCCCCAATTGCACTTCCCGATCGAGGAAGGGGTCAGCAAATGGCCCGCGTACCGTCGTGCCACTTTGCAGGGCGCGGATCCGGCGGGGTTCGAGGAAGCCACCGGTTTAGAGCTCGAGGACGAGCAATCCGTGGAACTCGAGCTATATGCCGGCGCCGCCGGCCGGGTGCCGGTTTTTAGGCTCAAAGGACGCTCCCAATTTTCGACCATGGTCAAAGCCCTCGGACGCCGAAACGAGCCGTCGGATATTCCCGACTCCATGGGCGCCTTGATGATTGTGGGTTTCAACAATTGGCACCGCATTCGTGAACTCAAGAAAAAGTGGCACCAGCAAGATGAGGCGGAACGGCAACAGCCGACTTGGAACGAGGCGTTCGCTGAGATCCGAAAACACCCCGAACTCTATCAAGACAGATTCATGCTCTTGTCGGACGGCCCTTATAGCGCGGTGCCTGCCGCGGATCTCGGTCTCGAAGAACAAGAGTGGCGTGCCAAATCCTTCATCATTCGACGTGATCACGAATGCGCCCACTACTTTACCCGTCGCCTATTCGGCTCGATGCGCAACAACCTGCTCGACGAGCTGATAGCAGATTACGCAGGCATCGTCGCCGCTGAAGGAAGGTATCGGGCGGACTGGTTCCTGCGATTCATCGGCCTCGACACCTACCCCGACTACCGCGAAGGCGGACGCCTGGATCTTTATCGAGGAGATCCCCCTCTCTCAGACGGCGCTTTCAAAGTCCTACACACCTTGGTGGTCCGAGCCGCAGAGCATCTCGAGCAAGTGGACCATGCGGTGCTTCCCAAGAGCGACCGTAGCCCGGGTCTCCAGGCGACGGTGATCGCTGCTTTGGCCTCTATGCGAATCGACGAGCTGGCTTCCGACTCCGGCCCCGAACTCTTGGACCGCCGCATCGCCGACCTTCGGGCCAAGCTCTCCGCTTCGGTCTGAGTATCTATTTATTCAGCTTTGAGGCCCATCAAGGCTCTTCGTAGGAGAGTCCTCTCAATTGGTGCCACGCTTTGGGATCGCGGAAGTAATCGTCACACGAGGAGCGCTCCCCATCGCTCAGCAGCGCGGCCGAATGCCCCGCTGCAAATGCGGTGGTGCGATCACAAACCGAATACAGGGCCACGTTGCGGCCGGCCAATAGATCGCCCCCACCCTGTTGTCGATCGAAGAGCACGAGGGCATCGGTAATTTCTCCTCCGACTTCCTTCACGGCGTCCAAGAAACCCAGCTTCGATCCACCGTCCGTGATCAGGTCTTCCACCAATAGAACCCGAGCCCCTGGCTTCAATTCGCCCTCGACCCGGGATCCGGTACCGTAAGCCTTGGGTTGCTTGCGGATGTAGATGAACGGGGCAGACAAAGCAGAGGCCAAGTAGGCACCATACGGTATTCCGGCGGTCTCACCCCCGGCCACAACGTCGAAACGAGCGCCCTTACGTTCGAGCATCATGGCAGCTGTAGCGTTGTACAAGCGCATGAACGAAGGATTGGAAACCACCCTTCGGCAATCGATGTAAATCGGACTCGAATTGCCGGACGCCAATCGAAACGGCTCGTCGGCGCTGACGCGGATCGCCCGGCTCTCCCAAAGGTGCAAGGCCACTGCTTGACGAAGACGAGAAAGGATGGGGCCGGTCAGCCGGTCGCGCAGCTGCTCGCCCAATTCGTCCCGCGACACATTAGAATTTTCCATGGTTCCTCCAACACACTGCCTTAGCTGCTTTACTGACCTACCGGCTCTTCGGCACCCGTCCAGGCTCATGGGTCCCGTAACCAGAAATCAGCTCTCTCATCCATGCATTCTCAGAAATCTGATCTTCTTCTAACACACCCCCAGCTCCATTCCCAGACCACCCACTCATGTTACCCAACTCATGTTTAGCCACACTGCTTTAGCCACACGGCCGGTGACGGCCTCCGACATGTTCTCGACTTGCAGCTCGCAAATTTCTGCAAAGTTGTCGACAAACAGCCGACCCTTTAACAGGCTGTGGGGGAAGTCTCGCGCCGGCGAGAGCTGCGAATTTTTCGTCGAATCGAGGCGTGAAAACCGCAGGCGATTCGGGAATCGTCGAGGTTTTCCAACGAAGAGTCGGCGGAAAAGGCCGGGCCGCGCAGGCGCGCTCGCAGCGTGATGAGACTTTTGCCACAGCCTGTTAACCTCAGCTCCAGATACACCTTATAATCTTTGGTGCATCATCATCCTTGGTGCACCATAATCCTTGGTGCACCATGCCGATTCGACGCAGATCCAAATTGCCCTAGCCAATCTATGCTGCCGTGCTATAATGCGCTCGATTCGTCCAAACCAGTGTCCGGGAGGTTCGACTGACCCATGAGCTGCCATCCAAACGAGCTACACCAAGCCTATGAATCTCTTCGCGAAGAGATCATGGTTCAGATCACCAGCGGCGAGCTAGACCACGCTCTCGAGCTCAGTGATCAAGCCCTCGAACTGGCCCGACAGACAGAAGACCCCCATCTGATCGACAGCGCACTTTGCAATCGTGCCGGATTGTTGGTCGCTCGCGGTGAGGGGGAAGGGGTCGCCGGCGAGCTTCGCCGCATTCTGATGCGAAGCCCGGAATCCGTCGTCCGTTTTCAAGCTGCCTACGCCTTGTGCATGTTTCACGAGCACCAAGAAGACCTGGAAAAGAGCCGGTTCTATTCCCAAACCGCATTGCGTTATGCCGAGCTACACGGCGACCCGGCTTCCCTGGCCACTGCCCACAATCGTGTGGCAAATCTGAACTTGCTGGCCAGCTACTTCGAGCCGGCGCTTGAAAGCTACCTCAAGGCCCTGGAGCTTCAAGGGTTCGAGCCGAGTCTGGAGACCGCCAAGATTCTTTCCAATACGGGCTACTGCCAAGCCGTTCTAGGGAAATTCGGACCGGCTTTCGGCTCCCTCACCCGTAGCCTGCGAATGTTGCGCCACCTACGCGCCGAGCACTGGCTGCACCGCCCGATGCTCGGCATGAGCTACACCTATTTAGAAGTGGGCCGGTACGACCGAGCTGCACGATATGCCCTCAAGGCTTTGGAAAACGCCGAAACCGGCGGTCCTTACCACGACACCCATGTCAAAAACGCTCTCTATTTGCTCGGCGAGGCCGAGAAGCTGCGCGGTGACGAGGCTGCGGCTTATGAATGCTTCACCCACCTGCAACAACGGTTCTACCCTGAGCAGCCCGCGATCGTCGATGTTCTCCTGGCGACAGACATCCGCAAACTGATCAATTTGATGGCTTGATTATGGATACCACTAAGCAAACCTCCCCGATTCCGAGTTCACCCCACCATTCCAGGCCCGCTCGTCTCTCGTGGCGGCCGAGGTCCCTTCAAGCCACCTTAATCTCGCTGATTCTGACGGCTTTGGTCTCGGTGTTGCCGGCAGCCGCGATCGGCCCCGACAGCGTTCTGAGCAATTCGGGCGATATCGTCCGCGTTCGCACCGGCTCCTACGGCGAACTCTTCCCCAACGGCGACGAGTCCATCAATCCAGCCCACAAAGTGTTGGCCCTAGATTTTGAGTATGAAGCCGGCGCAGAGCGCCATCTCGTGCCTTTCACAGAAAGTTGGCGTCCTGAGCGTTACCCCACGGTGGCGTATGACAGCCGCAACGACGCAGTCATCCTATTTTGGGTCTCGGGCGCTGCGGACGGCACCTGGAGCATGGAACTGACCTCTTTTCGAGACGGTGAGTGGCAGCAGAGCGCCAACATCAAGTCCAACAACGCCGCGGTCTTCATCGAAGGGATTCCCAAGGTCACCGTCACCTCGGACGATTTCTTCCTCGACTTGGGGGAAGGTCTCGAACCGTTGGAAACCCGACGCACAACCTTCCACGTGGTCTGGCACCAAGGCGATGACGTCCACTACGCACCTCTATCGTTCGTCGACGGCGCCTTCGTTGGCTGGAGCGAGGCCCTCTCTCTGACCAAGCTGGCGTACTTTGCCCAGCAGGGGCAAAACGGCGATCAGCTGCCGGAGGGATTCCTGCCCGACAATTTGGCGGGGTCCTTCAGCATCAGCCCCGCCCCGGATCCCAACGCGGTCACCATTACTTTGACGGATTCCGACACGGGACGATTGTCCACCCTCAAGATCGAGGAGACTCCCATGAGCTTGGCTCATCTGGCGAGTCGTGTGCGAGAGGACATCATGGGACATGTCGGCTCGTACTCTCCTCTGGACTTGGAAGCACTGGCCGACTTCATCCGCTCCGACATCATCTTCATCGGTGCCAAAATCCGGCTACATCCGACCGTCGGGCGTTATATCGCCGACGAAATCGCCGGTTGGCTGCTCGCCAACGGTACTTCCTATGGAACCGACCTCGCGACTTTGAGCACCGACGCTTGGCAGGAAACCCTCGATGCGGGAGCGTCGATCTACGCCAAGTCCCTGGGAACGATGTCAGTGGACGACGAGCAAGCTCTCGAAATCGTGGATCCGGACGCCTCCCCGGAGAATCTCCAGAAACTACGGGAACTCGTTCGAATCACTTTGCCCGCGAGCTTCGAAGCTCCGACGGTAGGCGAGGGCGACACCAACATCTACACCTCCGCAGACAACCACTCAATGCTGGTGGCTTGGAAGGCAGCCGAGAGCGATACCATCCACTACGTTGAGAACCTAGGCTCTGGCTGGACCGAATCCAAGTCCCTCAGGCTGACCGAAGAACTCACCGAGTCACAAGCTCACGACTTGCTGCAACGTAAAATTCGCTGAGTTCTGCGGGTCCTCGATGGGGCCGGAAACTCACCAATTCGAGAACCGGCTTGCTGCCAGTAAGCCGGTTCTTTTTGTGTCGCAGCGATGCGTCATCGAGCCAGTAGGCGGGGTTTTTCTTCTCATCGAAAGGCAGGATTAACAGCTTCTTAGGCTTTTTGATCCATAATCCTCATATACAAATGGGGGGAATGAAACATACAATCTCCTCTTCTGTCTGGGTTTTGCGATTCGCAGGCCCAATCGTCTACCGTCGTCTGCTCTTGCAGTTCGGCACTCTCAATCCCTTGGAGATTTGTTATGAAAAAGATGTGGATCCTGACCATCGCACTGATCGCTCTGGCCGCCGTTGGCTCGCTCTACGCGGTCTCGGTCGACTCGGCCCAAGTCGCGGTGTCCTCGATGGACGCAGTCACCGCCGGCATCGCCGGTCTACCCACCACGGTGCTCGACCAGCTCTCCAACGAGGCCGCCGGCTGCATCCGCCCGGACATCTACTGCCTCGACGTCTATGATCCGGTCACTTGCAGCGATGGCGTGACCTACTCCAACGCCTGTTACGCCTACCTCGCTTGCGCTACCGGCTGCACCGGAGGCGGATCCCAATCCTGATAACGGTAGCTTTCTAGCTATGGATTCTCGAGGCCCGAGGGCTCGTGGGACTGCGGTCCCAGGGGGTCTCGGGCCTCAATCGTTTTCGTCGAGATTCACCCACATTCGCCTACACAAGGCTTCCTTTCCCTTGTAGGCTCGGTCTGATGTCACTTCACTGAAACCTCTCGTCCCGCAAAGGGAGTTTGAATGAATAAGCAAACTGTCATCATCACCGGCGGCGCCGGGTTTATCGGCTCGCACATCGCCGACGCCTACTTGGATCAGGGTTGGAAGGTCCACATTCTGGACGACATGAGCGGCGGGCGTAGGGAAAACGTACCGCAGCAATCCAAGCTCCATGAGCTGGATATTCGAAGCGCTGAAGCCGCCCAGCTGATTGAAGATGTCGCACCCCAAGTGCTGGTGCACCAAGCGGCTCAAATGGATGTTAGGCGCTCTGTGGCCGACCCGAGCTTTGACGCCGACGTCAATATTCGCGGCACCCTCAACCTGCTGGAAGCTTGCCGGCGGGCTGCCGTTCAGCAGGTCGTATTCGCCTCCACTGGCGGCGCGATCTACGGTGAGCAAGACGTATTTCCTGCCGATGAGGACCATCCCCAAAGGCCGGTCTCCCCCTATGGCGTCTCAAAGCTCTCTGTCGAGCGCTATCTCTTCTTCTACCACCAGGCTTATGGCCTCGACGTCACCTGCTTGCGCTATGCCAACGTCTACGGCGAGCGTCAGAATCCCCACGGCGAAGCCGGAGTCGTGGCCATCTTCCTAAAACGCCTACTTTCAGGTCAGCCTTGCAAGATCAACGGAGATGGCTTGCAAACCCGTGACTACGTGCACGTCTCCGATGTCGTTCGCGCCAATCTGGCCGCCGTCGGAAGCCGAGGCTTCCGCACCTACAACGTGGGCACGGGCAAAGAGACGACCGTCGTAGAACTCTTTGAACGACTGGCGGAAGCAGTAGGGGTCGACCAAAAAGCTTCCCACGGGCCGGGAATGCCCGGCGAACAGAGACGCTCCGTCATCACCCCTGGACGCATTCAACAAGATCTCGAAGTTCCCGAGCCCCTATCGCTGGAAGAAGGATTTGCCCGCACCGCCGCCTGGTTCAGAGATCGAACATCTTCCTGATACCAAGTGGTCGCCTCGGCCTGGAGACAAGGCACTTTTTCCAAGATCTGAGGACCGTCCCTACGGTCCCCGACCTGTGGAAATACCTGTGGAAAACTCGGTGGAAAAGCGCCCTTTCAGAAAACCGGGTTTTCGCCTTCAAAAATCCACGGACAAACTCTACAGCTCTCCGCAAACCTCTGAAATCAAACGCCTTATGCAAACTAGCACGAGATTATCCGTCGGCCGGAAGCGGCAGGTCAGCCTAAGTTTTCCACAGGGAAAAGTTCATGTACTACTTTAAGGACTCCGCAAGCTCTGTATTCATCGACATTTACAGAGCCTTAACGAGTTCCCAACAATGAGCAGAAGGCCCGCCATGCTCGCCCGCGATGGCCGAATTGATCTTTCTCTTCTGGGCTCAGCTGGGCGTAAGTGAGGTCCGATTCCTCGGGCACAAAGACAGGGTCCCATCCAAACCCTTGGCTGCCGGCCGGTTTGAGCACCAACTTTCCGCGGCTTTCTCCTTGGGCGATCACCAACTCTTTTCCATCGAAGAATGCCAGCGCGCATCGAGCTTGCGCCCCCATATCCCCTAGCCCATGACAGGCGCTCGCGATTCCCAACGGCCCCATCGCTTCGAGCATCCACTTCACCAGCGGACCCGGAAAACCGTTCATGGCGTCGAGAAAGAGGCCCGTCTCTTCCACCACCACTGGGCGCGCAAGACGTCGAAATGCCTCGCGGGCTTTGCCTTCCAGCACTTCTACTAAATCTAAGCTTTGAATTTCGGGCAGGTCCAGAGGCTCGTTGTCGAGTTCACGGCCCACAATGCGTTGGGCTTCAGCGATCTTGCCGGCGTTGCCGGTCACCAGCACAAACGGCGGAAGATCGTTCATAGCAAGCGGTGGGCTTGGACTTGCCGACTGAGACCCTTGAGCTGAAAACCTCCCAAGGGCTCGGTGGCGATGCGTCCCCCGAGCTGCTGAAAAGTTATCTCGCCGATCACCACGTCACCGGGCGCAGCCACCTTCTCTTCCAAGCGAGCCGCCACGTTGACCGTGTTGCCCAGCACCGTATAGTCCACCCGGCGATTGGATCCGATATCCCCCACCACCACCGGTCCGGTATTGATGCCGCTACGAATCTTCACCGGCGGTAGGCCTTCCCGGGCCCGCTCTTGGTTCCAACCGGTCAGGTCGTCGCGGATTTTTTTCGCCGAGGCTACCGCCCGATAAGCATGATCTTCCTGCCCGAAAGGCGCTCCAAAGAATGCCATCACACAATCGCCGATGAATTTATCGAGGGTTCCGCCATATTGGAAAATCGCTTCCACCGCGAAGGTGAAATAACGTTCCATCAACTCGGCCACCTCTTCGGGATCGGCGTTCTCTGAATACGCGGTGAAACCGACGATGTCGGCGAACATGACCGTCACCTCAGCACGTTTGAGGCGTTGGAGCGCGCCCTCAGGCGAAGCACCTTCCTGCATGACTTCTTCGATCACCGACGGTGAGTGGTAACGCTGGAGCCTATTTCGAACCTCGCGCTGAAATTCCGCATCGCGGGCGTTGCGATTGCGCTCGATGGCCACCGCGCAATAATTCGCCAACATGGCTAGAAGATCTACATCCGGCTCTTTGAAGCTACCCGTATGGTGGGGAGTATCGAGTTGCATCACCCCGATGATCTTTTCGCCCGACCACAACGGCGTGCACATGGCCGCGCGGATTTGGTGGATTCGAACCGACTCGGTCCCGGCCAGGCGTTGATCGGAGAGGGCGTCGTAGGTGAGCAGCGCGACCCTCTCCCTCATCACCGATTCCAACATGGTCTTGGAGATCGGCACCTCGCTCTGGGGACGAAAATCCGTGCGTTCATTAACTCTCACCAGCTCACACTTGAGCTGCTGCTCATCGTCATCGCGCAGCAAAATGAAACCCCGGTCGACCGGGAAGACCTCAAAGGCGATCCCCATCACATGGCTGAGGATCTCGTCGTCGGATTCCGTGGCGATCAACATTCTGGCCAGCCGACTGAGCAAGCCGAAGAACCTCGAGCCGTAGATGTCGTCCAGCTCTTCGCGCTTCGACCGTCGAATCGCAGTGGAATCCCGACCCAGGGCTCCCCTGTCATCGATCAGCCCGAGTTCCGCCGAAAGATCTTTGAGGGAGCGGACAATGGTCGCGTTGGATATCGCCGAATCTGCCGGCAGGGGCTCGGGAGCCTGAGCAGGGGCCCCGGGCCAAGAAGACGGCAAGGGTTGACCGTGACCCATGGCGGGCGGCGGCACAGGCATCGCATCCGGGCTTTGCCCGCCGGCGAATCCGGGACCTCCGAGAACCCCCGGGCTCTGCCCTCCCATTCCGCCGGCCCCTGACGTGGTGTCCGCGGGCATCACCCGAATCTCAAAGACACCGATCTTGATCACATCACCCGCTTGGAGCGGCCCGTGCTGGACGTTTTGGCCGTTGACCAAAACCCCGTTGGTGCTGCGCAGATCTTCGATGGAATGACCATTGCCGTGACGCCGAACCATGGCGTGGTGGCGGGAGACCGAATAGTCCGGCAGCACGACCTCATTGTCGCCACTACGGCCGAAGCGCACCTCTTCTTTAGAAAGAGAGACCTTCTTCTCCTCGCCATCGACATAAAAACGCAGCTCAAGCATCAAAAAACCCTATTCGTTGACGCGGCGGTTGGCAAGGGGCTACTTCTGCCTCTGGATCTAAGAGACGCTTCAACTCGGTAAATCATCTCTCAACAGTGGCATGGTCATACACCTGGGACCTCCTCGGGCCCGGGAAAGCTCGTTATCGTCGAGCACAATAGCGGTTGGGCCTTGGTCGAGCACGGCGACCTTGCCCGCGATGACATCTCGGCCTTCGAGCACTCTGAACCCCCTGTTGGACAGCTCCTCCGCCGTTCGACGATTGCGTCGATAGAACGTGATGATACCCGGGGCCAACGCGAACGCATTGGCTCCATCGGTCCACTGCTCGCGCTGCTGATCGATCAAGCTATCGCCCCCACCGCAGGGAATCAGCTCGATATCCATGCCGATCGAGGACAGCGCGGTAGGAAGATCGTCGCGCAAGGTATATGAGACCTCGGCCTTGGCAAGGTCCACATAGTAGACGTCGCCCGCTTCCAATCCACCGGGCTCGATCACCGGCAGGTAGGCCAAACAGCGGCCGTGATCGATGAAAGTAAATACCGTATCCAGATGCATGTAGGAGCGGCGGGAAGGAATCTCGACCACCACCAGATGGCGGAAGCCGGTCTCATCACAGCGTTGAAGCAGATGCCGGGCCAAGGTATCGACGCCGTATCGGTTGGTGCGCTCCGAAAGACCGACCATCAACACATCGTGACGGGGAATCAACACGTCCCCACCTTCGATCATCGGCCGTCGAGGCACGTCGTCCGCTTTTGGGCGATGCAAACGGATCATTTCTTGCCATCCCCGCAGAGCAGGATGGGATTTGAAAACCAAGCTGGAAAGCAGCGGTTCGCGACCGCGGGCTTCGGTCGCCATGGAAGAGACCAGCACCCGATTGCCCATCACCACCTGAGGATCCCGCTGAAAGAAATAATTGGGCACCGGAGCCAAGCGATAAAAATGGCGGATGCTGTCGCCTGGATGTTGTTGCGAAGATCTGATTCCCTCGGTCACGGCCCTGGCCAGCTCCGGCCCCGCCATGGCCCCGAGCTCCTCCAGCACCGACGCTTCCACGCCTTGGGCTTTCAATTGGGTCAGCAGCTCACGCTTGACGTCGTTCTGCTCCAACACTTCCCCCAATAGATCCTGGGGGTCTAAGGTCTCCACGCCCGCAGCTTCGAGCACCAGGCGAAACTGATCGTGCTCTTCCCGGGCGTCCGGCCCATAAAGGATGTCGTCAAAGAGCAGACGGTCCATCATCGACGGCACCATCCAATCGATTTCCCGCCCTGGCCGGTGGATCAAAACCCGACGTAGACGTCCGATCTCCGAGCGCACATTCAATGCCATCATTCACCTCGTTACGATCTCGACAACCCGACCACCGGACAGGCGCACCGCTCAAGCACACCACACGATCCGACATGGGTCGGCCATCGCGATCCACCGCTTCCATGACCTTAGAGAGGTTGCCCGGGAGTCGAGCTTTGCCCCTTGAAGAATGGCAGGATAATAGCAAGGGTCCCCGGGATTGTCAGGCTCGGCAAGGGCCTATCAGCCTGCTAAGATCCGCCCGTCCGCCGGGGCCGAAAGCCGCGGCAGCCCTGCCCAGCGACCGCTTCGGACATCCCATTCCGCCATAGAACCATCCGCCGACCCGGCGTTACGCCACGGAATCCAACCCATGAGCGATACCAACACCCTCTCCCAGGCACCCCAAAATCCCCTTCACGAACGTTATGCCTCGCGCGAAATGGCGCGCATCTTCTCTGCGTCGAGCCGGTTCAGCCAATGGCGCAAGCTGTGGATCGCCTTGGCGGAAAGCCAACAAGAGCTGGGGCTCGATATTTCCGACGAGCAGCTCGAAGCTCTGCGCGCGGCCGCCGATCAAATCGACCTGAAGCGGGTGGCTGAAATCGAACTCCAAACCCGCCACGACGTGGTGGCCCACATCCGACACTATGCAGAACGGGCCGGGGTCGGCGGTGGCATCATCCACCTGGGAGCCACCAGCGCGTTCATCACCGACAATACGGACGTGCTGCTCAGCCGGGACGCTCTGCAGGTGCTGCGCAAGCGGTTGATCTCCACCATCCGCCACCTCGCCGACTTCGCTCGCCGCACCAGCCACATTCCAGCGCTGGCTTACACCCACTTCCAACCGGCCCAGCTGACCACGGTGGGCAAACGCGCTTGCCTGTGGCTCCAGGATTTTGTGCTCGATCTGCAAGAACTCGATCACCGGCTCGAAACCCTGCGTTGCCGGGGAGCCAAAGGCACCACCGGCACCCAAGCCAGCTACCTCACCCTCTTCGCAGGCGACCACGAGAAAGTGCGCGCCTTGGACCGCGCGATCGCCCGTCGATTGGGTTTCGCCGCCTCCTTTGATCTGACCGGCCAAACCTATTCGCGCAAGCAGGACACTCAGATCCTCCACACCTTGGCCGGAATCGCCGAGTCTTGCCACAAGATGGGCACCGACCTGCGCCTGCTGCAAGGAGTCGGCGAGCTTTCCGAGCCGTTCGATGAGAATCAGGTCGGCTCGTCGGCCATGGCGTATAAGCGCAATCCCATTCGCGCTGAGCGCCTCTGCGGTCTCTCCCGCCGGCTGATGACCGACAGCCTCAACGGCTGCCTGAATACCGCGACCCAATGGCTCGAGCGCAGTCTCGACGATTCTTCGAACCGACGGTTGGTCTTACCCGACTCCTTCCTGTGCGCCGACGCGATCCTTTCCCTGGCCGCCCACATCTCCGAAGGCCTGCGGGTCCGCGAGCCCGCCATCCACGCCAGAGTCGAGCGCGAACTACCGTTCATGGCCACCGAAACCCTCCTAATGGAAGCTGTGCTGCGCGGTGGCGACCGCCAAGAGCTGCACGAACGAATTCGGCAATACAGCCTGGAATCCCAAGAGATCGTGGAGCAAGGACAAACCAATCCGCTGATCAGCAAGATTGTCGAAGATCCGGAGTTCCGCCTATCCCTCGAAGAAGTGGAGCCCTGGTTGGCGCCGGAATTGTTCACGGGACGATCCCAACAGCAGGTCGATGATTTTCTCGGCGAGGTGGTCGAAGGTTTGTTGGCAGGTGCCGAAGAGGCCGAGGTAGAAGCCCCGCGGGTTTGACCCCAAGGGATCTGACGGATCTTTAGCAGGCTGTGGCGGAAGTCTCGCTCCGGCGAGAGCTGCGATAGACTTGAGGCCACGTAGACGGACTCGATTGCCCCTTCGGGTTTATGGAGCGTTTGACGCTTTAGCAAGTAGGTGGCACCCTGGTGCCCGCCCCCTTGCCATCTCTTCCCTTGGAGCTTTCAATCGATGCACGTAAATCCCCCCCGCCTTGCGATGATCTTGCTGACCTCGTTTCTAATCAGCTCCACCGCTACCTCGGCCGATGGACTTGATTGCGCCACCCTACCGATTGACGGCATCGGCCATCAGCGCCTGTCGGTTTTAAAAAACGGTATCGACCTGTGGTTGGAGCTCGACGACGTCCTGTTCGCTTGTGCCCCCGCGGAGGTGTTGGTCGCTGCCCGGTCGGGCCTGACCGGGCCCGGTATTTATTGGACCGATGTGCCCACCGAGCAATTGAAGATCGCGCGGGCGTCGCACCCTGGCCAAGGGCAAAGCTTCGAAGGCGCCCAAGTGCTGACACGCGGTGGCCCCTATCAAGTGTTGTTGGCAGACGATGGGGACTCTGTGGTCACGTTGGCACAGCCTTTTCTCCACCCGGGACACGCGGGTTGCCAGCGAGCCGCTGTCATGCCCTTCACCCATTCCCGCGTGCTCGCCCGCCAATCCGCCAACGGGCCCCAAAGGGCGATCAAGCGCTTCGGCGCCACCGCGGGTGAAGCGGCAAATGCGGTCGACGGTGCCCGCTGGCTGGCAGACGTCGGCATATTGGCCGGCTGGAATCGCCACACCCACGGCTCTGAAATCGCTCAGGCTCGCGATTGGCTGGTCGGTCAAATGACGGGCCTCGGGCTCACCACCACCACCGAGTCTTTTCAAGTTGGTGGCACCACCGCCTACAACGTGATCGGCCGTTTGGACGGCACCTCCCGGCCCGATGACTGGTTCCTGGTCGGAGCCCACTACGACTCGACCTCGCAGAACACTTCCCAGGCGGCCCCCGGTGCCGAAGACAACGCCAGCGGCTGCGCCGGGGTTCTCGAGCTGGCACGGGTTCTGGCTCCCCGTCAGCCGGAAGCAACGATCTTCTTCATTTGTTATTCCGGCGAGGAACAAGGGCTGCACGGCAGCGACGATCACGCCGGGAATTTGGTGGCTGCGGGCCACGGCCCGAAGATTCAACGGGTGTTGACCATGGACATGATCGGTTACACCGGCGACGGCGACCTGGATGTTTTGCTCGAAACCGAGCCGGCCTTCGCCTCGACCCTCGACGCCCTCGAAGACGCCGCTGCCGCGTATACCACCCTACGCACCGTGACCTCGCTCTTCGCCTTCGGCTCCGACCACGTCCCCTACTTGAATCGTGACCTGCCCGCCTTGTTGACCATTGAGAACGATTGGGACAGCTACCCTTCCTACCATCGAACCAGTGACACGGCCGACAACCTCACCCAGGCCATGGGCGAGCAAATTCTGCGCATGAATGCGGCGGTGCTGGCGGATGAAACCGGCGCGAACTCTTCGGCGGAACCGCCCCTCTTCGCCGATAATTTCGAGGCGGGTAACCTCACCGCATGGAGCCGCATCGACGCCGGATCGCCGTGATCGCGACCGCTGCGGGCCCTAGCTTGAGTCCAGAAATGGATTCTCGGTGGGTCGGCGCGGGCGCCCCTGCGCGCGTCGCTCCGAACTCGCGCCACCGCTGCAGTACCGTCGCAAATTGCTGATGTGTAAGATCTTAAGCCGATCTATATGTTGTATCGCTCAGACACGCTCGCTTTCCGTGCTCGGATCACCGCGCCGTCTAGATCCTCGAAAATCCCTTTTCTACAGCTGACTAGCTACCGACCCGGCAAGGCAGGCAGCCCGACTCCCGGCGTGGGACGCTCTCTCAATACCTCGCGTCTGAAGCTGAACAGCTCTGCCGGGCGACCTCCGGTCCGGCCAGAGGTTCGGCCGGTACCTTCTACCAAGCCACCCTTTTCCACCAGTCGACGGAAATTTTGCTTGTGCAATCGGCGTCCGGCCAAAGCTTCGACCACCCGTTGCAGCTGCAAGAGGGTAAAGGTGGGGGGCACCAGCTCGAAGATCACGGGCCTGAACTTGATCTTGCCGCGCAATCTTTGCAAGCCGGTGGCGAGAATTCGTCGGTGATCCAGGCGCATGGCCCGGCCGTGGGTTTCCATGGCCGGCGGCTCACCGGATTCCCTATCCCGCAAGCTCTCCGACACCAAACCGGCCTCATATAAGAGTTCATAGCGATCCAAAGCGCGATAGCCGTCCCAAGGGGCGCCGCCCAGCCCGAAAGCGATATCGACCCGCTCGCGGCGAGAGGCCGTTTCGGACCGACTGGCCCGCTCGACCCACTCATTCAGGGCCGGCTCCAGGCTGTGCTCCAAAACCGCCGGCCGCCCTTCGCGCCAATCTTCCCACGGCAAAAAGTCGTACCAATCTCGCCAACGGGCTCCTTCAGACTTGGCGCCCTCTTGGGCCAAGCTCAAATAACCGATGGAGATGACCCGCGGACCGCCCAACCGTTCCCTGGGATCTCGATGCTTGTCGCCGAAGGTGTAGAGCTGCTCCACATAACCTACCTCCACCCCGGCCTGTTCACGAATCCAACCCCGCAAGGCCAGCTCCAGGGTACGGTCGCGCTCAGGATCCAAAGGGCCGAAAGGTAGGGCATCGAGTCTTTCGTCGGACGTCGGAGGTTTCGAGTCCGGCAGATCTCCCACACCGTGGCCGAGGCGGGGCACGGTCAAGATTCGTGGCCGCTCGTCGGTCACCGCAACCACTACCGCGTTCAAACCGATCATGATCGACAGGCTGTCGGACAAAATTCAGTCCTCCCCAACGCCCAGGGCGCCTTCAAAAGACTCCGCCGGGACCTCGACGGGCCGACGCTGAAAGATGTCCGCAAAATGCTTCGAGACCACCGAGGCCAACTCCGGCAAGGCTGGGGGATTGGGCATCCATTCCGCCATCGAGGTCATGCGAACCTGCTTCAGGCCACAGGCGACGATGCCGGAGAAATGATCCAGCTCCGTCTGCACGTTTAGGGCGAAACCATGGATCGTGATCCAACGGGAAAGGTGCACACCAATGGAAGCGATCTTTTGGTCTTGAACCCAAATGCCAATGAAATCCTTGCCTTCCCGCCGCCGAGCGGCGATCCCGAATTCCGCCAACGTGCGCAGTAGGGTCTCTTGCAAGTCGCGAACATATCTGCCGATGTCACGACGGTCCGGATTCAAGTCGACGATCGGGTATCCCACCAATTGCCCTGGACCATGATAAGTGACCTGCCCCCCACGGTTGGATTCGAAAACCTCGACCCCACGGCTTTCCAACCAGTCACGGTCGGCCAGAACGTCGCCTTCCGAAGCATTTCGGCCGAGGGTGAATACCGGATGGTGCTCCAATAAAAGAAAACGCTCCGGCCCGTCGCCCGCCTTCAGTTGACGACGAATTTTCTCTTGCAGGGCAAAGGTCGGCCCGTAGGCTCGGCGCCCCAGCCACGAGATGTGCAGGGGGCGACCCACGCTGGACTTTTCTGGATTAGGCATTGAGCTAGGTGTCGACATGATCACTTTCCGCTTGGGATCGAGTTTCGACCGCTTCGACCGCTTCGACCATTTCGACCTCTGGGGCCTCCTCAACCGGGATCCACTCGGTCGAGCCCGAACCGAGCAACCCACGTTCGATCAGGAAGGCCGCAATAATGCGCCACATCAAAGGTAAGCGGTCCACCAACCGATGATCCCCATCGGTCATCAGGTGAAGCTGCACACCGGCCGGGCAGCCCACCGCAAAGTCCAACACCATCCGCCAATCCACATCGGTGTCCTGCTTGCCCTGGAAGATCAAAGTCGGGGTGGTGGTCAAGGAGGACAATCGGTCGACCTTATAAGTCCGCAGGTCCTCAATCATCCGCCAATCCAAGTCGAAGGAACCGAGTTCATGGTGAAGTCGAACCCTGCCGAGTTCCGGCCACTGACGAAAAGTATCTTCGCCCAGGCGCCGCCGGACTCCACCTTCGAGGTTGAAACCCGGGGCGATATAAACAGCCGCGGCGATCTGCTCGGGATGTCGCGCCGCATACCAAGCCGCCACTCCACCTCCCATAGACGAGCCGAAGAGGATCAAACGCTCGAAACCGAGGTCCAAGAGGTGAGTGGCCATGAGTCCCAAGTCTTCGAGATTGCGGGTCACGGTCATGTCGGTGAGGGTGCCGCCCGATTGCCCATGCCCCTGAAAATCGAAGCTGCAGAACGCCAAACCCGCTGCCACTAGGTGGCGACCCAGGACTTCGTTCTTATGGCTACGTCGAGACGAGGCAAATCCGTGGCAATAGAGCACACACAGAGCCGGGTCCTCCGCCTGAGCGGGACGCCTGAGCTCGTAGCTGAGGTGGGAGGGCGGATCTCCAGGAATCTGGATCGATAAGTCGGCCACGAGTTACGATACCAGTTATGCAAAGCCTACTGGATCCCTTAACCCACCTGAGTTCCGAGTTGTACATCGCCATCATCGCAGGGATCGCTCTGTTGATCTTCGGCCGACGTCTTTATTGGTTAGCCGTCGCCGGCCTGGGAGCCTTCGTCGCGATTTGGCTCACCCTGCAACTGGGCCAGGCGTTGGAACCGCAAGTTCGACTCGGCATCGCGGCACTCGCGGGTTTGGTGGGCGCAATATTCGCCATCGGCGCCCAGAAAATGGCGCTCAACTTCGCCGGCGCCCTGCTCGGTGCCTTACTCTGCGGTTGGGTGACGTGGGTCGTCCACACCGATTTGCTGCTCAAAGACCCATCAGCATGGCCCCTGGCAGCCGCAATCATCGGGGCCTTCTTGGGCTTGCTCTTCGCCCAAAAGTTATTCAACGCCACTTTGATTGTGGTTTCGTCCGGAGTGGGAGCTTTGTTGTTGGTCCAGGGTCTGTCCACGGCTTGGCTCTGGGATCCAGCCCGAGAGGCGCTCGCCATGGGATTATTTTTCGTCGCCGGCCTGATGATCCAAAAAGGTCGACGAAAACCGCCTCCGGCCTCCGATTGAACTCACTTACCGCTTCTGAATCCGACTCCACTCGTTCGGCGAAGAGTTAGATATCGGATGCAATCGGGTTGAACGGGCCCTAGTGCGGCAGCCCAACGAAAACAAGCAGGAGCTGTAGATGGTAACGCTCGCGTATTTGGGTCGTCGACTAAGAGGACAGCTTTCGGGAAATCCCGAAGGTCTTTCCGGCGTGGACGTCGTATGGCAGGGAACTGAGGTCGGCGAACTGATGGCTCTCGGAGAAAGCAACGGGCTTTCCGTTTTGGTCACGGAACTCGAAGCCCTTGGGACTTTCCCGGTGGATCGTCTCGATCAAATCCGCGGGAGCTGCAATCCGGAGTTGACGCTGGTGCTTCACCACTTCGCCAAGAGGGAATTGTTGAGTTCGTTGCTCGCGGGCAATACCCGAACCTTGCAGGCGCCGGTATCCCTTTCGGCCCTTCGCTCCCAGATGCTGAGCCTGATCGTGCGCGACATGCTCTCACCTATCCCCGGGGTGAAGGCACTGAAAACCAAACCTTTGGTTTCTTCTCCCTCTAGTCGCACCTCCCCACCTAGACCCTCCAAATGTCCACAATGCGGAGCGCCGCTGGCCTAAGCATCTTCACCTCGGGAGCATCAGATGAAACCGAATGAACTCACGACCCCGAAGCGGCGTTTCTCCACCGAGCAATTGGCCAAGCTGCTGGAGATCAGCCCCGAGATTGACTGCGAGTGCCCCAATCACCTGTCGAGAATCGTCGATGGCTTGGTAGCCTTCGAAGAATACTCTGCGGACTGCGAAAGCCGGGATCCGGAAGACCAACAGCTTCACGCCTACTTGCATCAGGAAACCGCCAAGGCCAGAACGATCATGGAAACCGCTCTCGCCGAGCTGGTTCGCTTCGAGAAAATCGAACTCTGAGCCCATGATCTCCGCTGTTTTCGATGGGCCGTACCCGGTTTGTCACGTCTTCCGGAAGCTCGGCTTCGCCTCGCGGGCGGGGACAAGCCCCGCCCCTACATCAGATTTGACCATTTAGCGGGCGGGGACAAGCCCGGGACAAGCCCCGCCCCTACATCAGATTTGACCATTTAGCGGGCGGGGACAAACCCGGGACAAGCCCTGCACCTACATCAGATTTGACTATTTAGCAGATGTCTAATTCTGCGCTTTTTGCACCAGAGCCGCCAGGGCCCCTTCGCGCGCCTCTTGGCGCCGAGCCGCTCGATCGACCACCGGATCGGCGGCCCGCACTTCACAGCCTTCGAGGATGCAGCGCTCACAGGTGTTGTGCACCTCACGACGGACGATAGCGGCGTCGTCACAGAAAGCGATTCGCCGTCGCAAGTTGTCGTCGATTTTGAAACCGATGCTGATGCTGGTATTAGCGGCCTCGGCCAGAGCCAGTGGGCGGGTCAAGGTGAAGAGCAGATATTCCTCGTCCTCGGCCACGAAATGGCATCGGTGAGCGTGGGCCGTCGACTCCACACGATGGCCCGACGCCACCTTGCCGAGCAACGACGGACCCGGCCAACGGCGGCAATAATGCTCCCCGGGCTCGATGCCCAAGGGGATCGGCAAGCTGCTCATGTTGAGGATCTTGGTCAAGCGGAAAATAGGCTCGCCGGCCGCGTTGGCGAACCGCACGAAAAACGAGCCTTCAAAGCCGAAATGGCGCGGCAGGAGCTGGCTCAATCGATAGAAGAAGGTCTCGGGCGTGGTCTCGTATTTGACCACCAGGCTCTCAAAGGCCTCGGCCGACCAAGTAGGACGGCTAAATAGGGCCTCGAGATCCTCCACCAACAAGCGTTGATTGAGCAATACCGCGCCCGAGAAATAGGCCGCTTCGAAATCGTTGATGACCTGATCGAACGACTCCACCCGCACATAACCGGAGGTCTGGGAGCGCAGCTTATGCCCCAATCTCAAATATCCGAGTTCCCGGCCCAAGGCGAAGGCTCGCTGTGGCGGCAATAGCCGTGGGTTGATGGCCAATCGCCGGGGCTGCCCGTCGACAAAGACCGACCGTAGATCCGCCAGCTCGGGGAATTCGGTCAATAGGAATTCGTCGATCACAAATCCATACCGACGCTCCAGCACAGCCTGCAAATCCGACGAAGCCACACCTGCGCGCGACGTCCACCCCTTTTCTTTCAGAAATTCCTCGGCGGCTTCTTCGATCTCCTCGAAGTAATTACCCCGCAACTGCTGATAGGAGCGCAAAGCCGCGAACAGAAAGTGCTCGACCGTGACGTCGTAGGACTGGCCGATTTCCAAAAAGGTGCGCAGCAACGCACCGGCCTTGGCGGGCACCTCGGTAACCAAGCCCACCACCTGCTCGGGTTCGATACCGAAGAGGTGGAAAGGAAACTGCTGCAAAAACGACGAGCTGAACAGCTCTCGAACCGGCCTGAGATGCTCGGCGACCCGGGGTGATACGAGTTCGTCGTAGCTGATGTCCAAGGCCTGGGCCATCTGAATCAACTTATCGGGTTTCGGGTATTTGCGCCCTTTCTCTATTTCCGACAAATACGAGACGGACATGCCCGTTCTATTGGCCAGCTCTTTTAGGCCCCAGCCGCGGTCGAGACGGCGATGTCGAAGCTTGAGGCCCAGGATGTACCGAAGGCTCTCTGGATTGAGATTCATGCGCTCCCCTAGCGGTCGATTCATTGGGCGCATTGTAACCCGGACACGAGCCCCCATACGAAGCTCTCCTTGAAAGATCAGCTCAAGATCGGTATCTAGCGTAATTTCGCTAAAAAATACTGTTTCGCTATTGACTCAGCGAAATTACGCTGATTACAATGTGTTCGCACTTGCGGCATTCGCGCTTGCGGCATTCATCGGTAACTGGCAATCGCCAGGACCTTGGATTTTTCCCAGATAGCTTCCGTGGAGACCCCATGAGCCCAATCCTGACCGCTACGAAGCCTGCTCCCAAAGTGGAGAGCCCTCTACGCTCTGTTCAAACCCAGCCGCCCTGGATTCAATTGGGTCACGGCCTGGAGCTTAGGCCGCAAGCCGATGGACCCAGGGTTCGAGCCTTGCTCACCGAGCCGGCAGTCTCCATGGTTGCGGCTCTGCACCGTTCTCTTTCGAGAGAACGCGCCGAGCTGCTGGCGGCCCGGGTCTCAGTTCAAAAACGCTGGGACGAGGGCGATCTTCCCACCTACTTTTCCAAGGATTCCGAAGCCGTCCGCGGTGGGTGGTCCGTGGCCGAGGTACCCGCCGACTTGCGCTGTCGACGGGTGGAAATCACCGGACCGGTGAACGACCCCAAGATGGTGATCAAGATGCTGAGCCGCAACGAGTTCGGTCATCGAGCAGACTGCGCCATGGTGGATTTCGAAGACTCGATGAAACCACTTTGGAACCATGTCATCGACGGTATTCACAATGTGGCCGGCGCCGCCGGAAAGGACCTAAGGTTCGTCAAACCTGCGAAAGGCAAGCAGCCGGAGCGCCATTACACCCTCGACGAAAACGACATGGCCAAGCTGTGGGTCCGGGTCCGAGGCTTACATCTCACGGAATCCAATGTGCGGGTCGACGGCGAGCCGGTGGCCGCCGGGCTGTTCGACCTGGCCCTCTGCTTGCTTCATGGCGCGCCGCCACAGGTGGCCCGAGGTGAGACCCCTGCGTTCTATGTGCCCAAATGCGAGCACTTTCTCGAAGCCCGTTGGTGGGAGCGGCTCTTCGTCGAGGCCCAACAGCTGATGGCCTTGCCGGTGGGAACCCTTAGGGCGACTTTTCTGATCGAGACATTGCCCGCCGCCTTTCAGATCGAAGAGATCCTCTACGAAATTCGGCAACACGCCGCGGGTCTCAACGTCGGCCGCTGGGACAAGATCTTCAGCGACATTAAGGTGCTGAAAGCTCACCGCGATCGGGTCATGGCCGACCGCAGCTCGATCGGCATGAGCCGCCCGTGGATGAAGTCCTACGCCGAGCGGTTGATCCGCATTTGCCATCGCCGTGGCGCCTACGCGATCGGCGGCATGTCCGCTTTCACACCCGGCAAAACCCCCGAACTCAGACAACACCAAGTCTCCAAGGTGTTGGAGGACAAACACTTCGAATTTGCCCTCGGCCACGACGGATGTTGGGTCTCCCATCCCTATTTCATCGGCCCGGCCTTGGAGGCTTTCCCAGCCGAAAACCAACTCAACAAAACCCTGGATCCATCTGTCGACTACCCGGATCTGCTTCCTCGGGCGACTCCTCCCTACACCCTGGACGGATTGAGGACCAACGTGCGGGTAGGCATCGCCTACCTTGAAGGTTGGCGTCGCGGATTGGGTTGTGTGGCCTGGGACGATTTGATGGAAGACCTGGCGACCCTTGAAATCTCACGGGCCCAGGTCTGGCAATGGTGTCGACATCAGATTCAGCTCGCCGACGGCCCCGCAGTCACCCCGGAGTTAGTGAGAGAAGTCTTCGACCAAGAGTTGCAAACGATCTGCGCGGAGCTGGATCAGCAACTCGGCAAAAACGCTGAACAAACCAAGGCTTCCTTCAAAGCAGCAGCCCGCGAAGCCGAAGAGATCTTCCTCGAGCCCGAGCTGAGGGAGTTTCTCGCTCTGGAATAGGAGCCGGCACTGGAGTCCAAACGAGGCTAACTTGACGTTTCGGAACATTCACAAACCATTGATTATAAATGACTTGATGTAGTGGATGGGCTTGCCCCCTCCCGCTCTTTCTCAAAGCGGCTCGACTTCGCCTCGCCCGGGCGGGGACAAGCCCCGCCCCCACCTCCGGAGGTTTGCGGGCCTAGCCCGCTAACTCACTAACTGCCCGCCACCAAGGGCTCGAACCTCAACAACGCATTGTCGACGTTCGTCGACTTCGACCCGGACCGCCGGGACTCAACCCGACCCACCTCTTTTCGAGGTAATCGACCGAAAAGGAAAGATACGCCATGTTGCCGAAAAGCACCTGTGAGATTCAGAACGATTGGCAGACCAACCCGCGGTGGGCCGGTGTCGAACGCCCGTATACCTCGGAGCAAGTCAAACGCCTGAGGGGCTCTCTCAAGGTATCTCACACCCTGGCAGAGCACGGCGCGAAGCGCCTTTGGGAGCTGTTGCAGACCGAAGACTACGTCAACGCCTTGGGCGCCCTGACCGGCAATCAGGCCATGCAACAGGTGAAGGCGGGCCTCAAAGCGATCTACCTTTCGGGTTGGCAGGTCGCCGCGGACGCCAACCTTTCGGGACAGATGTATCCGGATCAAAGCCTCTATCCCGCCAATAGCGTGCCCCATGTGGTCAAGCGGATCAACCAAGCTTTGATGCGCGCCGATCAAATCCACCATGCGGAGGGAAACTCTGAAACCCATTGGCTGGCACCGATCGTCGCCGACGCCGAGGCTGGATTCGGCGGTCCACTGCACGCCTACGAGCTGATGAAAGCGATGATCGAAGCGGGCGCGGCGGGGGTGCATTTTGAGGATCAGCTGGCCTCTGAAAAGAAGTGTGGCCACCTGGGAGGCAAGGTGCTGGTGCCCACCTCCCAATTCGTCCAGACCCTGACGGCAGCCAGATTGGCGGCCGACGTCGAAGGGGTGCCCACCCTGCTGGTGGCGCGCACGGACGCCAACAGCGCCCGCCTGATGACCTCGGATATCGACGAATATGACCACCGCTTCAAAACCGGTGAACGCACCCCCGAGGGATTCTTCCGCATCACCGGCGGTCTCGACGTTGCCATTGCCCGTGGCTTGGCCTATGCGCCCTATGCCGATCTGCTGTGGTGTGAAACCTCGACACCGGATCTGGCCGAAGCCCAGCGTTTCGCCGAAGCGATCAAGGAACGTTTCCCCAATAGGATGTTGGCTTATAACTGCTCGCCTTCCTTCAATTGGAAGGCCAAACTCGATGACGCCACCATCGCGAAATTCCAACGGGAGCTCGGCGCCATGGGTTATAAATTCCAATTCGTGACCCTGGCTGGATTCCACGCCCTCAACCACTCCATGTTCCAACTCGCGCTCGACTATCGCGACGCCGGTATGGCCGCCTATTCCAAGCTCCAAGAAGCTGAATTCGCCGCCGAGGTCGACGGTTATACCGCGACCAAACATCAGCGCGAGGTGGGAACCGGCTATTTCGACTCCGTGCGCGAGGTCATCAGCGGTGGAGTGGCGGCCACGTCCGCCATGGCAGAGTCCACGGAGGCCGCCCAATTCGTCTGAGACCTACCTCCCTTCACCTGACCGACCCATCTTTCCGACCCGCTTCTCGGGTCGGTTTTTCTTGTGCCGGTTTTTCATAGGCGCCGGCTCATCAGGCTGCAAAGTCGCCCTCACCAGGCCTTAAGAAGCGGCTCGGCTTCGCCTCGCCCGGGCGGGCCAAGCCCCGCCCCTACATCCGGAGGTTTGCGGACGTAGCCCGCTAGGTTCATTCCATAGAGGTTAGAGATTCACCAAAATTTCACCAAAATAAGGTGAGGGGATTCCGGCCGACAATGCGTAGTTATAGGTGAAGGCAGAGAGATTCCAGCGAGCGGTACTTTCGGTCGGCACCTTTGGCCATTTCTACTGGGCCACCGGTGTCCGACGGATCGTTCGCCCATGGGAATGTGTTACTCTCTGGTCAGATATCAATCTCAATTCACCTTGAGGTGTAGCTCATCCACGAGACACTCTACGCGGCAAATCTTTCGCGCCGACTTCGCTTCGAGCGCCGGAAACCCACGTGCCCAAAAAGTCTCGTCGTGACGCGTCGCCCAGCCTCGCTCCTCTGCGAGCCAGGAGATTCTCCTTAAATGTTGCGCCGAAGTCTTCCCTTCCTGTTGGTCACCCTGCTTGCCCCAATCACCCTTCTTGCCCAGGACACGAATTATCGAGTCTTCCTAGATCTCGACAATAATCCCGGCATCGGCTGTACCGTCACCACGGTTGATGGAGCCTTCGACGGTGTCGAAGAGGTCCTAACGACCACAGTTTCGATGGACAATGTCACCGCCGTGACCCGCTCCACCTGCGATGCAGGCACTGGCACCTTCGGCGTCCCAACAGCAGTGGTCGATTTTCCCACTCCGTGGCCCGTGGGCATCGGCACAGGCACCGACGGAACCGACGTCGTCGAGACGTATTTCCCCCTCCACACGGTTCCCACCCCTCTGGCTATCCGGCTCGGCTTTGATTCCAACGACGGCTTCGGCGGTGAGGACGCCCTGCTGACCACCGACGGCTCCGTGGCCGGGCCGGACGTGGTGGTGTTATTGGGCACCGTGCTCGACATCCCCACCCTCTCGACCCTCTCTTTGGCCCTCCTCAGCTTATTGATCGCCGCTGCGGCTTGGCGCTCCCTCCGCCGTCGGCCCTCCAGCGCCGCCTGGACGGTGTTGATCGTCGCCGGCAGCTTGGTGGCGTTCAGCGTTTTGGCGGTTGGCGTGATCACCCTCGACGGCGATCCCAGTGATTGGGCAGGCGTTGAGGACGCGTCCGCCATGGACCCGTTCGGCGACGCCCCCTCCAGCGCCGATCTGCGCGCGGCCTTCGCCGCCCTGGACCCCGCAGCCACCTATCTCTATCTGCGATTAGATGCGGCCCGCGGCGTGCTGCCGACCGCCGAGGACGATACCGCGACGGTCACCGAGGACGATCCTGCGACGACGATCGATGTGCTCGCCAATGAAACCAATCCGAGCATGTTCCCGCTCACCATCACCTCGATCCCGACTCCGCCGACCAACGGCACCGTGGTGATCACCAACGCCGGCGCCGATCTCACTTACGAGCCCGACCCGGATTTCTGTAACGACGGCGCCCCGACCGACGACTTCGTTTACGAGCTCAACAGCGACACCACAGCCACTGTTTCCGTGACCGTCGACTGTGTGGACGACGCACCCACGATCACCGCCATCGCCGATCAATCGATCGCCGAGGACGGCTCCACCGGCGCCCTGGCCTTCACCATCGCAGATGTCGATACGCCGATCGCTTCGTTGATCGTCACCGCCGTTTCCAGCGACCAGACCTTGATTCCCGACGGCAACTTGACCCTCGCCGGTGCCCCCGGCGCCAATCGCACGATCGACGCCGCGCCGGCCGCCGATCAAAACGGTGGACCGGCCACCATCACCGTCACCGTCGACGACGGCACCACCGCCGTACCCACCACCTTCGACGTGACGGTCAGTGCGGTCGACGATCCGCCGACGATCACCGCCATCGCCGACCAGGGGATTCTCGAGGACGGCTCCACCGGCGCTCTCGCCTTTACCATCGGCGATCCGGATACGGCTATCGGTACCCTCGTGGTCACCGCCGTCTCCAGCGACCAAACGATCTTGCCGGATGCCAATCTCACCCTCGGCGGCGCCGGTGCCAACCGCACCCTCGATGCCGCGCCCGCGGCCGACGAAAACGGCGGGCCGGTCACCGTCACCGTCACCGTCGACGACGGCACCACCGCCGTGCCGGAGACCTTCGACATCACCGTGACGCCGGTCAACGACGAGCCCAGCTTCACCGCCGGAGCCAACGAGTCGGTCAATGAGGATGCCGGAGCGCAAAGCGTCCCGGGCTGGGCGACGGCCCTCGACGACGGGGATCCCGAGGTGGTTCAAGTCCTGAGCTTCATGGTCACCAACGACAACAACGCCCTATTCAGTCAACAGCCGTCGGTCAACGCCACCAACGGCAACCTCACCTACACTACCGCGGCCAACGCCAACGGCATGGCGACGGTCTCGGTGACCCTCATGGACGACGGCGGCACCCTGAACGGCGGCGACGACACCTCGCCAACCCAGATGTTCACCATCACCGTCACCGCGGTCAACGACCGACCCACCCACACTCCGGGCGGCGGCACGGCGGCCTTCACCGAAGGTGGGGGCGCGGTGGTGGTCGACAACGGCATTACCGTGGCCGACTCCGACGACACCAATCTGGTGTCGGCGACCCTGACCCTCGGCATTCTCGACGCGGGTCAAGAAATCCTGGCGGCTTCCACCGGGGGCACCTCGATCACGGCCATGTACAACGGCGCTTCCGGAGTCTTGAGCTTGACCGGCTCCGACACCTTGGCCAACTATCAAACCGTGCTGCGCAGCGTGACCTATGACAACAGCAGCGTGGCTCCCACCGAAACCAATCGCAACATCAGCTGCGTGCTCAACGACGGCACCGACGACAGCTTGACTGCCAACATGACCGTCTCCGTGACCGGGGTCAACAGCCCGCCGATGGTCACCAACTCGACCATCAGCTACAACGCCATCGGCCATACCCTGCTGCGGGTGGATAGTGCCGACGCCGACAACCACGACACCGCCCTTCCGGGCCGCGTGGCCTCGTCGGTGGACTTGATGGATGCGTTCCAGAAATCCGGTGCTACTGATCCGGACGGCCCGACCCTTGGCTTTACTCCCAAGATCGCCGAAGCCACGGACCAAGGCGGCACCATCACCCTCGACGACGACGGCGACTTCTTCTACCTGCCGCCGGCCAACTTCACCGGCATGGACTCCGAGACCCTGAATCTCACCGACGGCACCAGCAATGTGGCCGTGACCCTGGAGATCACGGTGTCGGACGTGGTTTGGTACGTGGAGGATACGATTCACGCCAAAAATCCTGCGGGCGGTGACGGTCGATCGACCGACGCCTTCGAAACCTTGGCAGCCGCCGAAGCCGCTTCGGGCCCGGGACACTACATTCTGGTGTTCGAAACCGACGCCCCCTTGGACGAAGGCATCACGTTGAAGAGCGGTCAGAAGCTCTACGGCCAGCGGGTGGAAGAAGAAGCGGTGTCGTTGTTGCCCGCCGGTCTGCTGCTCGAAGAGATCGCCGACACCAACGCCCGGCCGCAAATCCATCGCACCAATGGTGCGGCGGTGACGATCGACGCTTCCGCCGGCACCCTTGCCAATGTGGAGATCCGACATCTCGATCTGCAATCCGGCGATAACGACGCGATCGCCGTCACCACCGGCGGCACCACGTTTGTCGACACCTTGTTGATCGACGAAAATGTGATCGGCGCAGCCGGCATCCACGGCATCGATCTCGACGCCGCCCACACCGCCGGAACCGGCTCGGTGGAGATTCGGGACAATCAAATCACTTCGACCCTGAACGCCATCGATGTAGCGCACACCGGCACGGGCAGCTTGGATCTCGCCATTAACGGCAATACCGATCTGACTTCCAGCGGCGGCAATGGCATCAACGTCAACGAATTCGCCGGCACCTTGACCGTCACTTCCTTCGACGGCAACACGGTGCACGGCGACACCACGGGAGACGGTTTCTTCTTCAACGCCGTGACCTTCGACAGCGACAGCTCCACCACCGCCTTCGAGCAGGTGGATGCCAACAACTCCACCATCGGCTCCGGCGCCAATCCGATCACCGGCTCGGGTTTCCTGATCGCCAACGCTCACGGTGACCTGCTATTCGACGATCTCAACATCGATGCCGGCGGCTCGGGTCTGCTGATCGTCGGCAGCGGCGAGGTGAATATCGGGGCCGGAACGGGCTTCCGCATCACCACCACCACCGGCACGATCAACGCCGCCGGCGGTCCAGGCCTGAGCATGGATCCCTTGACCGCCGACGTCACCCTAGCGAGCATGACCTCTTCCGGTAGCGCCACTAACGGTATTTTCCTGAGCGATGTGGCCGGCACAGTCAACATCCAAAGCGGCTCGATCACCACGTCCGCCACTCAAGCCGTTCTTGTCGATCAAGACACGGTCACCAATGCCCTCAACTTCACCTATTCCGGCACCATCACCAATACCTCGAATCGATTGATCCACGTGGACGGCTACCCCGCCGGCACCATGACTTTCAACGGCGCCTCGTTGTCGGATTCCGGGGCCGGTGGCAATACGGGCATCGGTATCGTCCTAAATAACGTGGGCGGAACGGTCAACATCAGCGCCACCTCGACCACCATTACCCAAAGCGACAGCACGGGCATTTCGATCACCGGCGATTCCGGCGGCACGATCAATATTGACAACACCACCATCACCGACGCAGCTGCGACGGCAATTCTCCTGGCCGACGGCCCCGATCGTCTCGACGGCACCTACGACTTCGACAACGTCGACGTCAACCACGCCACCGACGGTCAGCTGATGTTGGACATTCAAGGTCTCAACACCGGCGGCTCGGTGGACTTCGACGCGGCGAGCGCCCTTTCCGCTACCGACGGCACGGGTATCTCCATTACGTCCAACGCCGGCTCGGCCTCGATCAACCTCAACGGCCCGGTGGACCTGGGCACCGCCGGATCTCGGATCAGCGACGGCACGGCGTTCAACATGTTCACCAACAGCGCCGGCACCGACGTCAACGTTCCGGATCTCGACGTCTTCACCAGCGGTCAGACTGCGGTGGTTGGGACCGGCATGGGGACTTTGGATATTGACGCCTTGTCGATCAATACCGCGTCCAACGGTCGCGGGTTGGACCTCGACGGCATCATTTCGGCGGTGGATGTGGACAGCATCACTTGCTCCCACAGCTCTGCCTGTGTCGATCTCACGTCCCTAGCGGCCACGTCCGCGACCACCTTCACCAATATGGCACTCACCTGCTCGGGTGGCACCTGCTTCAACGCCAATGCCGCTCAAACGGTGGAAGCGACAGGCACCACCAGCGACATCGACGCCACCAACGCCGTCGGCATCAACTTGACCAACACCACCATCGGAGGCAACGACTTCACCCTGCGCTCCGTGGACGCGTCGGGGGCGATCAGCGGCATCATCCTGAGCGGCACTGGAATCACCGGAGGCTTCAATATCTTGGGTGATGGCGCCAACACCACCCAGGGCGGTAATACCACCGGCGGCCTGATTCAGAGCACCACAGGCACCGCGATCTTGATCAACCAGGCCCACGAGCTGAACCTGGCGCGAATTCGTGTCTTGACACCGGGTGCCCACGGTATCCTGGCCGACCAGCTGAGCGGTGAAAGCAGCATCGCCCACAGCACCGTTGAGGATGTGGACGCCGTCAACACCAGCGGCCTCTTCATCCGCAACGACAACCTCAATCTCAACGCCGGAACGGGTTTCCTGGTCACCAACTCGATCTTCCGCAACGCCACCAGCGGCCAAGTGATGCACTTGGTGGAGGCCCGCGGGACGTCGCAGATGACCTTGGTGGTCGAAAATTCCCTCTACACGGACCTGGTTCCCGACGCCTTCCAACATTCGGCGGGCCTGGACCCGGGCGATACCTCGACCATCAACACCACCTTCCGCAACAACACCATCCGCGACGCGCGGGCGGTCACGGGATCGAGCGTGCTCAACCTCGGCAAATCCCACGGTGCCAGCTCTTCGTTCCTGATCGAGGGCAACATCATCCAAAACGTCGGCATCCCCGGGGTCAACGGCGGTGTAGTCAACATCAGTGCCGTCGCCGACAACGCGGGAGGCACCATCTCGGGAATCATCCGCGGCAATCGGATCGAAAACGTCCAAGGGCGACGGCGCGGGATCAACATCGTGCCGGAGCCGGCAACCGGCAGCGTCACCTCCGTCGACGTGACGATCGACGACAACGACATCAACGACATGACCAACGGCATCGGCATCTTCGTCGACGTGCGAGAAAACACGCCCCTGACGCACCTGCGGGTGACCGACAACCGAGTCGGTACCGGCAACTTCGGCACCACCCCCGGCAACGTGGGCGGCACCCGGGACGGGGTCTTCATCCAAGCCGACGATATCCAAGCCAAGACGCTGAACGTGCTCTTCACCGGCAACATCGTGCATGTCACCAATACGGGCGCCGGCACGACCGGTGACCAAGCGGTGGTGATCAAAGCGGACGACAACAATTGCACCGTAAACGCCACGGTCCACGGCAATACCATCCTGCAAGGTGCCGGCGGCACCGGGGACTTCGTTTTCGAATCCGAACAAGCATCGACCTATTGCTTGGATTTGAATGCCGCCAACGTCGGTGCCGACGCCAACTCGGCACTGACCGGCGTCATCTTGGAACGAGAAGCGACCGCCACCTTCCACGTCGAAGGCATGGGGGCCGGCCCCAACAACAACGCCACCGTCGAGGCATTCCTCGATCCCCGCAACAACAACCACGTGTCGAGTCCCGTGGGCGACGGTTTTACCAACAACGGCGGCTCGGGCTGCCCGACACCCCCTTGACCGATTTTTCAAAGACTTAAACGACTTACAGCATGAATGAAACCGTCGACCCCGGGTCGATCTAACTTCGGAGGACCGAAAGATGTCAGAACCGTTCCTCGCCGAGGTCCGTATCGTGGGCTTCAACTTTGCGCCACGCGGCTGGGCCTTCTGCGACGGGCAAATCCTGCCCATCAATCAAAACCAATCCCTCTACTCCCTGTTGGGCACCACCTACGGTGGAGACGGGCGCACGTCGTTCGCGCTTCCCGATTTGCGAGGTCGCACACCGATCCACGTGGGCCGCTCCAACGGCGGCGGAGATCATCGCGAAGGGCAAAAAAGCGGCGAGGAGACCCACACCCTGGCCGCCAACGAAATGCCCCAGCACGACCACGTGCTGCAAGTGACCAACACCACGGGTAATACCGACCAGGCGGGAGGTCACGTGCTCGCCCAAGCCTTAGGGGCTTCCGTCTACGGAGATTTCGGCACGGCGACCCCGATGGCAGCCGGCACGGTGACGAACGTCGGCGGCGGACAATCACATGAGAACATGCAGCCCTACCTGGCGCTCAACTTCTGCATTGCCCTCCAAGGCCTATTCCCATCCCGCAACTGAGGAGATTCTTCGATGTCTGAACCATTTGTCGGTGAAGTTCGCATGTTCGCCGGGAATTTCGCGCCTCGGGGCTGGGCATTCTGTGACGGCCAACTGCTGGCCGTGTCGCAAAACGACGCGCTCTTCTCGCTGCTCGGCACGATCTACGGCGGCGACGGTCGCACCACCTTCGGCCTTCCCGATCTGCGTGGTCGCATTCCCATCCACGCCGGCCACGGCCCCGGTCTATCTGCAAGGCGTCTCGGCGCCAAGGGCGGCGCTGAAAAAGTTACCCTAACCGTCAACCAAATGCCGAGCCACGGTCACTCCATGCAGGCGGTCAACGGACAGGCCAATTCCCAGCAGCCAGGGGGGAAAGGACCGGCCTCGGCCCTCGGTATCGATGCCTGGGCGGAAGATCCGGATCCTGTGAATTTCAGCAGCCAGTCGATCACCAACGTCGGCGGAAGCCGTTCCCACAGCAACCTCATGCCCTTCCTCTGCATCCATTTCATCATCGCCCTTTTCGGCATTTACCCGTCTCGAAACTAGGAGGTGATCCGATGTCAGAGCCATTCATCGCTGAAATTCGAATTTTCGCCGGCAACTTCGCGCCCAGGAGCTGGGCTTTCTGCAACGGTCAGCTTCTACCCGTCTCACAAAACACAGCCCTCTTTTCGCTGATCGGCACCACCTACGGCGGCGACGGACGTAGCACGACCGCTCTTCCCAACTTAGCGGGCCGGGCACCCATGCATCCCGGACGAGGTCCAGGATTGACCTCGAGACGCCTCGGTCAGAGAGGCGGAACGGAGATGATCACCTTGACGGAAGCCCAGATGCCCAATCACACCCACACCCTGACCGGTTCCGGCGAAGACGGCAACTCGCAGAATCCGGGGAACCATCACTTCGGGGCGGGAACTGATATGTATCACTCGCCGAGCGGCGCCACTCTTGTTCCGGCCGCGGAGCAGACACTGCCGAATACCGGAGGCAGCCAAGCCCACAACAACCTGCAGCCGTTTTTAACCATGAATTTCATCATTGCATTACAAGGCCTCTACCCGTCTAGGGGCTGATCTCAAGTGTTGGATACAACCCGCGGCGGCCCCAGGCCGGCGCGGGTTTCTTATTCTGAGACGAGGCTCACGTGATGAAAAAGAAAGCGACACTGCGCCCGATCGCTGAAGACGATTGGGAATTCGTCTACCAGGTCTACGCCTCCACCCGCCAAGAGGAGCTGAGCCAGGTGCCCTGGTCTGCGGAGGAAAAAGAAAATTTCCTCAGATTTCAATTCCACGCCCAGAAGACCTACTACGACGAGCATTTCGCCGACGCCGAGTTTTCGATCATCGAATCCGAGGGGCAAGCGTTGGGTCGCCTTTACATCGACCGGCGGGAAGATGAAATCCGGCTGGTCGACATCGCCCTCTTGCCCGCGGCACGAGGCCGAGGCCTAGGCGGCGAGCTGATGGCCGACATCCTCGCCGAGGGCGAAGCGAAGGGTCTGTTGGTTCGCATCCATGTCGAGCACAACAATCCCGCCATGCGCCTTTACAAACGACTCGGCTTTGAAAAAATCGAAGAGCAGGGCGTGTATTGGCTGATGGAATGGATTCCTCAAGGCCTTCGGGCCAACTCAAAATAAATGCAAATGTTATCTTTTACTCCAGCTGAAACATCTGAAATGGGTATCAAATGAGCAATGAGCCCGCTCTAGACGAAATTTCCGTCGATCGATTCAAAGCCTGCGAAGGGCAAGACTTCCACTTTACCCTTGAAGAGGGAGAGGTAGCGCTCAAGCTGTCTCTGGTGAGTTCACTGAAAGGTGATACTCCACGCAAAGATCGCTCGCCCTTCTCCTTGCTGTTTCATGGCCCTGCCAATCTGCAGATGGATCAGCAGATTGTGCCCCTCCGAAATGAGTCGTTCGGTGAGCTGCACCTCTTTCTAGTTCCTTTGGGACCCGATCCCGACGATCCGGATAGGCGCATGCTGTTCGAAGCCATCTTCACCTGAGCCGTCTTCACCGGAGATCTGGCAAGCCTGGGCGCTGGAGGGTCCTCTTCTCGGCACCAGGGTTCAGGCAATTTAACTCCTTTGCACCATTTCTCCATCGCAGCGGCCCGATCGGTGTTCGGTTTCCTAACCTGCCGACCGGATGGTATGCTGTTTGCACTTGAATCGTTCATCAATGGGGGTCGGGGTCGCTCCGCGGAAAACCCTGAGGTGGGATGTAACGATTGAGGGCTTTTCTTCTCCTGTGATTCCATCGCTCCCAGCCCGCTCGTCACTGACTTCCGTCGTTCGGAGCGAGGACCCCCTGAGGGAAAAAATGGATGCCGTGAAAAAATTCCCTGCTCTACAGATTAGTCGACAGTCCGGAAGATGGGTCGTCTTCTTGGCCTTGGCTATTCTGGGACCGGCCGAATCCGTGTGGGCGGGCGGCACCCCGGCCACCGGCACGGTCGCCGATGAAGTGATTATGATCACGGGCTCGGAATCCAAGACCGAGGACGGCGACTACCTCACCGCCAACGACGGCCTGGACTCCCACCACAGCTTTTTCATCGAAGTCCCTGCGGGTGCCACCTCCCTTGAGGTAGACCTCTGGGACCTCGACGTGCTCTTCGGCATCGACGACGGCACCAATACCGAGCAAACCGCAGAGCGAGATCGAATCCGCCGCTACGAGCTCCATCTCACAGATCCCGTGCTCAACTTCAACGACCACATTGGTGCTTCAGTCGCCAAATACCAGCTCTTCGACCCCGACGGTAATGCGGTCGTCACCAAGCATATTTTCGGCAGCCATTTCGCACCGGAAAACGCCGACGGGGCGTGGCTCAATTTCTACGATAGCGATCTGGCCGACACCTCGTCCGGTGATCAATTCTTGGATCAATTCGGCTCAGCTTCCTATTCCAACAACGACGGCAACGTGAATTTCGCCGGAGATTGGATCGAAGACGAGCAAGCGGGAGTTCGGTTTTGTAACACCGGAGCCGGAGCCGGAGCTGGGTTAGTGCGCATTGCGAGCGGGCAGCTGCGCATTACCGACGACTGTGATTTCAGCCCGGACATGGGTCGCGAGCCCAGTGTCCTGCGCGAGCTGGACCTCTCCAGCTACACCTCCGCTGTCCTGTCTTTCGATTGGTCCGTGCTGGGGGGGATGGAAAAAAGCGACGCCATCGTGCTCGAGCTGTCGGCGGATGGCGGTACCAGCTGGACGATTATCGACGGATTCACGGCATATCCCGGAGTTGCCTCCGGATCCCGCTCCTATGACATCTCCGACTTCATCGCCACCGACACCCAGATCCGATTTCGAGTCGAGAACCTCTTCGCCGGCAACAACAACGAGGTGCTCCTAATCGACAACTTCTCAATTCGCGCCACCGCCAACGCTGCCGCCGCCCCCCAGGCCGGTCATTGGGAGCTGCGAGTCGACATGTCCACGGGCGCGAACGACGCCGGCTCCGGATTCAACGGCGACGAAACCAACGCGTTCGGCTTTCGCGCACACGACGGCGACGAGACCTCCGGCGGCACCGAATACAACGTTTATACCTACCACTTCACCGCGGGCATCAATCCCAACGATTCAGGGCGCGACTACACCCTCTACCCGCTGATCTCCTCGGGCTGTGACTTCGACGTCAACGACTTCGATTGGGATGCGGATCTGGCATCAAATACGGATCCCGACCCAGACCTCGACCCTCCTTTCGGCTCCTTGACGATGACGTCGCCGGATACGAGCTTTAGCAGCGGCAGCACCCTTTCCGCCAACGACACCTGGGCAGGCAGCAACGCGACCGGCTTCACCTCCGACGAAGAAGTGGACCAATACGGTATTTGGACCCTTGACGGCCGGGTCGAAGACCCGGTGGACGGCAACTATGCGCCGATCTACATCGGCAGCTATGAAGATGCCGACCTGATTCCAGCGACCATTCCGGATCCCGAGAGCTTCCGCATCTACCTGCCCACCGACGGCGGCGGTGCGCCGGTCAAGCCCTATATGACCCAACGGCTGACGGTCTTCACGACCCAGCCTTCGGGCGGCTCCAACCCTCCGAATACCGGCGAGACCACCCGTTACGCCGTATCGCTGGTGATTTGGAACCCCGATGGGTCCGCCGGCGACATTACCTTCGACCCCACCCGATTGGTCACCGCTCGCCTTCCCGGGGGCGACGTCACTTACCAAGGCATCGCATTTCTGACCCAAGGAACCGTGGTCTCCCAACCGACTGTGGGCTCCAATACCGCGGGCGATCTCACCTGGAATCCGGGCACGGTTTCCGCCGGAACCGGGGGCACCGACACGACGGAGACTTTGGTTTACGTCATCGACGTCACCGGTCCAGCCACTCCATACACTGTTCAGGTCAACGGCGTTCCGGGCAGTGGCAACGGCACTCGAGCCACTTGGCTCGACGAAACCGGAGTCGAGGACTTCTCCACCGGCGAGCTGTGCCAAATGCAGCTGGTCAACAGCGCGGCGACTCCGGTGGTGGTGCAATCTGTGAAGGTTCTCGATCTTGACGGTCAAGCGGTGCTGGAGTGGACCACCGCCAGTGAAGCCGGCACCCGAGCCTTCGACATCTACCGGGTGGACGAAAGCCGCCGGGCGGTGAAAGTGAATGCGTCGCCTATCAGCGCCTGGATCGGCCATGCGGCGGGGGGTACCTACCGACTGGAAGATCCATTGGCGTCGACCGAAGCCCCGTCCACCTATTGGATCGTTGAAATAGACAGCTTGGGTCGCCGCAACCCGTACGGTCCGTTCGAGGTCGAAGCTGAGCCGCCCAGTGCGCACAGTGTCGCCACTGAGCCCGATGCCGGGCTGCCCAGCATCGGACCGAGGGGAGTCGACGCCGATTACGCTTTGCGATCCAAGAGGGCGGCCGCCGATCGCGCCGCAACGACAAAGACCATCGACAAAGCTTCCCGAGCCTCCAACCCCGACTCCACCGGCAACAACTCGGTTACCCAGATCAAGGTCAGGGTCGACCGCGAAGGCATCCAACAGCTGACCGCCGATGAGCTGGCCGTCGCCTTCGGTGTCTCCGCCTCGGAGATGCGCTCGGCCATCAAGGGCCATCAATTGCGCCTGACCCTGGACGACGAATCCATCGCCTGGCTGCCGCTCGGGGATCAGGCCTTACTCTTCTATGGCCAAGCGATCGACACCCCCTACACCGACCAGCAGGTCTATGGGCTGGAGCGGCAAAGAGGCAGGGCGATGGGCCGGGCCTTCATTCGCAATCTGCCCCCCGATTGGAGCGGTGAAACCTTCCGCGACTCCCTTTGGGTCGAGAAGAATCTTCGCCCGATCGTGATTCTCGATCTCGATCCCGAAAGTGATACCTGGTTCTGGGACTTCGTTCGCCCGGGTGGCCAAGACGCCACCGCCGACTTCAACGCCACCATTCCCGCGGTCGTGGACCAGCCTGAGGAGGAGCCGTCGGTGACCGTGCATCTGCAGGGCGGTGCCAAAGGCGACCACCAGGTGGCCATACACTGGAACGGTCAATGGCTCGGCCATATGGCGCTCAACGGGTCCGACACTGCGGTCACGACCTTTGAGCTGCCCGCGGGTGCCCTGGTGGAAGGCGAAAACACCCTGCAACTTGAAGCGCTGCAAGGCGACCTGGTCTTCTTGGAAGGTTTCGAACTCGCCTACGACCGAAGAACCCGAGCTGTCGACGAAGCGCTCACCTTGGAATCCGAAACTCAAACCGTGGCCACGGTCTCCGGTTTCTCCGACCCCGACATCCGAGTCTTCGACGTCACCACACCAGCCGTGCCCAGATTCCTTCGTGGCGCACCGGTGCTGCCGGAAGGCGCCGAGTTTCGGGTGGTCTTCCCCACCACCAGCGGCCGAGGTGGGCCTCGGACCTATTTGGCGGTTTCGAGTTCCGGATGGATTACGCCCGCCTTGGAGCCCGACCAGCCCTCGAGCCTGACCCACGACCATCCGAGTCTCGACTATTTGGTCATCAGCGCCCCATCGTTGACCACCTCGGCTCAAGCTTTGGTCGACTATCGCCAATCCCTCGGGCTGGAATCGATGTTGGTCTCGCTCGAAGACATCTACGACGAGTTCGCTGCGGGCCGTCGAGATCCCCGTGCCGTCCGGGATTTTCTAAGCCATGTCTGGACCCAATGGACCGAGCCGCCGCGTCTGGTGGCTCTGGTGGGGCACGGCACCTATGATTTCCGAAATTTCTGGGGGCTGGGAGATAACCTGCTTCCACCTTTGCTAGGCACGAGACCGGGAAGCCTCTTTCCAACCGATGCCCTATTCGGGGATGTGATCGGCGACGATGGAATTCCTGAGATGCTGGTCGGACGGATTCCCGCGCTCAGCCCTCAAGAAGTGACCGACTACGTCGGCAAATTGCAAGCTTATGAAGCCCAGGGAGAAACGGCTTGGGATCATCGCCTACTCGCCCTAGCCGATGCCGAAGACAGCGCCGGTGATTTCGCGGCCGACAGCCGACACCTACAAAGCCTGCTGGGTTTCGGCTTCGAAGCAGCCGAGGTGCACCTCGGCGATCAGGTCGACATGACGACCGCTCGTCAATCGCTCTTTGACCAGGTCGATAGCGGTGTCGCGTGGGTTCACTATGAAGGCCACGGAGGCATCGACAGAATGTCCAGCAGCGGTCTGCTGTTGTCGTCGGACGTGGCCAATTTGGAGAATGTGGGCAAGCCCCACCTCCTAACTGCCGCCACCTGCAATATTGGCCTACACGCATTTCCCGGCCTGGACTCTCTGGCGGAGCGGCTCGTGCTCGAAGCAGATCGCGGTGCTATTGCTTCGTTGGCGCCGGCATGGTTGATTGAAAATGACCAAGCGCTACAGGTCGTCGATCGGCTTTTCCGTGAGATCTTTCTTCAGGAAGAGCGAGTTCTGGGCAAAGCAGTGCTGAGTGCTTATGAAAAGGCGGCAGCCAACGGCGCTCCGGCCGACGTTTTGCATGTCTATCAACTGCTTGGGGATCCGGCTACGGTCTTACAGCTTCGCCCGGAGCTACCCCCACCAGGTTGCACAACGGATTGCGGCAACGGTTGAACAACAACGGAATCTAACGTGACAATGATTAGACCAAGGAGACCCATAGGGTGTTAATTAATAAGACGAAGACTTCCCCAGATAGTCCGACGGCAACGGCTTACGCCGACCGTCGAAGCTACCAACGGCCACAAATCATTCACCGAGAGTCTTTGGAGGCCATGGCGGCCGACTGCTCATTTCCTGGAGGCAAGGGAGATCCGACCTGTACCGTCGGATTCTCTTGACCCCTGTTGCCACTGAATTCTCCACCTGATCCACATCTCTCGATTCGACCGGCCTGATGGAGTTCGTCATGAACGCGCCAAAGAAACGCCTTCCCGCCACTTTGCCACCTAAATCGCCCCTTGGGTTCTCCACCAAGAGTTCATTGGGTTTGGCCTGGGTTCTCCTGGTCGCCGGGCTCGTCGCATGGCCCGCCCCCCCGGTCGAAGGCGGCGGCACACCCGCCACCGGCGCACTAACCGATCAATTGCAGACCATGGGTGGTGGCGGCGCCCTTGCCTCCGTGGGTGACGACATCAGCTCAAGGCTGACCGGCCTCAATCGACCATACTTTTATTACATTGAGGTTCCGCCCGGTACGAGTGACTTGCAAGTCGACATTTTCGACGCTGACGTCCTTGCAGGGGCGAACGACATTACCCGGGATCGAGACCAGAATCGTGATTTGGCGGGAACCGTCAACACTAAGGTCCGCTACCGTCTCTATGACCCGGATGGCAATCTCGTCGCCGCGCGTTTCAACTTAGGCCACGACACCACGCCGCCCAGCTCGGACAACGCTTGGCTGAATTTGTACAACAGTGATACTGCGGGTATCACTGGCGGCGACACCTTTGCCGACAACTTCGGAACCGCCGCATACTCCAACGATGACGGCACACAAAATTTCACCGGCAACTGGCTGGAAGCCGATGACGACGGCGACACCACCCCGGTCGACTTGACCGACGATCCCACCACCGGCGATGTGCGCATCACCGGCGGCGCGTTGAGGCTGGCCAATCAGAGCGATGCCACCGGTAACTTCACCAACAGACCGTCGGTTCAACGCGAGGTCGACCTCTCGACTTACGCAGCGGCCGTGGTCACCTTCGACTATTCCACCGGCACGGGCGTCGACCTTATTTCTAACGGCAATGATTCTGGCGATTCTTTTTCCTTCGACGTCTCGAGCAACGGCGGTACCACCTGGGTCACGTTGGATGAGTTCGGCAATCTTTCCGGTGCCCAAACCGGCTTGGCCGCCTACGACATTTCCAACTACCTGGCCTCCAACACCCGGGTCCGTCTACGCATCACCAATCGCTATGCGGGAACCAACGAAACCGTCGACATCGACAATTTCCAGATTCGCGCCGTCACCACTGCCAACGGTGCTTCGCCGGATGCGGGCCATTGGCAGCTAGAGGTGGATATGTCGGGTACGGTCAACGGCGAAATCGCCGGCATCCGCAACCGCCGACAGGATGACGTCAATGCGTTTGGGCTCCGCGCCCACGATGGAACCCCCGGTTCTGGCGGAACGGAACTCAACCTCTATGCCCATTCCTACGTCATCGTCGGCGTCAACAACAATGACCGCTCACGGGCCTACGATTTCTTCCCTTACATTACCCAAGGCTGCGAGGGCGATGTTCACGACTTTGATTTTGACGCCAACCAGCCGAATCCGTCCGCACCCAACACGAATGTTCAGCCATTCGGCAGTGTAGATCTGACTTCGAGGAGCGGCACCTTCACCCAGGACGAAGGCGGCACGATGTCGGATAACGACGCCTGGAACAGCCTCACCTTCATCGGGTTCAACTCCGACGATCAGGCGGACGATTACGGCATATGGTCCATGGACATCTCCATCGCCGATTGGGATCAGAATAACTACGGCCCGATCTACGTGACCAACGAGGACGCCGCGGCCGCCCCGCCCACCGCCAGCCCCGAGGCCGAGTCCTTCCGAATTTACTTCCCGAACGATGCCGGCAACGCCCCGGCCAAACCCTACGTTTCCCACTATTTGAATTACGTCGACGATCAATCCGCCGGGCCCAACCCCCCGGGCGTCGGCCAAACCAGTCGCTACGCGGTGAGCATCGTGGTCGCCAATCCCACGGGTTCGATCGGTGACATCACCTTCAGCAACACCAACGTGGTCACCGGGCACATTCCCACCGGCACCGAAACCGTCTACGGCGGCATCGCCTTCACCACCACCGGCACAGTGGTCAGCCAGCCGACCGTGGGCGCCACCACCGGTGACGTGACTTGGAATCCGGGAACCCTATCCCCCGGTGATACCGAGTCGATCGTTTATTACATCGACATCACTCCTGCGGCCGCCGGCGACATCGCGGTCACCGGGGCCTCCGGCTCAGGCAACGGCACCCGCGCCACTTTCCTCGACGAAACCGGGGATGCCACCTTTGTTTTCGGTGAGCTTTGTCTGTTGGTGATGTCGGCCAGCTCCGCCACTCCGGTGCTGGTGAGCGACTTCGGGTCGGAAATCATCGACGGCAACGTGGTCGTTTATTGGCGAACCGCCTCTGAAGCACAGACTGTCGGTCTCGACCTGTACCGACTCGACGCCGACGGCGAACGGGTCCGGGTCAATGACGAAACCATGTTGCCCCTGCTCAGCCGACCCCAGGGTGGCGACTACCGCTTCGTCGATCACGGTGCACCCCTGGACGGCGAATCGATCTACCTACTGGAAGAAATCGAGTCCAACGGGCACCGAAAGGCTCACGGGCCTTTCCACGTCACGCCCCGCGTCGCGGAGATCGGCAGTGTGTTGCCCGAGGGTCTCGAAAGAAACCATCACCCCACTCCGCACGCCCAACAAGAACGGCTGGCCGCGGCCCGAGATGCGGCCGCAAGCCTGGCAACCCGCCCGACGGCGAGTGAAGGCAGGAACCTCTTCCGCGGCTTCAACAACAGGTTGCGAGTGGGTGTCGAGCAATCGGGTATTTATAGGATCACCGCCCAAGAGTTGGCCGACGCCTTCGGCATGGAGCTGCGAATGGCTTCCGCCATGCTCACTCGGCATCGCGTTCGCCTGAGCCTGGAAGGCGAAGAAATTCCCTGGCGCAAAGTCGGACGGGGCGAAGCCCTGGAATTCTATGGCGAGGCCATCGACAGCCCCTTCACCGGCACCCAGGTCTATCAGCTCGAATTGACCCGCGGCACGGTGATACCCGAGCCCAACCAGGGGGCGATCGCGCCCGATTGGAGCGGCGACCACTATCTGCACACCGAACGCTTCGAGGAATCCGAATCACCCATCGTGTTGATGGATATCGATCCGGAATCTGACCATTGGTTCTGGGGTTTCGTATCCCCTCAAGCCAAGATTCGGGACTTTAGTGCCCAAATTTCGCAGCCTCTGGACGGTGCTACCGCGGATCTCAGCCTGGATCTCCAGGGCGCCGCCCAGGGCGAGCACGACGTCGTGATCCGCTGGAACGGCCACGAACTGGGACAGGTCACGATTCTCGGCACCGAAGCCGATTCGGTCGAGCTGTCCCTGGATCCGGGCGAACTCAGCGCCGGGGAAAACGTGTTGCAGGTGGAATTGCTCGGCCAAGGCCTGGTCTTCGTCGACGGCTTCGATCTCACCTACGAGCGCCGGCTGCGGCCCGAGAATGACCGCTTGAAGGTGACAGGCTTGGATGCCGACCAGCTCAGCGCCTCGCCCTTCACCTCACCGAACCTCAGGGCCATGGACTTGACCGATCCCAGCCATCCTCGCCTGGTTCCGGTCCGTGCTCTGCAAGAGGGCGGAGACTACCGGGCCATTTGGCAAGGACGGTCCGGCGGTCCGTTCATGATCGCTTCGGATACCGGTTTGCTGAGCCCGACCTTAGAGTTCGACTCACCGTCGGACCTCCGGTCAACCGATTGGCGCATCGACTACCTGGTGATCACCTCGACCGACATGCTCGACGCAGCCCAGGAACTCGCCGACTACCGCACCGGCCAAGGCCTCAACAGCTTGGTGGTCGACGTGCAGGACGTCTACGATGAATTCGCCTTCGGTCGTCGCGACGTGCGCGCCGTTCGCGATTTCTTGCAATACGCCCACAGCTCTTGGCGACGAGGTCCCCAATTCGTGGTCATCGCCGGCGCGGGAACCTACGACCACCACGATTACTACGGTCTGGGTGGCAACAGGATCCCGGTGCTGCTGGCGAATAACGGTCAAAGCCTTTACGGCTCAGACTCCACCTTGGCGGATTTCGACGGCGACGGAATTCCGGAGATCAGCATCGGCCGAATCCCGGCGTTGGTTGCCGAGGAGCTGTCGGCCTACGTGGCGAAAATCCAAACCTACGAATCCGCTCCGGCTGCGAATTGGCAGTCCAACGTGTTGATCCTGTCGGATGAGCCCGATGGCGACGACCAATTCACGGAAGCGGGTTCGGCGTTGGGGTCTCTGTTGCCCAGAGGCTTTACGGCGACCCAGGTCGATTTGGAAACCATGGACCTCGCCAGCGCCCGTCAAGCCACCTTCGACGAACTCGCGATCGGCGCCTCTTGGCTGCACTACACCGGCCACGGGGGTGTGGATCGCATGTCTCGCCTAGGGTTGCTGACCTCAGCAGACGTTGCCGGCCTCGGCAACGGAAACCTGCCGATCGTCAGCTCGGTGACCTGCCACATCAATTACCACGGCCTGCCCGGCTTCGATGCCCTGGGTGAGCATTTGGTGTTGCAGGCTGACGGCGGAGCCGCTGCAGTCTTCGCCCCGAGCTGGCTGGCTCGCCATCATCAATCGCGGCTGGTCGGTGATCGGTTATTCCGCCGGGTCTTCCAAGACGGTGCCGGCACCCTTGGGCAGGCCGTGTTGACCGCGTTGCGAAACGCAGCGGAGGCAGGAGCTCCGGAAGGTGTTCTGGGTACCTACCAACTGCTCGGTGATCCAGCGCTCAAGATAAAGGCTCTGCCGACTGCCGACACTCCCGACCCTTGCGAAGCGGGTTGTGGTGGACCGGGTTGAGCACCTTTCGGAAACCGGAGGCAAACAGCTGAACGTCAATGTTCATCGGACGTTAGCCACGGGCAACCAAATCACGTCCAGGGTCATGAATCCTGGACGTGGCGCGCTGCCTGGGCTACTATTCAGGGACGAGAATGTTCTGGGCCGGTCTCGGGCCGGTATCCATTTTGCCGCTTTTTTGAACAATGACTCTTCGGAACACCCAAAAACAGAATCCAACAGATCCCGGCGAACCGTCAGCCGAGTCCCGTCGCCAGTATTGCCGACCTCGGATTCTGTATCGCGAGCCGATCGAAGCCATGGCCTCAGATTGCGCGATTCCCGGCGGCAAGTCCGACTCCTCCTGCATTCTAGGATTCTCCTGAATCCGACTCCATTTCTTTCTGAATTCCTTGCCGAGACAAATCATGGCTGATCCACAGGCACCGGGATCCAGGCCCCGGTTCTATCGTCGTTGCACGGACATTCGATTCCGAATCATAGATGGCGAAGCCGTGATTCTGCGTCAAGCAGCAGCCGAGAACCTAGTGCTCAATGAGGTGGGGTCCAGTATTCTCCAATGGCTGGACTCGGGATGCAGCCTCGAAAAGGTCGCACGTCAGGTCCAAGAAGAATACGAGGTCTCTCCTGAGCAGCTGGCCCAGGACCTGCCGCACTTCCTAGAAGAGTTGGAGAACGCCGGAGTGGTCGAGCCGATCACCGACGAAGGCGATGCTCGTGTCGAAGCGGGAGCCTAAGGAGCAACCACCATGGCCATGTTACGAGTCCTGCAAAAAACCTGGAATCAGAACATCCTCTTCTCCGTGCTGGTGGAACTCACCTACCGCTGCAACCTCGATTGTTTTTTTTGCTACAACGACCTCTCTCTCGAGGGCAAATCCCTCAGCGATGAGCAATATTTCGACTTCTTCCAAGACCTCGCCGATCTCCAGGTCTTCAACCTCACCTTTACCGGCGGTGAGCCCCTCGCCCATCCAGGTTTCCTAAATCTCGGACGACGGGCCAAAGAACTCGGTTTCGTCATTCGAATCAAATCCAACGGTCACGCTTTCTCCGGTGAGCTGGCGCGCCAAATTCGCGAGCAAGTGGATCCCTTTCTGGTGGAGGTCAGTCTCCACGGCTCAACCGCCGAGGTCCACGATAAACAGACCCGGGTCCCAGGATCCTTCGAGCGCTTGCAGAGCAACCTTCACGCCATGAAAGACATGGGCTTCAGGGTCAAGCTCAACGGTACGCTGACCCGTTGGAACGAGCATCAAATCGAGGATATGTACGCCGTGGCAAAGGGTCTCGGTTGCGTTTTCTCGCTCTCTCCGACGGTCACTCCCAGGGATGACGGCGATCTGAGCCCGATGTCGATCGCACCCAGCGAAGAGGGTGTGCGCCGACTGTACGCCTACTTGGATGAAATGATCCCCGACAGCGAAGTGCCCGACCGTGAGCTGCTCGACAGTGACACCTGCACCGGCACCCCCGGCAGGTCTAAGAATTGCGGCGCCGGTGCGTCGGGCCTGGCGGTCGATCCATTCGGGGCGGTTTATCCTTGCGTCCAATGGCGGCGCCCTCTAGGCAACCTACACCAGCAGTCGATCCGGGAGATATGGACGGATTCGGCCCAGCTCGACGAGATCCGCAGGATCAACAGCCGAGCTCACGAGCAAGTTGCTGAGCTCGGCGACGACGGTTTCGGCGTCGCCCACTGCATGGGTCTTTCCGAAGAAAAAACCGGCGACCCCTTGGCTTTCGATCCCCAAGCCATACGCCAAGGGGAGCTACTACGCGACGTCCGCAAGGAACGGCGAGAGCTGTTGCCCATCCTGCCCTGAATTACCTCGTCAATCCGCATTCATGAGCCGCGCGCCCTTTTTCGCTCCCCCTGCCGAGACGAGCAGCAAAGACTTCGGCAAGTTATTTCTCAGACACCCGGATCTCTTTCCCGCTCGTCAGGCCGGCGAGCCGTGGGACGATCTCGAGTTGACGGTGAATTTCGCCGGTGGCCCTTACGCGTTCAGCGGGCTGAGCCGTGGACAATGCCACGAGCTGGGGGAACGATTCGGGGATCTCGTGATGCCCACCGAGGCGGGTACGTCTGCGCTTTCCGCGCCGGACGTCACCCGGATCAAGATCTTCAGGGCGGATCCCAAAGAGATGTTGGAATTCGACCTCAAGGGTTGGAGCTACACCTTCGACCGCGACTACCAAAGTCACGCGGTGAGAGTCGCAGGCCTTCAATTCATGGCCCGAATCGACTTCGGGGCCCGAGATCTCAGCCAGATCAGCGCTGCCCTCTGGACCCCTCTCGACGAAGGGCCTGTGTTCCTCTCCCAGGTTGAGAACTTCTTTCGATTGCTTGTGGCCTATCGCCTCCTGAAGCTGGGAGGAGTGCTCTTCCACAGTGCCGGAGTGGTATCCAACCAACGGGGTTTTCTGTTCATGGGACATTCCGGGGCCGGCAAAACGACCATCTCCCGACTGTCCTTGGCCTCCGGCCGCCAGGTGCTTTCCGACGACATGAACGCCTTATGCCCCCTGAGTTCGGATGCCCTCGCCGGCCCACCCACGGTGGAAAAACTTCCTTTCGCCGGTGATTTGGGCCGTACGCCGACCGCGCGCAAAAGATATCCCCTGGCCGGTTTGTATCGCCTGAAAAAAGGCACTGACCGCTTGCGGCCGGTGCGTCGATCTCAAGCGGTGGCGTTCCTGATCGGCTGCGCGCCTTTCGTCAATGTGGACCCCCATCGTTTAGATCGCTTGACCGACAACCTGATCTATCTATTGGATGGATTCCCCTTGGTGGAGCTGACGTTTTCCAAGGCCGGCACCTGTTGGCAGCTCCTGGAAGAGGATGCCACCCAGCGAGAATCGAGCAAAAGGGTTGGTCTCACTCCTCACAAAAAGCCATAATAGGCTCTTCACCCCCTGCGGAGGTTTCATGAGCACCCGAGTGTTGAGTCGATGGCTGTCCATTTCTATCGTTTGTCTCGTTGGCTGTATTTTGGCTGCTCCCGGTTTCGCGGATGAGCCGGCAGCTGAAAATTCTGCCGAGCCTACTGGTCCTACTACTGTATTCCTCGTGCGCCATGCGGAGAAGGTCCGAGGGCCGGCGGCGGGCGATGACCCGGCCCTGACCGAGGCCGGCTTACACCGCAGCCGTGCCCTGGCCCAAACCCTCTCCCAAGCGGGCATCGATGCCATTTACACCACCCAATGGCGACGCACCGTGGAAACGGGAGCAAAACTCGCCGAGGCCTTGAATCTCGAGCCCAAGGTGATCCGGACCGACAGCGACTTCATCGAGAAAATGCGCGAGCTGTTGCTCGAGGAGAAGGCACGGCGGATCGTCGTGGTAGGCCATAGCGACACGACCCCGGCCCTAGCCAGAGCCCTGGGCGCCGATCAGGCACCGGACATTGCCGACGACGATTTCGACGATCTCTATCAGATCGTCGTGTCCGACGAAGGGACCCGTTTCATTCACTTGCGCTACGGCCACCCGACCCCCTGAGTAGAGCTTACTTTGGCCACCAATCTGACCAAGATCTCGAAAGTCGTTCAGACTTGTCGGGCTGCAGCTGAGCACTACGGCACTAGCTTTCCAGCGGTCTTCGCGCGCGTCGTCCGCCTCCGTGCTCGGGAGAGATTCCGCCCTAAAGAAACCTTCTTGTGGGGTTTGGCCGATCCTCGCCTGCCACAAAAGGAGATCGACCGATACGTCAGCCGGAGCCGTCTCTACCGATTGCAAGCGGTCCACAACCCCATGTCCCTTTCCTATCTGACTGAGGACAAGGCGGTCTTCTATTCCTACTGCACAGGCGCGGGCATCACCGTGCCACGCTTGCACGCCGTTTATCATCCCCAAGGCGGCTGGATCGACCGCACCGCAGCCGCGGAGCGTAGCTCCAGCAATGTGATCTTCGAAAAACGAGAATGGCTCGAGTATCTTCGGTCCCAAACCCCTGAGAGTTTCGTCATTAAACCGTCCAAAGGGGTTTACGCCCGCGGCCTGATGGTTTTGACCCGCAGCTCCAGTGGAGATGAGCTGATCAGCCCGAGCGGCCGACGACGAACGTTGGACGAGGTTCTCGAAGCCATGTCCGGTGACTCCCGCTACAATACGTATGTCGTGCAAGACCGGCTCGAAAACCACACGGACCTGCAACGCCTTTCGGACAGCAAAGCCCTTCAAACCGTGAGAGTCGTCACCATGGTCGGCACCGACCGGCGACCGCGCGTCCTTTTCGCCTGCGCCAAGGTGATCAACAGCGACCAGCTCTCCGACAACTTCGACTACGGCAGCTCGGGCAATCTGCTGGCCAATGTCGACCTCGAATCCGGTGAACTTCACCAGGTCACCGGCAAACACCCGAGCGGTTTCGGGCTTCAAACCTTCGAACGGCATCCAAAGACCGACATTCCGTTCGCCGGATTCACCCTGCCCTATTGGCAAGAAACTTGCGCATTGGCTACCGAAGCCGCGCTCAAATTTCTCCCCCTGCGCACTATCGGCTGGGATATTGCCATCACCCAAGACGGTCCTTCGGTGGTGGAAGGCAACGTCTGGTGGGATGCTCTGCACAACGCCCATCAGCTGATGCCCGAGTATCTGGCCACTTTCGACTGACCGCCGAAGACGATTGCGGTTGGCGAACGCTCCCGTCCCGTGTAGGATCTCCCCCTGTGCGGCGCCGCTCCCGCGGACCTTCCCTCCCCCGCCGCCCTTCCTAGAAGCGCTACTCCCGCGAGGTCTCGACGTTGGAACAGATTCGTAATTTCTGCATTATTGCCCACATCGATCACGGCAAATCCACCCTAGCCGACCGCCTTATTCAACATTGCGGAATGGTTGAAGACCGTGAGTTTCGCAATCAATTGCTCGATTCCATGGATATCGAGCGGGAGCGTGGTATTACGATCAAATCGAATACCATCACGTTGCCCTACACCTCCAAGGACGGCGAGCTCTATCAGCTCAATTTGATCGACACCCCGGGTCACGTGGACTTCTCCCACGAAGTCCGCCGCTCGTTGATGTCCTGCGAGGGAGCCCTGTTGCTGGTGGACGCTTCCCAAGGGGTCGAGGCACAAACCGTTGCCAACATGTATTTGGCCCTTGAGTTCGGCCTTGAAATGCTGCCGGTGATCAACAAAATCGATCTACCGTCGGCGGACGTGGATCGGGTCCGAGAAGAGATCGATGCGGATCTCGGCCTGGACCCATTCCAAGCAGTGCTGTGTTCCGCCAAACAAGGCATCGGCATCGAAGACTTGCTCGAGGCCCTGGTCAAGACCCTGCCACCCCCCGTAGGCGATCCTGAAGCACCCCTGCAAGTGCTGATCTTCGACGCCCAATACGATTCCTATCGCGGGGTGGTGCTGGTCTGCCGGGTGAAGGCGGGCACCTTGAAGGTCGGCGATGAGATTCGCTTCATGCACACCAAGAAGAATTATTCGGTGGAAGAAGTCGGTCAGCTAGGGCTGACGAAGAAACCCACCAAACACCTGGAGGCCGGTCAGGTCGGTTACATCATCGCCGGTGTCAAATCGGTCCGCGACATCGCCATCGGCGACACCGTCACCCACGCCAAACGGCAGGCCGAGGCCCCCTTGCCCGGTTACCAACCGGCGAAACCCGTGGTGTTCTCTTCGGTTTACCCCATGGCCTCCGACGACTATCAAGATCTGATCAAAGCGCTCGAAAAGCTGTCGTTGAACGACGCCGCTCTGACCTACGAGAAATCCTCATCCGCGGCCCTCGGTTTTGGTTTCCGCTGTGGTTTCCTGGGCCTGTTGCATCTGGAAGTCGTGCAGGAGCGCCTGGAACGGGAATACGGCCTTTCCCTGCTGTTGTCGGCTCCGACGGTGCAATATAGGGTGCATCTCAAAACCGGCGACTGGATCACAGTCGACAACCCACTGCTATATCCCGATCCCACCGAAATCGAAGGTGGCGAAGAGCCGTTCATCAAAGGCCATATCTGGATTCCAGAACGCTATGTGGGCGCGGTGATGGAGCTTTGTCGCGAACGCCGCGGCCAAAATACGACCTTCAACTACCTGGCCCAAGGACGTGTGGAGCTGACCTCGGAGCTGCCCCTGGGCGAGGTTCTATTCGATTTCTATGATCGTCTGAAGTCCATTACCCAAGGGTACGGCTCGTTCGACTATGAGATGTTGGACTATCGGGAAGCAAATTTGGTCAAGGTCGACGTGTTGGTCAACGGTGAGCCGGTGGACGCCTTGAGCCAGCTCTGCCACGAGGATCGAGCCAGGACCCGTGCCATGCACTATTGTGAAAAGCTGGCGGAAACCATTCCCAAGCAGCAGTTCAAGATCGCCATCCAAGGCGCGATCGGCGGCAAGATCATCGCAAGAACGACCATCACCGCCTTCCGTAAGGACGTCACGGCCAAATGTTATGGCGGTGACATCACCCGTAAGCGCAAGCTTCTCGAAAAGCAGAAGGAAGGCAAGAAGCGCATGAAGATCGTGGGTTCGGTGGAGATTCCCCAATCCGCATTCATTGCGGTGCTCAAGTCGGACGCCGGGAAGTGAGTTCGGAGGAGGCTCAACTCCACGGCCCCGGCCTTTATCTGCACATCCCCTTCTGCTCCGCTATTTGCCCTTATTGCGATTTCGCAGTGCGCAAAGGCGGCGCAGGCCACGGCAAGCCGTATATCGAAGCTCTCGTCGCCGAAATCCGCGGCTTGCGATCCGGTGAACTCTTGCCGGAAGCTCCGGACCTAGCCTCCGCCACAGCGGACCTCTTGGACGCCCCCTTCGATACCGTCTACCTCGGCGGGGGCACCCCGACCTTTCTCGAAAACGACCAGCTCGAGCGGATCTTCGACACCCTCTTCCGAGCCTTCCAACTTCGAGCAGATTGTCGTTTCTTTCTCGAAGCCAATCCCGAAGACGTTACCGCCCCACGGCTTGGAGAGTGGCACCGACTCGGTGTCTCGACCCTGAGCCTCGGAGTGCAAAGCTTCGACGATCAGGAGCTGCGATTCTTGGGCCGCCGACACACGGCGGGCGAAGCCAAGGCCGCTGTCTCAGCTGCCTTAGACGCCGATTTTGAAACCGTCAGCGTCGACCTGATCTACGGTTTGCCCCATCAGACTCCGAGCACCTGGGAGGCTGCCTTGAGTTCGACTCTCGAACTCGGCGCCGACCACCTTTCCCTCTACGAACTCGAAGTTCACGCGCGAACGGACTTCGGCAAACGCGAGGCCAAGGGTGAGTCCCTTCAGCTGCCGGTGGACGAACAGGCGGATCTCTTTCTGCGCACCCACGACATCCTGACCGCCGCCGGCTGGGATGCGTATGAAGTTTCGAATTTCGCCCGCACACCCGAGCATCGCTCGCGCCACAACCGAAAATATTGGCACCACATCCCCTACCTCGGCTTGGGGCCCTCCGCCCATTCCTTTGTCGACGGATGGCGTTTCTGGAACGAACCGTTGGAGCCGCAATGGCGCCGATTGGTGGACAGCGGCACCAGCCCGGCCGCGGGTTGGGAGAAGCTCGCTCCGTCGGCCCTCGCCCTCGAAACGTTGATGCTCGGCTTGCGGACCCGGGAAGGGGTCCATCTCGATCGACTGCAAGCCCACCTAAACGAGGACTTCGTCGATCGAAATCGAGCCCGATTGGAATCCTGGTCGGATTCAGGGCTCGCCCACCTGGAAGCAGGTCGCCTGATCCCGACAGTAGCGGGAATGGCGGTGGCGGACCGGCTCGCTTCGCAGCTCGAAATCAGTCCAGAGCATCCCGGGTAGCCACACCCACCCAGTCTTCAAAAACGCGTCCGGCTTCTTGCATGACCTCACCGTCCGTGCGGCCGGATCGTTTGAGCACCTTGAAGCTGTGGTCGGCGGCCGCCAGGATGTGAAGGGTTGCGTGTGGACCGAGACTTTCGCAAACCGGTTTCAGCAGATCTAGTTCGGCCAGCTTGTCGCGATCCCCGCTGAGGAAGAGCAGCGGGATCTCGATGTGTCGTAGGTGATCGGCCCGCGATGTCGACGGCCTGCCCGACGGATGCAGCGGAAACGCAAACAACACCAAGCCTTGGACTCCAGGCAGGGGATCTTGCGCTTGGGCGGCGGTGGTCATTCGCCCGCCCATGGACCGCCCACCGGCCAGACGGGGCAGCTCCGGAGCGAGTTCCGACGCCCTTTGATTGGCTGCTCGCACGGTGGCTTGGAGCAGCTCCGGCCGATCCGGACGCCGGGAGCCCTGCTCCATGTAAGGGAATTGATATCGCAGGGTGGCAGTCTTCCTGAGCGCCAGCTCCTCGACAACCGCTTCCATGCTCGGGTGTTGCATTCCGGCACCCGCTCCATGGGCCAGGATCAGCAGACGGTCCGCTCGGGGTGGTCGACGCAACAGCCCGGACACCGTCACCCGGCGATCACTACCCCCCTGCACTTCGATCGAAATCTGCTCGTCCATCCCTGGCTCTCCTAACTAGGGCCCATCCAGAAATGGATTCCGGTGGGTCGGCGCGGCGCCCTGCGCGCGTCGCTCCGAACTCGCGCCACCGCTGCGCTGCCGTCGCAAACTACTGATGCGTAAGATCTTAATCCGATCCATATGCCGTGTCGCTCAGACACGCTCGCTTTCCGTGCTCAGAGCGCCGCGCCTTCCAGACCTTCGAAAAGGCCAAAACTGGACGGGCCCTAACTCATGTCCAAACAGGCTCTTTTTTGTCACTGAACCGCGCCATTGTGTCATTTTTTGCGACCCCAGCTCGCCGCGCCCTGCCGAAAGGATAGGTGAACAGCCATCCTCGGCTCAAGGGAAAGCCGGCATCTATGTTGAATATAGAATCATGTGCATAATTAACTCCAATGGATCCCGTGGGCCCGCTGCGAAACCACGATGGGATTCGCCGCTGGTGAAATTCGCCGCTGAATGGACTAGAGGAGCTGCCGTAGATGAAAAGCCCAGCGCTGGCCAAGAAAATCCCGAGCCGTGTGGACCGATGGAGCCGAGCCCGACTGAATAAGGCGGTCGGCACGGCCGGGCCACGACCGGGCCACGGGTCGAGTCAGGGCGGAATGCCGAGGGGTCTCTTCGCCGAAAAGCCGACCATGGTCGGCGGATCGACGACCGCAGCCGCCGGCCCGTCCAAAGCTCTACCCTCTCCTCCTTCGGCGGCGATCATCGCCCTGACCCGGCTCGGTTTCGGCCCGTCACCCTCGGCTCTGGCCGACTTTCAAGCGCTCGGCGCCACCGACGCCCAACGATTTCAGGCCTATATCGACCAACAGCTAAACCCCGCCGGCATCGACGACAGCGCGGCGGACGCTCGGGTGGCTCAATCGGGTTTCGAAACACTGGGCAAGAACGTGCTGCAGCTTTGGACCGAGCATTTGATGTCCGCGGATTGGGAAATCGTCATGCAGCCCTTGTGGGAGACCACCCAGGCGACTTGGTTGCGGGCAGTGCACTCCAAGCGTCAGCTTTTCGAGCTGATGACCGACTTCTGGCACAACCACTTCAACGTTTATGCCGACGACGTACCCTTCGGCCCGGTTTGGGTACACACCGACCGCGACGCCATCCGCGCCCACGCCCTCGGCAATTTCCGTGAAATGGTGGAAGCCGTGACCCGCACCCCGGCCATGCTCTTCTACCTCGACAACGCCTTTAACTCGGCGGAAGACGCCAACGAGAATTACGCCCGTGAGCTGTTGGAACTACACATCTTGGGCTCTGAGGCCTACTACGGCTCGATCGATCCGGCCAATGTGCCCACGGACGGCAATGGCGTGCCCATGGGTTATACGGAAGCAGACGTCATCGAGGTCGCCCGCTGCCTCACAGGCTGGACGGTCAACTCGGATTGGGTCCATTGGGAATTCGGCCAGACCGGCGAGTTCATGTACCACGCTCCCTGGCACGACACCGACGCCAAACAGGTCGTCGGCCTGCAGATTCCCGCCGATCAAGGCGACCAACAGGACGCTCGCGACATGCTCGATTGGCTGTGCGCCCATCCTGCGACGGCTCGATTCGTGGCCGGCAAGATCTGCCGCCGGGTGATGGCCGACTTTCCACCCCTGGAGGTCTTGGACGCCGCGGCGGCGACCTTCCTGGCCAATGTCGACGCCCCGGACCAAATCGCCCAAACCCTGCGCACGATCCTGGAGCATCCACTCTTTTTGCAGACCTGGGCCGATAAGGTCAAACGACCCTTTGAAATAGCGGCTTCCATGCTGCGCGGCGCGTCTTTCGACCTGCCCTTCGTGCTCGGCAACGACAACGCCGCCAACCTCACGGGATGGTTCCTCTGGGAGTATTACCAAACCGGCCAACCTCTCTTCGGTTGGCATCCCCCCAACGGTTATCCCGATTCGAAATTCGCCTGGAATACCACCTCACCGCGGGTGATGACTTGGCGCATCGCCAATATGTTGGTGTCGATTTGGGACGAGCAAGCGGACGACTACTACTTCGATTTGCTGAGCCGCACCCCTGCTTCGAGCCGGACCGCCGAAGAAATCGTCGACTTTTGGAGCGTGGAAATTCTCGGCAGAGGTTTGCCGGCCGCCGAGCGCGGTCCCTTGGTGAGCTTCATGGCCCAGGACACACCTGCCGACGAGGACTTGCCCCTCGGAAGTGATTGGCAGGTCGATGAGCGATTGCGCGCCTTGGTGGCCTTGATTCTCATGTGCCCAACTTTCCTGTGGAAGTAAGGCGGCTCCGGATCGAGTACCCGAGCCTTCGAGTCGATCGACCGGCGCCGATCTCACCTCTCAGCCATTCATTCTCGCTACAACTTCCCGAGCTTCCTACGGAGATTTGCCATGTTTCAATCCACTCGCCGCGGATTCTTGGTCGGCTGTTCAGCCGCCATCGCCGGATATGCAGGTTCCAGATTCAATACCGTCGCCTTCGGGGATCCCGACGAAAACCAAGAGATCCTGATCGTCGTTTTCCTACGCGGAGGCATGGACGGATTGAACCTGATTCCGCCCATCGACGGTCCAGATCGAGGCCACTACGTCAGCGCCCGGCCTTCCCTGGCCATTCCGACCTCAGGAGCCGGCGCGGCGCTGCCCCTCGACGCCCAATTCGGTCTGCATCCCTCCGCCGCTCCCCTCTTGGACATCTACCAAAGCAACAAGCTTTCGATCGTGCAAGCGGTGGGCATGAGCACGGTGGTCAACAAATCCCACTTCGACGCCATGCAATTCGTCGAGTTGGGAACTCCCGGTGAGAAGACCATGACCACCGGTTGGCTCACCCGGCACTTGGCCTCGGCCTCAAACCTGCCGTCGAATATGATCATGCCGTCCTTGGCGGTGGGTGAGCTGCAACCGGTTTCTTTGGCGGGTCATACGGAAACCGTCAACATGTCCAACCCGGAGTATTTCAACATCTCCAACGGCCCCTGGGCGTGGCGCTCCGAGCAGAAGGCCACTTTGCGCCAAATGTTCGAAGGGGATTCCAGCTGGCTGCACGGCGGTGGGGTCCAAGCCCTGAATGCCGTCGACATCATCGAAGGAGCGGTGACAGGCACCTACACGCCGGCGAACGGTGCGTCGTACCCAGAGACGTCCTTCGGCGATCACCTCAAGGTGCTGGCCCAGATGATCAAGCTCGGCATGGGGCTGCAAGTCGCCACGGTCGACGTGGGCGGTTGGGATACCCATGAAAGCCAAGGTGAGGGCTCCGGCGGTTATTTTTCCGACATGGTGACCGACCTCGCGGCCGGACTGGCGGCCTTCTACACCGACCTCGATGGCTCCGGAGCCAACAACTACACCAATCGCGTAACCCTGGTAGCCCAGAGTGAATTCGGCCGCGAGGTCCACGAAAACAACGACGTCGGCACCGAGCACGGCTACGGCAACCAAATGTTGGTGCTTTCGGGCAACGCGGTCGGCGGGCTGCACGGCCAGTGGCCTGGACTGGCCCCGGGCCAGCTCGTGGACGGCACCGACCTGGCGGTGACCACCGACTATCGCCAAGTGCTGTCGGAAATCTTGATCCGCCGGATGTGCAATACCAACCTCGACACGATTTTCCCCGGCTACAACGGATACTCGCCCCTCGGTATCGTGCAAGGCGTGGACCTTCCCTTCCCTGCGGTCTTCAACGATGGATTCGAATCCGGCGACCTCGGGGCTTGGTCCAGCTCGGTCGGTTGAGACCCGTCGGCCAATACATCTTGGATCTCAGGCGAGCAGCATGCTGCTCTGCAGGCGGGGACGCTCCCCGCCATTTTTTGTCTTCTGGCCGTTTCGGCTCTGACTCGAGTCGTGGCGGGCCGGCGCTTCCGATAACATCCCTGTCATGATCCCAGATCACACCCTCATCGGACGCCTCGACGGCGGAGTCGTCGTCGATCCTTTTGCCGAGCCGTCTCGCTCCTACCGGCTACCCCGATCCGTCGACGCTGACGACGGCAGTTGGATCGGTCTGCGATTGGATCGGGGCGGCACGATCCTCGAAGCCGAGTCCATCGCCAGGGCGGGCAGCGCCTTGGCCCATCTCTATGGTTTGGCAGAGCAGATCGGCATCTCCCCACTGCACCCGCCGACGGCGGTCTCAGAAGCGGAAAAGTGGACCGAGGCTCCGGGAATCAACGACACTCAGCTCGAAGACCTCCGGCACCTGCCCTTCATCACCGTCGATGAGGTCACCTCCAAGGACCTGGACCAAGCACTCTTCGTCGAGCGTCTCGAAGCCGGCTTTAGGGTTTGGTACGCCATCGCCGACGCCGCCCACTTCGTGCGCCCGGGCTCGGCCCTGATGCAAGAGGCCTTACGCCGAGGGGCCACTTACTACATGCCCGGCTTGGTGCTGCCGATGCTGCCGCCGATGATGAGCGAAGGCATCGTTTCCCTGAATCCACGGGTCGACCGGCGGGCCCTGGTCTTTCGAATCGATCTGGATGGCGACGGCTCAACCCTCGAATGTCGAATCTTGCGAGCCCGAATCCATTGCCAGGTCAAGACGTCCTATGACGCGGTCCAGGGCTACTACGACGGCGGGCCGGTACCCGGAGTCGAAGACGATCTGGAACTCGAGAAAAAACTCGCGAATGGCCTCGACGCCTTGGCAGAAGTCGGCCAAGCGAGGATGCGATTGGCGGAGATGCGACACACGGTCAGGGTCCGTCGACGGGAGCTGAAGGTAACCCTCGACGGCAAAGACGACCTGGGTTTCGTGGCCATGGACGACCCGCGGCTCGAATCCGAACTTTTCAACGAGCAAATTTCCCTGCTGGCCAACGTCGAAGGAGCCAAGCTGCTGGCCCGCTCGGCCCCGGGGCTCGACTCCGTGCAGCCCATCTTTCGCTTTCACCAGCCTCCGGATCCCTTCCGTCTGGAACGGCTTCGCGGCCGCTTGCAGGCGTTTGCCCGCCGCCATCGGCTGCCCGCTGACACCTGGCAGTGGGATCCACCCAGACAAAGCCTGGCGAGCTTCATCGCCGGCTTGCCCCAGGACGGTGAGCAAGAGCGGCTCAGCCGCGCGATCCATCGCCAAGCGTTGATGGCCGGTGGCCGCTCTGGTTTCGACATCGCCCCGGGCATCCACCATGGTGTCGGCGCCCAGGCCTATGCGCGCTTTACCGCGCCGATGCGCGAGGTGGTGGGCATCTTCGTGCACAAAGAAACCTGGGAGTTGCTCGGCGAGGAAACTTCTCCCCCCGACGACCAAGACGAAGCTCTAAGGCAGCAAATCGTCGACGCGGCCAATCGATCACGGAATTTGCAACGGCGCCTCGATTCCGAGGTCAACCGCCGGGTCATCGACCAGCTATTCGCCAAACCCAAGGCCCAGCTGGGAGCTTCCGGCTACGGAGCGACCGTGATGGGCATTTCGCGAGGCAAGCTGCACTTGCAGCTCGACGAGATTCCGATCGATGTCAAAGTCTATATTCCTCACCTCGAGGAGCAATTGGGCCACCGTCTGCGCCCGGGGCGAGACGGTGTCACCCTACGCCGAGCCAAAGGCGGTCAAACCGAATGGACCCTGGGCGATGCGGTGCGGGTGCGCTCGGCGGGCAAGGATACCGACAAAGACCGCTGGCGATTGGCCGTGGACTCCGCCTAGCAACCCGGTAGCGTCTCGCGTTCTGACGGAACGAGCTGCTAATATCCGCTCAGCCGGTTTGCATCCTGAACATTGCAGAGTTCCCGAGAACGGGCCGCGCCGGACCTGTTTCGAGCTGTGCTTGCTTGCAAAAACAATCAATAGCCACAAGACCCGAGGAGAATTTCATGTATCGCACCCTCGCCATGCTCTACAGCGGCGGCCACAAAGGCGCCGAGGCCGAGTTCGGTCGCTGCGCCGAAGAATTCGGCGTGCCCGAGGTCACCCTTTCCTACGAAGGCCACAAGATGGAGAGGGAACAGGGAATCCGGATCTTGTCCAAGGAAGAGCTGGCCAAAGGCGATGTTTCGATGGCCATCGTTTCCAAGCACATGGGTCGCTCCTATTCGAGCGTCGAATCGATCCGCAAGGTCATCCAATCGATTTTCCACATGGTCAACAGCTCCCAACACGTCTTTGCCATCGGCTGGATCCAAACCGACGATACGGTCAAAGGCGGAACGGGTTGGGCCGTGGAGCTGGCAAAATTCTTCAATCGTGAAGTCAGCGTTTACGACCAAGACCGCAAAGGTTGGTACAGCTGGATCGATCACGCCTGGCAGCTCGACGAGCCGGTCATCCCTCCAAAGGCCTTTTGTGGCACCGGTACCCGCAACCTCAGCGAAGACGGCAAAGAAGCGATCAACGAGCTGTTCAAAAGATCGTTCGCTGACTCCGACGGCAACCAATAAGACCCAGACCTACAACCCGGCGGCTGCCGAAGGCCGTGCCACGCGCGGTCATCACTAGCAGCCGCTAGGTTTCCCGCGTCGGACTCGTGTCCGCGAGATCCAGGCCCTACGATCAATGCGTTTGCTGCACACCGCCGACTGGCATCTAGGTCAACGATTCCATGACCAACGGCGGGGTGACGACGAAGAACACGCCCTCGACCAATTGCTCGAGCTGGCAGAAGAGCATCGCATCGACGCGCTGCTGCTCGCCGGCGACATCTTCGATACCGCCAATCCCGGCGCCGAAGAGCAGCGGCGGTACTACCGTTTCCTATTCAAGCTGGTGACCCAGGTAGGCGTGCCGACGGTGGTCGTCACCGGCGGCAACCACGACAGCGCCCTGCGCCTCGACGGCCCCAAGGATCTCTTGGCGGACCTCGGCATCAGCGTGGTCGGCCGCTGGCCCCGCGACACCGAGCCCGAGCACTGCCTGGTGGAACTTAAAGACCGTCAAGCGCAGGTCCGAGCGATTTGCGCCGCAGTGCCCTACCTGCGGGACGGCGATCTACGGCTTCCGCCGATCGGCGAAACCGCGCCCCAAATCCACGCCCGTTACGCCCAAGCCCTCGAAAACCGCTACCTCCAAGTCCACCGAGCCGCCAAAGAGGCTTACCCCGATCTGCCCTTGGTGGTCATGGGTCATTGTTATGTCGACGACGCCCTGATCGGCGGCGGCGAGAGGCCCGTGCAGGTCGGCAACCTTGCCAAGGTGCGGGCCGAAGTCTTGGGTGCCGACACCGCCTATTTGGCCCTTGGCCATCTGCACCGTCCCCAACGCCTCGGCGAGCACGACCATTGGCGCTATTGCGGAAGCCTCCTGCCCACCGGTTTCGACGAGGTGGAACGACAGCGGGAGGTGCTGCGAATCGACCTAGCGGACGACGGTTCACCGGGCCGGGTCACTTCTCTACCCTTGAAACCCTTTCGCGAGTATCGGCGCCTGCACGGCACACCCGACGAGCTGGAATCCATCATCGCCGACCTACCGTCTACGGCGAGCGATGCCCCGGTGCCTTGGGCCGAAGCCTCAGTGATTCTCCAAGGTCCAAGACCGGGATTCGCCCAGCAGCTCGTGGATCAAGCCCGGGACCGCGGCTGGAATCTGATCTCGGTCAAACGCCACCGCAAGGCCGTGGAGAAGAGGGATCGCCCGGCTGCCGATGACGTCTTGGGGCTCAAAGAGCTGGACCCTGAAGAGGTCTTCGTCGAAAGGCATCGGCAGGAATTCGACCGGGATCCCGATGAGGAGCTGCTGACGGAATTCAGATCCCTCCTCGAGTCCGTCACCTCCGGGAGATCCTCCGAATGAGGATCGACCGCATTCACATCGAGAATCTCGCCAGTCTGCGGGGTGCCCAAACCACCATCGACCTCGAGGCCGGGGAGCTCGGAGACGCCGGGCTAGTCGCCATCACCGGCGCGACCGGAGCGGGCAAATCGACCATTCTCGACGCCGTGTGTTTGGCCCTCTTCGATCAAACCCCGCGTCTGCACGGTCGAGGTCACGACCCGCGCGAATTGCTTTCCCGGGGCACCGGCGAAGCCAAGGCCGCCGTCGACCTAACCCTCGACGATCACCGCCAATGGACCGCCGAATGGACCGTGCACCGGGCCCGGGGTCGGGCGGACGGCGCCTTGCAGGCCAGCAAGCAAAGGATTCTCGACCGCAGCACCGGGGAAGTGCTGGCGGATCAAAAGAAAACCGTCCGGGCCCTGGTGGAGGGAAAGCTCGGCCTGAGCTTCGAGCAATTTACCGGGGTCATTTTGCTGGCCCAAGGTCAATTCGCCAAATTCCTCGAATCTACCGACGCCGATCGCAGCGAGCTTTTGGAGCGCCTCACGGGCACCGAAATCTATTCCGAGCTCGGCAGTCGGGCTTTCGAACGCTTCCGGGACCTCAAACAAAAGGTCGCGACGGAAGAAGAGCGGCGCCAAGAACTGGTGCTGCTGTCGGAAGTAGACCGGCGACGGATGGAGCAAGAGCAAGATGAACTCGAGCCGAACCTGACCCGCTTGGAAGCCCAGCTCCACGGCTTGGACCTCCAAATGAGATGGGTGGAGGAAGGTCGGCGATTGCGCCGACGCCACCAACAAGCCCAGGAGGCCGTGCGAGAAGCGGAGCGGCGACTCGGCGAAGCGGAGCCCGATCGCCGACGGATCTCCCGAGCCGAAGCCGCGGCGTCGCCGGCGACGGTTTTGCACCGCTTGGACGACTCCCGAGAGGCCGAGCGCGAGGCTCGATCTCGGCTCGATGGCGCCGCTCGAACCGTGGCTGAGCTGGAAGCGGAAGGTAATACGGCTCGATCTCGCCTCCGGCTGCTTCTCGACCACCTCGAACAGGAAAAAGACCTCGCCGCAGCTTCCCTCGAGAAGGTGGCCGGATTCGCCGCCGCCGACGCAGAGGCGGTCGCCGGCTTCCGGGAGGCCCGTCAATCGAACGCTTCCAGCCGAACCAGATCCGAGCAAATTCGGCGCGAATTCATCGACGCTCGTTCCCAGCTCGAGCTGAGGTCCAAGGAAGTGGAACAGGGCCGGATCCGTGGTCGGACTGCGGCCGATGCGGTCGGGGTCCTCACCGAGAGGCTCGATGAAGTCAGGAGCCGTCGGCAAGCTGTGCTCGGTGGATTCTCTCCCGAGCGATTGAATACGGATGTTGTCCTGTTGCAACAAGCGGAAGAAATCCGCCGTGAACTGGACGAACTCGACCCCGAGCCGCTTGAAGAGCAGGTCGCGGGCCTGGAGCTGGACTTGCAAAGGGCCGACGCCGACAGCGCCGCTTGCCGCGCCCTGGCAGAGGCTTCACGCCGGGAATTCGACGAGCACGAGAAATTAGTGCAATTGGCAATCGAAGGCGCCCAAGTCGCCGCCCACCGTCATTTGCTTCGGGAAGGGGAGCCATGCCCCCTCTGCGGTTCAGAAACCCATCCCTTCGTCGACGGCCACGAGCACGATCTTCCCGAAGAGGAGCGGAGCGTGCTGCGCCGAGCCCATGATCGTCAGGACAGTCTGCGCGCTGAGCTGCGCCGGGCGGAAGCCCAAGTCGAGCAAGCCGAGAAAAAAAGGTTGGAACTCGTCGGTGCACTCGCCGGGCAGAAGGAAAGTGCCCACAAGACGCGTCTGGCCTTCCAACAAAAAAGCTCCCGCTGGCTGGAGCTGCGGCTCCAGCTGATCGACTTGCCCATCGACCCCTTCTCCATCTCCGGGCGCCGGCTCGGCACCATGCTCAAGGATCTGAAAACTCGATTGGAATCCCTGAGTTCGGTCACCGCGGAGCAGAACGCGATCGAGGCCGATCTCAAAAAGGCAGAGGGCAGTCGGCAACAGGTCGATCAAAGCCTGGCCGTGGCCGAAGAGCGGCTCAAACACGCCCAAAGTCGCCTCCAAGAGCTGGCAGCGGAACTCGAGCGGGCCGAGCTGGCGACCGCCGAGTCTGAACGTACTCTCTTGGCCGTGACCCACGAGCTGGCAGAGGCTTGCGACTTGAGCTTTGACGCGCCGACCGCCGGTTCGCTCGACACCGAGTTCGACGCCTTTTATGGTCGGCTAACCGGAGGACGAAAGACCTGGCAACAAGCCACCGAACGATTCCGCCGACTCACCGATCTGAGCCAATCCTTGCGGGAGCGAGGGGAACGTCTGTTGGCGGACGAGCAATGGCCCGAGCCCTCCGCGGGTGCTGCGATTTCGGATACAGCCCGCCGGGCCGATAGCGAACGCCAACGGGACTTCACGGATCTGGAATCCCAGCTGGCGGAACCGCTGCGGTCCACCCTGGAGCGGGTCGATGCCCAGCTTTCACGCCGCCGGCTGGCGACCGATAGGTTGGGCAATGCGCGAAAGGCCTTGAATTCCGCTCGGGAGATTCTCGACCTGCGCAGCGCCGAACTCGACCGCCAGTTGGCAGGTTCGCCGTTTGAAAATGAGCAGGATCTCAGGGCCGCCTTGTTGTCCGCCGAGGACCTCGAAAAGCTGCGCCGACGTCTCGAAGAGCTGCGCTTGGCCGTCGAAAGATTTCGTGCGGATCTCCAACGCTCGACCCGAGATCTCGAAGAGCATGGAGAAGCCGGCGCCGAACTCGGTGTCGACCGGACTGCTGGGGTCGAATCCCTCGAAAGCGATTTGCGTCAACAAGGCCACGAGGCCCGGGTTCGACGCAAGCAACTCGCGGACCGCAGCATGGGCCTCCGTCTCGAGTTGGAAAAAGATCAAGAGCGGCGGTCTCAACGGGAAAAGCTCGACCAACGGCTCGCTGCCTCGATCGCGGCTCGGGATCGCGCCGGACGGCTATCGCATTTGATCGGTCAAAAAGACGGCGGCAAATTCCGCCGATTTGCCCAACAGCTGAATCTCGGCCAGCTCTTGGGCCTGGCCAACCGACGGCTCGAGCACCTGGCACCCCGCTACGCCCTGGCTTCGATGCCCGGCAGCCTCGACCTGGAGGTCATCGACCGCGAAATGGCCGACGAGCAGCGCCCGGTATCGACCCTTTCCGGCGGTGAGTCGTTCTTGGTTTCCCTAGCCCTAGCCTTAGCCCTAGCGGACTTGCGTCGCGGACAGCTTCGATTGGGCACCCTTTTTCTCGACGAGGGTTTTGGCAGCCTCGACCAAGAAACCTTGGACACAGCCCTCTCCACCCTCGAACAGCTGCAAGCGGATCAGGAAACAAAGATCTTGATCATCAGCCACGTCGGCGCCCTTCAAGAACGTATTCCCCACCGGATCGAAGTCGAAAAGCGCGGCAGTGGGCGAAGTCGGCTGAAAATCCGGGTGGGTGACGGACCCGATTAGGCCCCCGATCGGCCGGGGTGTGGGAGCCGAGGTGCGGGCCGGCTCAGGTCATCAGACTTTCGGCGCCGCAGATCTCCACCAGCTCGGCCTCGATGTCGGCCACCAGCTCGGCCGGGTTCTGGACCAAGGCGTGGTCGGCGAAGAGCCCGATCCGCACTTCCCCGGAAAAGCTCAAAATGGAGATTCCCAGACCGATGGTCGACCGTTGGGGCACCCAAAACAACATCGCCCGTACCCTGGAGCCGCTGATGGTCAAGGGCTCCTGGGGCCCCGGAACGTTGCTCATGACGGCGGAGCATTTCTTGGCGTAGAAATCCACCAACCAGCGCCCCACTCGACGGGGCAGCACCTTGAGCAAGAAGGTCACGGAGCCGTAATAAACAAAGGGCTCGACGGATCGTTTGATGGCGTTCATCCGGGCTTTGATCGCCCGCAATCGGGGGTCGACGGGTCCGATATCCACCGGCAGCTCCACCATCACCGCGCCGAATCTATTGTCCATGGTCGGCGGCGCCGAAGGCGGCCGCACATTGACCGGCATCGACACCCGAAAACCTCGAATAGCGGAGCCGTGGCGCTCACCGTAGCGGCGAACCCCACCGGAAACCACCGCCATCAGGATGTCGTTGACGGTGCAGCCCCGTTGATTTTTGATCTCTTTGATGTGGGCCAAATCGATCGCCGGAGTCCAAGCGACCCTCTTCTGGCCATCCAGGGGTGGACCATGTAGCACGGATTGATCGGCGCGTTTCAGCGCCTTGTACAAAAGCAACGGCCCACCGACCAGCAGCGCCTTGAGCTGAACCAACCACATGGCGCCGGGGGTCCCACGGGTTTGAGGCGGCTCTTGGTTCGTCTCCCCCACATCCATCATCGAAAAAAGGACGGGGATCAGGGCCATGCCGTCACCCATGACGTGGTGGATTCGGCTGACCAACGCGCTGCCCCCGTCGCCGAATTCGGGAATGAAATGCCACTGCCAGAGCGGTCGATCACTGGGCAAGGGCAAAGAAGCCTGCCTGCCAATGTATTCCTGAAGCCCTTCCCGGGTCCTCAATGCAGCGTCTTCAACGGAAAAAATGTGCCGGGCGATGTCGAAGGCAGGATCTTCCTGCCACCAAGCCTTTCGGCCTTGCCGCACTACCAAGCGAGAAAATCGAGGATAGCGCCGCCCATCGTCCGCGGCCATGACCCGATCGAGCCAGACCCGACGAAGCTCGTCGATCTCCATCCGGTCGAAGGTCATCACCGAGTTGATGACCATGAGATTCTCAGCGCGATCTTGCAGCCAAACACCGTCGCGTGGATGCACGGCTTCGATCAGCTCAGCATTTGGCAGGGCCGGGGGCAAGCGGGTCATCCGACCCTCTTTAGGTCTCGCCGCTCCGCGAAGCGAAAAACGTAGGCAACCTGCGATGCGGTTTCGGGACCACAAGTCCGATACTGGCGGAAGGTTCGAATCGCTTGATGGGGGTCCATACCGGAGTGAACCAATACACAGGCCACAAACATTCCCGCACGGCCACACCCGGCGCCGCAGTGGACCAGCACACCCTCGCCGCGTGCCAACGATTCACTCACGTCGCGAATGGCTCGCTCGAAATGGCCATCGACTTGAGGCACGGCGTAATTCGCTACCTCCAAAAAACAAGCTCCGTCGCCAAAAAGGCGTTTGGCCTCGGCCGGATACTCGGGCACTCCGTAGCGGCCCAAAAGATCCATTTCGGGAATTAAGCAAACCACTCTTTGGACACCGGCGGTGACCAGCGCTTCGAGCTGTGAGGTCAAGAAACCCAAGCGTCGCCGATCGGGCAACGGGCCCGCCCAGAGACTCCCGGGCACCTGTGCAACAGGGATGCGGATCAGAGGATAGGCATTTGAGCTATAGGCCGCTCCCCCCGCCCAATGGATCTCCGGGTCTTTCGGCTCTCCCCTGACAGGGGCCACACAATCCTCGAGCTCCGGACGCGCCTCCAGGAGCGCGTCTAGCTCGGATTGAATCTCGGATTGCGTTTGGATTGCAGTCTTTTCCGATTCAGACATGGGCCAAGAGAGAAATTCGATGTCGAGAACTTTTGATATCGACATAAAGTGATAAGCAAAGAAGACTTACGGCTCCCTATTATCTCCGATTTGCCGCCCGAGCGGGAGACCTGCCTATATATTCACCAACGGATCTGAACTTAGGTGAAGCCCGGCGGACCGGGAATCGGTCTCAGTCGGCAAACTTCCCGGCCGATTTTCATCGCACCCAACTCGTCGAACGGCCGGCCCACCACCTGCAAACCCACGGGCATTCCGTCGCCGTCCAATCCCGCCGGCACGCTCAAAACCGGTAAGGAAGTCAGGCTCAACACCGAAGTAGGTGCCAACCAATCGATATAAGTTTCCATTCGCCGGCCGCCGACCTCGGTCGGATGCCCATCGGCCACGGCGAAGGGTTTGACCGCCATCGTCGGCGTCAGGATGGCATCGAATCGATTGAATAAATCGAGAAAGATCGCCAGCAATCGTCCTCGTTCTTGGGACGCTGCACCCAATTGGCGTGCTGAAAACGAAAGTCCCGTCTCCAAATTTGCTTTGACATTGGCCCCCAACCGGGGATCACAGCTTTGGCCCTCCTCCCCCTCGCCCCCCAAACGATGTTGATGCCAAGCCAACGCCCACAAACCCCGTAGCTCGCGGAACGTAGCTCGGGCCCAATCGATCGACAGGTCAATTTCCTCAACTTGGACGCCCGAGTTGCTCAAGGTGAAGGCCGCTTGGCGACAGCAAGACTCCAGGTCGGAATCGATACCCATTCCTGTCGGGTCAGCCACGTAAGCGATTCTCAACCCTTCAGTTCCAGCTTCAAACAATGCCTGTGAGTAGCTCGGCACTGCTGCGGCCCGGCTCAAAGGCGACCGGGGATCGAATCCTGCGGCGGCGTCGAGAAAAAGTGCCAGGTCCTGAACCGAACGCGCCATGGGACCGTTAACCTGCAGGGTGTCCCAAGGATGGGGAGTTGGCCAAGTTGGAACCAACCCCGGTGTCGGCCGTATTCCAACCAATCCGCAAAACGCAGCGGGAATCCTCAACGAGCCCCCCAGATCTGTGCCTTCAGCGAGGGCCGCCATGCCGGTTGCCAACGCCACCGCGCCGCCACCGGTGGAGCCCCCCGGCGAAAGCTCGGGATTCCAAGGATTGCGAGTATGGCCGAAGATCGGATTATCGGTATGGCCTCCGAGGGCCATCTCCGGAGTATTGCCCTTGCCGATCACAATCGCACCTGCCGCCCGCAATCGCTCGACCACCAATGCATCCACGGCGGGCACGTGATCGGCGTAGATCGGCGAGCCATAAGTGGTGCGTAGACCCGCGGTTTCGGTAACGTCTTTGACCACCACCGGCAGCCCGTGAAGGATGCCCGGAGGTTCCCCCGCCACACGCCGTCGGTCTAGGACTGCAGCTTCATCCAAAGCAGAAGGAGAAAGGGTCACCACCGCGTTCAGCTGTTGGTTGTGACGCTCGATTTGCCCCAGGGTCTGCTCGACGACCTCAACGGCGGACACCTCGCCTTTGGCGATCAGCTCTCCTAGGGCGTGGGCGGAACGTAGACGGCCATCGTCGAACAACATGCCCGGACTGGAGGAGGACGGGCTGGAAGAAGATGGGTTGGAAGAGGGTGGGTTGGAAGAGGGTGGGTTGGAAGACGACATGCCGACACCCTACACCGTGGCGAACCCACCCCTCAACCGATAGGCCCTCGCCCCGTGTTGTCGACCCTGCGACCCGTCCCGTCGGCTTTGCGACCCGTTCCGTCGGCTTTGCGACCCGTTCCGTCGGCTTTGCGACCCGTTCCGTCGGCCTTGTCGGCTCTGCCGACCGGTTTGTCGGCCCTGCCGACCGTCTTGTCGGCCCTGCCGACCGTCTTGTCGGCCCTGCCGACCGTCTTGTCGGCTCTGCCGACCGTCTTGTCGGCTCTGCCGACCGGCTTGTCGGCTCTGCGACCATCTGATACCCTCCCGCGTCCCGTCCGCTCTCCTTGGCCGGCGGGCAAATTCACGATGTTAAAGCTCCACAGTCTCGAAATATCGGGCTTCAAATCCTTCTTGGACCCTGTGCGGGTCCAATTCGCCGACGGCATTACGGCTATCGTCGGTCCGAACGGCTGTGGAAAATCAAACCTCACCGACGCCATCAATTGGGTGCTCGGCGAACAGAGCGCGAAATCCCTGCGCGGCGCGAAGATGGAAGACATCATCTTCAACGGCTCGGACAAGCGCAAACCCGTGGGCATGGCGGAGGTCTACCTCAACCTGGCCTGCGACGACGGCTATCCCCGCTCGGTCGACGGACGCATCAAAATCGGGCGTCAAGTTTTTCGCACCGGCGAGAGCCGCTACCGGCTCAACGACAAGGTCGTTCGTCTCAAAGAAATCAAAGACTTGCTGATGGATACCGGCCTGGGTATCCGGGCCTATTCGGTGATCGAGCAGGGCAAGATCGGCATGATTCTCTCGGGCAAACCCCAAGAGCGCCGGAAATTACTCGAAGAAGCCGCCGGCATTACGCGTTATAAGGCCCGCAAGCGCGTCGCCGAGGTCAAGCTGGAAGAGACCCTCGGCAACTTGGTCCGACTCGACGACATCATTTCCGAGGTCGACCGCTCCCTGCGCTCGCTCAAACGACAGGCTTCCGCCGCCCGTCGTTATCAGGCCAAAGAAAGCGAATATAAGGACTTGCTCAAGCAGGTTTTGCTCGGTCGGTGGTCCTTACAAAAGAATCAGCTAGATTCCCTCGGCCGCCGATTGGAGGAACTCTCCAACCAGGACGCAGAACTCGCCGCCAATCTTTCTCGGGACGAAGCGGCTTTGGTCGCCGGTCGCGAAGAGCTGGATCGGCTGGCTCAAGTCTTAGCCCAGCGCCATCAGGTAGTGGCCGAATTGGCCGCGACGATCGAAGGACGCCAAGAATTCATCAAAGGCTCCCGTCAACGATCGACCGAAATGAGTCGACAGCTCACTCGGGGTCGTCAACAAGCCGAGGAACGACGCAAGCAAAGCACCGAGTTCGAGACCTCCCTCGGCAGCCTCGACCAACGCACCCGCGAGGTCATTGAAGAGCGGGACGAAGCCGCACGCCAGGTGGCGGAGGACGATCGCAAGATCGAAGCCGCCTCCCGTGAGGTTCAGGCCGCCGAAGCGCGGGTCGATGGTCTGCGACGGGAGATGATCGAATCGGTCACCCAAGTCAACCAGATTCGAGATCGCCTGCAAAAAGAGACCGTGGAGATCGAGAGGCAGACGTATCGCTTACGCTACCTCGACGACGAGCGCCGACGTCTCGACAAGCAGCTCGCCGAGGCTCAAGGGGTGTTCGCCGAGGTCAGTGAGAAGGTCCAGGGGGCCGAGCGCGGATTGGAAGAATCGGTTCAGCTCAAGGGCCGCATGGAGCAAGATCTCGAAGGCTTGCTGCGCCGAGAAGCCGAGATCTCCGACGAGCGTCGACACCTGGAAACCCATTTGGCCGGGTTGCGCCAGCGACAGAAGATTCTCATTCAGCTATCCCAAGAGCACGAAGCCAAACGCCGTGCCATGCGCAGGACCCTCGCCTCGATCGGCATTGACGAGCCGGTTTTCCTCGCCGATCGACTGCAGCCGGCGGTCGGTTGGGAAGAACCCATCGACCACTTCTTGGGCGCCCTGGCGGACGCCGTCCTGGTAGAAGACGCGGCCTCGGGACTGCAGGCCGCTCGCGCTTTGTCTAAGGCCGGCGCCGTCGGGGTCTTCGTGCACCCCTTGCCCGAGGGTGCGCCGCTGCCGGATCTTGAAGACGAGGCCCTGGCCTACTCTTTGGCCGAGGCCCTCGACCTTCCTGACGAGCTGGCCCGCTCCTTACCACCGGCATTCCTGGTCGACAAGGCCGACGACGCCGATCGGCTCGCCGCGGCCCATCCCGGAATCGCCTTCCTTTCCCGGGAACAAATTTGGGCCCGAGGCGGCAATCTTTGGGTCCAGGGCAAGGAGGCGGCACCCGGCGTTCTCGCCCGCGAGAGCGAGCTGGTTTCGATCGCCGAAGAAATTCCCGACACCGAACGTCTGCTCGACTCGGCCAAGGCGTCGCTGCAGCAGATGGTGCAAGAACGCACCCGAATGGCCTCGGAGATCCAAAAAGTCGAAGGAAAGGCCGCGGAGTTACGCCGGGAAATTGCCGTCGGACAAGCGCGCCGCCAAGACGTAGAAAACCGCCGCAAGAAGATCGCTCTCGAACACGGCACCGTCGCCGACGAGCAAGACGAACTACGCCGAGGCCTCACCGAACGTACCTCCGGAAGAGGTGATCTCACCGAGCGCTTGGCAGCCGCGGAAAAGAATCACCAAGCCTTGCAAGAGGGCTTCGAGAAGAATCAGGCAGAAGTCGAGGCGGCCAAGGAAAACCGCGAGGCATTGCGGACCGAGGGCGCCGGCCGCAGGGGCCGTCTCCAGCTCTTGGAAGAACGTCTCGAATCCCAAAATCAAGAAGCGATTCGGGTCCGTCGGCAAATCACGTACACCGAAGAGCAGCTGAAAATCTGGTCCCAAGAAGACACGACCTTAGACCGCCGTTTGGGCGAATTGCACGCCTCGATCGAAGCCGCCGAAACGGAGCTACAAAACGCCCTGGATCGCCGGGTCGGCGCCCAGGATGCGGTTCTCGAGCAGCAACGAATTCTCGACGACAAGCGGGAGGACGCCAAGGTTCTCGAGGCTCGGGTCCACCGACTGCGCCAAGAACGCGACGCCTTGCGGGCCCAGATCAGTACCCAACAAGTCGAACAAGCGGGCGCCAAACAAGACGCCGAGCATCTTTCCGCCTCTTATCGCGACGCCTTCAAAATGTATCTGCCCGGCACCAAATCGGAGCAGGCCAAAGCGCTCGCAGCCGAAATTTTGGCCCGACGCCAGGCTGAACTCGAAAACCCCGAGCCGGCTGCGGACGAAGACCAGGGTGGAAAGGCCGGCCTCCAACCGGCGCCCGCTGCCATCACCGGAGCCTTCAGCAGCGGTCTGGAAGTCCCCGAGGGCCAGACCCCGGGCGAATCGGAGTCTGCGGTCGAAGAAGACGATGAGGATTCGAGCCCCGAAGACGGCGAGCCCGCCCTCTCCGACCAGGAGGTAACGGCCTTGATGGCCGAAGACGAGGCGGAGATCCCAAGCCTGAACCGAGGACAGCTGGCGGATCTCGAAGGTGAGCTGGCGCGCTGCAAAGCGATCCTCGAACGCCTGGGACCAGTCAACGTATTGGCCGCCAAAGAATACGAAGACCAAGAGGAGCGCGGCACTTTCCTGCGCAAGCAGCGTAAGGATGTGGCCGCTTCGGTGGAAAGCCTCAAACAAACCATCGCCGAGATCAACGAGCTATCGAGCGAGCGCTTCAAGGCCACCTTTGAGCAAGTGAATAAGGTCTTCGGTGAGACTTTTCAACGGCTGTTCCGCGGGGGTGAGGCCCATATGCGCCTCTTCGACGAGGACGACGTGCTCGAAACCGGCATTGAGATCATCGCCCGTCCGCCCGGCAAACGCCCACAGAACATCATGTTGCTCTCGGGCGGCGAAAAAGCGCTGACCGCCATCGCTTTGCTTTTCGCCCTCTTCCAAAGCCGACCGTCGCCGTTCTGCATCCTCGACGAGGTGGACGCTCCCTTAGACGACGCCAACGTATTGCGTTTTGTCGAAACCCTGCAGGAGATGGCCAAGGACACCCAATTCCTGGTGGTAACCCACAACAAGCTCACCATGGAAGTCGCCGCCAGCCTTTACGGCGTGACGATGGAAGAAAAAGGGGTGTCCAAATTGGTACAGGCGGAAATGGAAGATCTCCACCCCCAAAGCTCGGCCAAGGCCGGGCAGGTTGAGCTGCCCGTCTCCTAATCGACCGACCGCCGACCGGAGCGATCATGAGCCACCGCAAATCCGTTTACATCGCCTACACGGGCGGCACCATCGGCATGGCCGCCGGTGACCGTGGTTACGTTCCCAAACCGGGTTTCCTCGCAGAGCAGATGGATCGCTTTTCAGTGCTCAAAGACGAGCGGATGCCCCACTACGACCTTCACGAATACGAAAATTTACTCGATTCCTCGAATATGACCCCTCGGGATTGGATGTCCATTGCCGAGGATTTGACCCGAAACTACAACGATTACGACGGTTTCGTGGTGCTGCACGGTACCGACACCATGGCCTACTCGGCGTCGGCCCTATCTTTTCTATTGCGAGATTTGGGCAAACCCGTCATTTTCACCGGCTCTCAGGTACCGCTTTTCGAATTGCGCACGGACGCCCGTGAAAACCTGATCAACAGCCTGTTGTTGGCGGCGGACTGCGGCGTGCCCGAAGTCTGTTTGTTGGTCCGCCATCGATTGCTGAGGGGTAATCGGTCGACCAAAGTCTCCGCCAGTCGATTCATGGCCTTCGATTCGCCCAATTACGATGTGTTGGCCAGTGTGGGCGTTGAAACCGTGGTGTACAAGAAACGGATCCTGCCGATTCCTGAGCGCCCCATGACCCTGCACGGTCTGAAGAATCCTCAGGTGGCGGATGTCCGCCTATTCCCGGGCATCACCCCGAAGGTTCTGGAGCAGCTCTTGAGCGGCCCCTTGCAAGGCGCCGTCTTGCACACCTACGGCGTCGGCAACGCGCCCGATGACCCGAGCTTCCTACGGGTCTTGCGTCAGGCCTGCGACCGCGGCCTGGTGATCGTCAATTGCACCCAATGCCTACAAGGCTCTGTGGACATGAGCGGTTATGCCACCGGCAACTCCTTGGCCGACGCCGGGGTGATCAGCGGCTGGGACATGACACCGGAAGCAGCCCTGACCAAGCTCTATTGGCTGCTGTCCCAAGATCTAAGCGTCGAGGAGATGCGCCGGCACATGCAAAAAGACCTGCGCGGCGAACTCACCGCGGGCTGAAACCTGCATCTACGCGGAAACCCCCGGTGAAACATCCACCGGGGGTTCATTCAAATCACTAGCGCCGAAATCAGCCCTTGGCTTCGAGCACCGCTGCGGTCAGTGCCGGCACGACCTCGTGCAAATCGCCCACGATTCCGTATTTGGAAACGTTGAAGATCGGAGCACTCGGGTCCTTGTTGATCGAAACCACACAGCCAGAGCCCTTCATGCCGACCAGATGCTGGATAGCACCGCTAATGCCGATGGCCAGATAGAGTTTCGGTGCCACCGTCTGACCGGACGAGCCGATCTGGCGATCGCGCGGCAACCAGCCGTTGTCGATCACCGGTCGGCTGGCGCCGATATCGGCTCCGAGTGCCTTCGCCAGTGCTTCGATCGGCGGCAAGTTCTCGGGTTTGCCGATGCCGCGACCCACAGCCACGACCACATCGGCTTTAGAGAGGTCGACTTGGTCACCACCGACCTGCTCGACACCCAACAGCTCGCGATCAGGGGTTGCGCCGGAAGCGTCGAGGCTGCCCTGCTCCGTCGAGCCGGTTGCCGCCGAGTCCGCCGGAAAAGCGCCGCTTTGGAGCGACACCAATACGGTGCCCTCACCTTTAACCCGCACGCGAGCTTGCATTTTGCCGGTGAGAATCGGGCGTTTGAACAGCAGCTCGCCGTCGGCTTGCTCGAAGGAAATCACTTCCGGCACGTAGGCGGCATCCACCTCATGGCACAGCCGACCCACGTAGTCCACGGTTTGGTAGGTATGGGTAAACACCACATACGCCGGAGCAGCATCGCGGATGGCCGGAGCCAAGACGCCGATGTAGGCCCCGGGGGTGTAGTTGGCCAGAGATTCGTGATCGACCACCAACAGCGAGGCCAGATCGTAACCCGCCGCCTGTTCGGCAGCCGCGCCGAGCCCAGAGCCCAACAACACCGCCGTCACGGTCCCGCCGGTTTCAGCTGCCAGCTTTTGAGCACCGGCGATCGCTTCGATGGAGCCCCTGTGCAGCCGGCCCTCACGCTGTTGCAGCACAACCCAAATATTGTTGGACATCAGAGGACCCTCGCTTCGTTTCGCAATTTCTCTACCAAAGCCTTGGCCACCGTAGCCGGGTCGCCTTCGAACATCTCCGCGCCCTCGCCGGTGTCCGGGAAGTCGATGTCGACAATCTCAATGCGGGAGCCGGCCGCGCCGATCTGTGCCGGGTCGAGCCCTAGCTCGTCGGGCGAAGGGGTCGACATGGGCTTGCGCTTGGCCTTCATGATGCCTTTGAGCGATGCATAACGAGGATGATTGATACCTGCTTGAACCTCGATCACCGCCGGCAGCTGCAAGCGGAAAATCTCGTTCATGCCGCTTTCCATTTCGCGAGTCACTTTGGCGCTTTGGTGACCCTCTTCCAGCTCTAAGCCCATCACCAGCCAGGCCTGGGGCCACCCCAAGAGACCGGCAAGAATGGAAGCCGTCGAGCCATAACCGACATCGTCGGATTGGGAGCCGGTCAAAACGAGACCGATCTCTTCTTCTTGGATCGCCGCGGCCAGAGCACGGGCCGTGGCCGTGGCATCACCGCCTTGGTACGCGTCGTCGGAGAGGTGAACCGCCCGTGCGGCGCCGAGAGCCAATGCTTTGCGCAAGGACTCTTTCACCCGATCGGGTCCGAGGCTGAAGACAACTACCTCACCGCCGGTTTTCTCGGCGATCTGTAGCGCTTCTTCAATGGCATGCTCGTCGCTTTCATTGATCACATACCGCAGGTCTTCGTCGTCGAGCCAGCGGCGATCCTTAGCGACCCGAAGCCGAGCTTCGGTGTCGGGAACTTGTTTGATGCATACAGCGATATTCATCGCAATCTCCTGAAACTTAAGTCGGGGAAACGCTGAGCCGGGGAAGGGTTCGAGCCTGATCGGGGCGGTTTGCGCGGACCAGGTGGAGCAGCCGGGTTGGCGTTCGGGTCGGATGTGCGTCGGGGCTCGGCGAAGTTGGACCTTGCCAAATGCCCCGAGGCGGTTGGAACTTCATCGATGCGGGCCGTCTGCCGGCCCCTCGAAGGACACATCGGCAAGCGGTATCGGCAGCCTTTCCAACCCGAGCAATCTATCATGTTGCCGGCAGCGCCGCACAGCCTTCGGGAAGCCCCCCGGAAGGCCGGCGCTAAACATTGAGTTATAAGACACTTGGTGACCCCTGTAGGGCGCGCGCTTCGGTGGACAGCTCGCAGCCGACGTGCTAGATTTCCGGCCGTTACCGGGTCGAAATCCGGTCGCCTTTCAGGCCAACCGATCCGGGGCCGGGCATTTCGGCGATCACTTCCACAGGACTCCTATCAACATGCTTTCAACTCTTTCGGTGCCTCTGGCAAATACAGCGAATGGAACCGGCATCTTCGAGCTTTTCTTGGAAGCTGGACCGATGGCCAAATTCGTATTCTTGCTGCTCGCGGGCATGTCCATTGGATCCTGGGCGATCATGATCAGCAAGGCATTGCAATACCGTCGTGCCGATAGGGACGGCGAAGAATTTCTAGAAATCTTCCGGCGTTCAAAGCGCTTTAGTGAGGTCAATGCAGCCGCCGGGCGTCTTTCCGGCAGCCCCATGGTCGGGCTCTTTCAAGCCGGCTACGCGGAAATTGATGCCCAGGTCAAAGCCGCTCAGGACGCAGCTGCCGGTCAAGCCGGAGCCCCCTCCCAATTCCGAGTCAAATCTTTGGACGGAGTGGAGCGCAGCCTGAGACGCGCGATCGGCGTCGAAATGGGCGTCATGGGCAAGGGGACCGCCTTCTTGGCCACCACCGCATCTGCCGCGCCTTTCATCGGCCTCTTCGGTACCGTCTGGGGCATCATGGTTGCATTCAACAACATCGGTCTGTCGGGATCGACATCTATCACCGCCGTCGCACCCGGTATCGCCGAAGCACTGGTGAATACCGCTGCCGGGCTCGCCGCCGCGATTCCCGCTTTGGTCGGTTTCAACTTCTTCGGCTCCCGAGCCCGACAGCTGCGCAGCGAGATGCAAGATTTCATCTTGGAATTCATGAATCTCACCGAGCGCAACTTCACCTAAGACCCGCTCAAAGAGAACAGTCATGGCTTTTCATTTAGACGACGGAGATCACGACGATCAGTCGATGGCGGACATCAATGTCACGCCCTTGGTCGACGTCATGTTGGTGTTGCTGATCATTTTCATGATCACCGCCCCGATGCTGCACCAAGGTGTGGAGGTCAACCTGCCCCAAACCGCCTCGGCGGACGAGATTCCGATGCGGGTAGACGACCCGTTGGTGCTGACCATAAAAACTGACGGCAACGTTTGGATTCGCGACCAGCCCGTCCATCCGTCCAAATTGGTCGAACGGTTGTCGGCGATCCTCTCCAGCCGAGACGACAAGCAGGTTTTCATCAAAGGGGACCGAAACATCAGCTACGGACAATTCATCGAGGTGATCGGCCTTTTGAAGGCCGGCGACATCCATCACATCGGCCTGGTTGCCGAAGAGCTGGCCCCTGATCGCTGATGCCTATCTCGCTGAACCAGGTTCTAGACCAACGCTCGCATCGCATCACCTCGAGCCAGCAGTCTCGCCACTTTGCCGTATCCCTGGTCTTCCACGGTTTGGCCGTGGCTTTTTTTCTTCTGATGCCGATCTTTCTAGCCAAACCTCCCGAGCCTTTCGATTACATCGCGGTGACCGTGGTGCCACCCAAGGCGCTCGGCAGTGAGGACCCTCCGCCGCAGCGCCCAGATCCTCCGAAAAAGAAGGAAACTCCCCCCCCGCCTCCGCCCCCTCCGCCCAAGGAGGAGCCACCGCCAAAGGTGGAGCCCGATCGTCCGGTCTTGGCAACGCAACCCAAGGAGCCGCCACCGAAGCCGCCACCCAAGGAGAGCCCCAAGCCGCCGCCCGAGACCCAAACCCCACCGGCCTCGCCCTTGGCCGATCCGCCCAAGCGAAAAGGCAATCCTTTGGGCAATCCCCTTGGGGCGTCAACTACCGAGGCCACACTCGGGGTCGAGGATCCAAACTTCACCTATGGTTACTACCTCGATCGGATCGTCTCCATGATCAGCCAGAATTGGAATCGGCCTCCGGTGGGCGGCGACGTCAAGGACGCTTTGATCCATTTCCGCATCTTGCGCGACGGCACCGTCGAGCAATTGATTCTCAAACGTTCATCGGGGGATGACGTTTTCGACCGCACCGCCATTGGAGCGGTCAAAGTAACTTCACCCCTGCCACCCCTGCCCAAGGGGTACAAACGCGATTATCTCGGCATCAACCTGATCGTCAAATAGTCACCAGGAGCACCCTGCCAGCGATGAGCCAGATCACCCAGGAATTCAAACCATTCGCCTCCCTCTCAGTCGGGCATTCGGCCGGCTATTACGGGATATTCTTCTGGCTCGCCGCGAGCCTAGTCGCTTCGGCCGCAGCCGTCGCACAAGAGCCTTCCTCCGAGCTACTCCAGGGCGAGGAAGCCTGGGTAGAAATCGATAAGCTGCGGGCACGGAGCCAAGTTCGGCTAGCGATTGAGCCGTCGAAAATTGCCCCGGAGCTGACCGGAGATTTTCGCCAGGCAGCTGCCGAGATCGAGCAGACGTTGCGGGAAGACTTGGAGCAGATGATTCTCTTCAACGTGCAGGGTCCAACGGAACTCTCAGTCCTCGTGCTGACGGGCAACCGGGATCAGGACTTCGATCAATATCGCTCCCTCGGCAATGAGGTCGTGTTGCTGACGGAAATCAAAAAAGAGGGCGACCGGCTGACCCTCGACGGCTGGGTTTACGACTTGCCGAGCCGTCAGTCGATTCTGGGAAAACGATACCGCGGTACCCTGGACCAAGCTCGACTAGTCGCCCATCACATGGCGGATGCCATCCACTGGCAATTCAGCAATCGTCCTAGCCTGACACTCACCACCCTCGCCTTCCAAAGCGATCGTGACGGTCATCAAGAGATGTATTTGATGGATTATGACGGCCGCAATCAGAGACGGATCAGCGGCCACAAGTCCACCAGCGGATACGGCTCTTGGAGCCCGACCAACGATGCCATCGCCTATATGTCCTACTTCTCGGGGCCCCCAGGCATCTACTACGTAGATTTGGCCAGTGGCAACAAGATCCCTGTTTATCGTGAGGGCACGCTCAACCTCTCCCCCTCCTTCGCACCGGACGGCAAGCGATTGGCGTTTGCCTCGAGCCAAGGCTCGAACGTAGATATTTACATTTGTGATCGAAGCTGCTCGACCCCGGTTCGGCTGACGACTTCGAAAGCCATCGACACCAACCCGGCCTGGAGCCCGGACGGCTCAAAGATCGCTTTCACCTCCAGCCGATCCGGGCGGCCGAATATTTACGTCATGGAAATAGACGGCTCCAACATCCGACGCATCTCTTTCGAAGGAAACTACAACGAAGGGGCCTCGTGGAGCCCGGACGGCAGCCGACTGACCTATGCGAGCCGCTCGGGCAATCAGGGTATCTTTAGGGTCGTCGTCACCAGTCTAGTGGACCTCCAAACCCAAGTTTTGACCGGCGGCCAGGGCAGCCAGGAAGAGCCGACTTTTTCGCCGGACGGGACCAAAATCGCATATACCTTGCGCCAAGGAAGAAGCGCACAAATCTACGTCATAGATGCGAACGGCTCGAATCCCAGGCAGCTGACCCACCAGGGAAACAGCTCAGGGCCGGCATGGTCTGCCTTCCCACCCAAGTAGTCGGCGCCTTAAAAAGCTCGTAAACTCCCATAAAAACTACGTTTTCGATGCTTCGTGCTATTGAGGGCAGGCATTGATTCTGCTATCTTGATAAAGAAAGTCGTAACTCAAAATCGCTGTAGATGCCTTTTGACGCTGTAGATGCCTTTAGACATTGAGGAGGCCGCCTTAAAAATGCGAATGGATAGGAACTGGATCGTTCTGGTGCTCGCCGTGCTGCTGATCGCCTCTGTCGGCTGTAGTAAAAAGCCACCGGTAGTCGAGCCACCACCCGTTGACACGTCCCCGACCCCGCCGCCTCAGGACGTGGTCGACAAGCCCGCACCCGCGCCTGCCGCTGACCAAACCGCGGAAAAACCGCCCGAATCGATCCAGGAGCTCGAAGCTCGGCTTCGCACTCAAGGCTTGATCGGCGACGTCTTCTTCGAGTTCGACAAATATGACCTGAGCAGTGAGGCGCGCGAGCGGCTCGCTAAGAACGCTGAATTCATGAACTCTGGCGAGGGTAGTGAATTGACGTTCCAGATCGAAGGTCATTGTGATGAGCGTGGCACCAACGAGTACAACCTCGCTTTGGGCGAGAACCGCTCCGCTGCGGCCCTCGACTATCTCGCTTCCCTCGGTGTTCCGAGAAATCGGTTCAGAATTCTGAGCTACGGCGAGGAGCGTCCGTTCTGCACAGAAAGCAACGAAGCTTGCTGGCAGAAGAATCGCCGGGCCCGATTCGTCGTAACCGGCAAGAACTAATCGGCAGCAGTGGTCGACGGCAACCTGTCGACGGCAACCTGCCGACGACCACATCGCCGAGGATAATTTACGTAGTGATACTAAGCACGGAGATCCAGCTCAGTTGAAGCGGCGGTTTCTTCTGCCTGTTCTCATAGCGAGGGTCGTTATTGCGTGCACCGCAATGACGACCCTCGGCTGTGTTTCCACCGCGGACCTAGACGGCATCAACACCCGTCTGGGTGAACTCCACGTCCAGACGCTGGAGCTTCGAAAAGAGGTCGCGACCCGAAATCAGATCACCGAGGTCGAGAACGATCTAAAGCAGCGCATCGATGGCGTCACCGCTTCCAATGCGGATCTCAAGGCTGATATCGACAGCCTGACTCGCCAGGTCGAACGTTTGCAGGCCAAGCTCGACGAGACCAATTTTGAGCTGAGCCAACTGACCCAACAAATAAAAGCCACTAATCTCGAGCTACAGGCGGTACGCGCTGCGGCCGAGCAGGCTCAGTCTTCCAGACCCTCCCCCACCGCCCCCAGACCGACTGCCAGGTTGGACGAAACCGACCCCAAGACCCTCTACGACACCGCTTACGACGACTACCTCGCAGGCAACTACGACCTAGCCATTCTCGGCTTTAGCCGGTACCTGGAGCATCACGGCGAAACAGACTTGGCAGACAACGCGGCCTACTGGCTCGGTGAGTGTTATTACCACCAGGGTCAATACCAGCGGGCTGTACGCCAGTTCGCGGCGGTGCTCGCATTTCCAGGCTCAGACCGAACCGCGAGCGCCCAAATCAAGAAAGGGTACGCCCATCTCGAGCTCGGCCAAAGGGATAAGGGCGTTGCCGACTTAACCCGAGTCGCCTGCGATTTCGCAGGCACCGACGAGGCATTGCTCGCCACCCAACGGCTGAAGGAAATGGGATTTGACCCCGAGTGTTGAGCCCGCTACAATCCGCTCGCTGCATGTCTGGACGGTTTCCGCTCCCGAGTTCGACCCCACCGGGGTTATCGGGTCGCCAAACCGGAGATAGCCGCCTCGCCCAATCCCCAGGGCTCCGAGGCGAAGGAAGAGGGCCTACTCAGCCCGCACAACGTACAGCAGCGAGAATTCGAGCGGTTGCCGCCAACATCGGCTCTCAGCGCGAGATTTTCGAAGCATTCAAGTAAGACCGAAGAGCCCGAAAAAAAACTCGGGCTCCCGCGACGGGCTAGGTTTCTGCCCTCGTAGTTTGACTAGACTGATACAAAGGATTTCGACACAGATGGCCAACAACAAGTCTGCCTTGAAGAGAATGCGCCAATCGATCAAGCGCCGTGACAACAACCGGTCCTTCCGCACCCGTATGCGGACCGCGGTTAAGAAGCTCCGCGCAGCTATCGAAGAGGGCAACGCCGAGCTGGCAAAGAGTCTGCTGGGTGAGACCCTCAGCACGGTCGATGCTACGGCCCAAAAAGGCGTTATTCATCAAAACGCCGCCGCCCGGACCAAGTCCCGGCTGACTCGCGCCGTCAACTCTTTGGGTTGAGGCCTGTCCCAAAGCTCAGGAACCAAAGACCACCCAGGGTCTAAAGACCCAGGGATCTTTTTCCTGAGCTAACGGCCATCAAAAAAGGCTCCGTACGTGCGGAGCCTTTTTTGATGGCCATAATTTGCTGGTTGTCTCGGCCTCGGCAAGTAGAACTTAGCGGGCTACGCCCGCAAACCTCCAGAGGTATGGGCGGGCATACCCCGGGCTTGTCCTCGCCCCCGTGCCAGGCAGGCCAAGTCCTGACCTCTTAGAAGCCCTCTAATAGGTCAGTAACCAAGGTCTCGGCGAATTGTACGGAGGTCTGTTCAATCGCAATGTTCTCGCGATCCAAAAAGCCCGCTCCGCCAGTCTCGTCCAAGGGGTAATCTTGACGGAAGAGGTAACGAGAATTCTTCCAGATCACCTCAGGCTCTTCGTCTTCACCGGCCGCCGGGTCAAGGGGCCGCTCAAAGCGCATATCGGCCGTAATATTGATCTCGAAGTTATCCGCCAGACCCGAGCCGTCAAACGTCAACGGCCGGACGACGAATGTCAGCACCGAGCCGCGCAGAATCGCGTCCGCATCAGCGATCTCGTTGATCACCTCAAAGCGTCTGCGGGTCACCAGCTCGTCGAGAATCGCCTGGGTCAGAATCTGCTCAACTTGCTGGCGCGACGTCTTATTCTCCAGCGGCTCCACGTAGACTCTTTTTATGTCTTCGGGAATATTGGTCGCACGGCCCACCAGCGAGTATCCACAACCGGCGATGCCGACGGCCAAGATGCAGACTCCGAGCATCCAACCTAGAGCGGTCGGCCTCCCCGCGCGCGCGCGGATCTCGTCGGTTTGGTTCTTGCTCACTCCAAGCCCCCTACAGTTGCGTCCACATCAGAAGGCGCCGTCCGCTCGGACGGCATGGATGCGGCCAGGGTAATTGTGGTTCGTTGTCGGCCGACGACCTCGATGCGCCGCTCGACCACGTCGTGACCGGTCAACATCACCCGCAGGTGATATTGGCCCGGTTCGAGTCCCAAAAATGTGGTTGCCCCGCCGACCAGCAAATGCCGGAATCGCCGCGACTTACTTTCCAAAACCGCTAGGCCTGCACCGCCGGACTCCACTGAAAGTTGGAGGGCGGCGGCTAGGCGCCGATCGTTGTTCCGTCGAATTCTTATGCCCGGCCCGGCGTTGAGCGATAGATCCACCGCCGCAATTTCGTCCCGCCGCTCGATCAGAACCCCTTCGATGCCCCTGGCAGGCTCTATGCGCTCACTGGCCAATCGTAGATAGCTGGCCGGCACATAGTGATGGGAGAAAAGGGGGTCGCTGTAGACCCAGCCGACATCGCTGAGCCGAGCTTCGATCCATCGATGAAAGCCTTGAGGCCCTTCGACGCCGTCGCTGTAGACAAAACCTGCTACCTCGCGGGCCTCGATGCCGATAGAGCTGAGCAGCGCAACGGTCAACCTGGCGATACCGGTGCAATAACCGGTGCGGCGCTCCAACACCACCTTCGATTCCTGGGATTCGGAGCGATCCAAGCGATATTCGATATTGCGCGCGACCCAGGAGAGCACCCTAGAAATCGCCTCGTATTCAGTGGTGGCGCCCAACGAAAGCGTTCTAGCCAAACGCGCCACCGGATCACCCTCGGAGGTAAGGGTAGGAGGCTCGAAGGAGGACCGGCTCTCAAGGGGTGCGACCGCGACTGAGACCCTGGCCTCACCGCCCTCTTGGATCAACTGATAACCGGCATTGCTGTAGCTCTCGACCACGGCACCTGCGGGGGGCAACATCCGGGCGGTGTCGCCGCCGTCTACCGCGAAGCCACTCTTCGACATCGCTGAGACGGGCTCAGCGGCGGACACAGTGAACAGCGCCCAGACCAGCAAGGCCCAAACTGCATAAAGTTGGTGGTCCGTTCGCTTCGACATCCCAGGGATCCTCAACCCGGCGAGCCCTCCGTCGGCTCGCCTACCACCGCAGCCTGCGGATCTACCACGGTTGCCCGTGGCTTAGTTCTCGACGCCGGCTCCTTAAACCTAGCGGACTTCAGCACGCCGTCCAGCAGACCGTTGACGAATCTCCCCGAGCTTTCGGCACCGAATTTCTTGGCCAGTTCGATTGCCTCGTCCACGATCACGACCTTCGGCACATTCTGTTCGTGCAGCATTTCATAAACCGCCAGACGCAGGATGTTGCGATCGATGGCAGGCATGCGCTCGAGACGCCAATTCTCCGCGTGCTCTCGGATCAAATCGTCAATTTGCTCACCATCTTGAACCGTTCCTCGCACCAAGACTTTCGCGTGCTCGAACGATTCTTCCGCCCGAACTCGATTGGCTTCACGTTCCTCGGACGGACGATCCGATTCCGTTTCGCTCACATAGTCGGAGAGATCAAAGGTGGAAAAAACAGCCTCCAGCTCCGAGGAACCGAGCTCTTGTTGGTAGAGCATCTGAACGGCCATTTCGCGCGCGCGCCGGCGCTTTCCGGAAACGCGACCCTTGCGTTGTCGAGTTCGGCTCACGCCTCTCCTCCATCGGCCCGGTCTCCGCGGATCTGAGCCACCAGATCTGCCATCTCGACGGTCGCCGCAGCGGCGTCCCAGCCCTTATTTCCCAGCTTGCCACCGGCTCGCTCGACCGCTTGGTCCGAGGTATCGGTGGTCAACACGCCGAAACCAACAGGTATGCGGTGGCGCTGCATGAGAGATGAGGTCAGCTTGCTGCACTCACCGGCTACGTAGTCAAAATGGGGCGTTTCGCCTCGGATCACAACCCCGAGCGCGACCAAACCATCATAGCGACCGGTTTGGGCCAGCTCTTCCAGCGCCAACGGCAGCTCCCAGGCCCCTGGGACCCGGACTACCGTGATGCGATCTTGGGTAACGCCATGGCGCTGCAGGCAGTCCACGGCGCCCTCTAGGAGGAGATCCACAACCCGCGAGTTGAAACGGGCAGCCACAACTCCAAATCGGCGATTCGCGGTTCCGAATTGCCCTTGTAGGTGCTCGATATCAGTCATTGCGTCGCTCCTATCGCCTGAATCCGGCCCGTCGCAATCGGCCATTCGGGTCCGTTTGCGGATCATCAACATCTTCGGCCCCAGGAGCCATCGAGGGGAAGCCTGCGGGCAGAAAGCCCTCCAGCGGCCGTATTCCCATCCGAAGATGTCTACTGGTGTCGGCGTCTTTCGGCAAAGACGCCACAAGGCACAACAGGCCGCTCGAATGGGGAGCGGCCTCGGTTCGGCGGATCGATAATGTTCGTATCGGAAGATTGGTCGGGACGGCGAGATTCGAACTCGCGACCACCTGAACCCCATTCAGGTACGCTACCAGACTGCGCCACGTCCCGACGATTTTGATTCTACTATGTCTCACCCGGCGCCACTGTGTCTCACCCGGCACCATTGTGGGGGTCATTCTTTCCGCCTTGTTTTCCGATCGCCCAGGATAACTAGGACGCCTTGGAATCCAGGAGGTCCAGAATCTCGCGGGCTTGGGTGAGCGCGCCTTCGATTCCGGAGCGGAGAGTTTTTACGTTTTCAGCCGCGGTGTCAAGCTCTTCTCGAAGTCCGGAGTGACCGTTTTCGCCCTCGGCCCCTGAAGTCTCCGATTCGGGAGTCGGCGCCACCACGGGCTTGCCGTCTTCCCCGTCGGTAAGCTCACTTTCGAGCTTCTTCTTGGCCCCTGCGATCGTATACCCCTCTTCGTAGAGCAGCTCCTTGATGCGCCGGATGATGTCGAGTTCACGCTCGCTATAGACCCTTTGGCCGGATTTGCTCTTGTTCGGGCTGAGAAATGGAAATTCAGTTTCCCAATACCGAAGCACGTACGGTTGGATGTCGAGAAGCTTGCACGCTTCACCGATCTTGTAGAAAAGCTTCTTTGCCACGCTTCAGCTTCCGAATGGGGACTTGCAGATCAACTCAGACCAGGGTGGTCTTGAGACCGGAGATCAAGTCTCACCGTCATCGTCGGTCAAGACCGATTTTAGATGGCGCGACGGCTTGAAGGTCAATCCGGTTCGAGGGGGGATGAACATCTTTTCGCCACTGGCTGGATTGACGCCGGTTCGCCCTTCCCGCGCCGCCAACTCGAAAGTGCCAAAGTTTCGGATCCTCACCGCTCTACCATCTGACAGGCTGGTTTTCACCGTCGAAAAGATGGCATCCACGACTTTCGCAGCCTCTGTTTTGGTCAGCGCACCATGGCGCTTATAAACAGCATCGACTAGATCGGCTTTGGTCGTGCCTAGGGACTTTGGCAATTTTCGACTCAACGCTACCTCCGAGACCCTCGAGATGCGGACGTGATCATCCCAACGAAAGCCGGTCTTCATCCGACTCCAATCGGCTCGATCAGCGGTAACTTGCTTCAAAAACCCGAGCCGTTCCATAGAGACCCAGCTGAGCTGCTCGATCTCTCGACGATTCGGACTCGGCTGAACAGTCCCAACAGTATAGGAGATCCATCCGGGACACGACAAGGGCATCAACGCTTCCGGATCACTAAACGAATCGGCACACCACCCAGATCCAGAGATTCCCGCAACTGGTTCTCTAGATAACGACGATAGGTGTCGGACCGCTCAAGGGTTCGATTGGCGAACAACATGAAGGTGGGTGGCCCGGTTTGAACCTGAGTCGTGTAGTAGACCTTCCAGGGTTTGCCGTATTTTTGCGGCGGCTGGTGACGGATGATCGCCGATTCGATCAGGCGATTGAGTTCGCTGGTCCCCAGCTCCACTTTTGTGCGCTCGAGCACCTTTTCAACAGCCGGCAAGAGACGGTCGAGTCTCCTACCGGAAAGCGCAGAGATATTGACCCGCTCTGGCCCAGAAAGTAGCTGGTCCAACCGAGGCCAATCCTCTTCGAGCTTTTCTCGGGCTTCGTCGTCCAGTAGATCCCATTTGTTGATGGCGACGACGACCGAGCGCCCGAGTTCCCAGGCACTCCCTGCAATCGCCAGATCCCCGCTGGTAATTCCCTGGGCCGCGTCGACCACCAAGATCACGGCCTGGGCACGTTCCATCTGACGGCGAGCGAACATCACGGCGATTTCCTCGGCGAAACCCGAAACTTGGCTGCGCCGGCGAATACCGGCGGTATCGATCAGCTTCCAGGTCTTGCCTTCCCACTCCATCAGCGTGTCGATTGGGTCACGGGTGGTTCCCGCTTCCGGTGAGACCAGCACCCTCGCCTGCCCTACCATTCGGTTGACCAACGAAGACTTACCTACATTTGGGCGTCCGACGATGGCGAGACAAGGGATGTCGTCCGATTCCACTTCCGGTTCCGCCACCTGCGGCCCCAGGAGTTCGCACATCTCGGACCGTAAAGCATCGATGCCACGGCCGTGCTCGGCCGACACCAAGACCTGGCGATCCAAACCCATGGCATAAAAGTCGTGGAATTGCTCCTCCGCGGCCCGGGTGTCGCTCTTATTCACTACCAAAATCGCGGGTCGATCTGCCTTCCGGGTTTCCTCCCAGACTCGCTCGTCTGCCGCGGTCAGACCGTCCTTGCCGTCGACGATCAAGAGCAGCAAATCGCTTTCCTCGATCGCCAACATTACCTGGGCCGACAGGCCCAGTGGATCGTCACCCGGCACCAAACCGCCGGTGTCGATCAGCTCGATGAAGCGATCCTCTTCCAGTTCATAGCGGCCGAAGATTCGGTCCCGTGTGATGCCCGGTTGGTCGTGCACGATCGATTGCCGGCGACCTATCAGGCGGTTAAAGAGGGTGGATTTGCCGACATTGGGCCGGCCAATAATGGCGACCACTGAAGATTGCATCACTGATTTAGCTCTCGAATCTGGGGGCGTTTATTCGTCGGAGGTCTTTTCGAGCTCTCGATAGAGGATCGACCATCCATCGCCCTTGCGCTTCATTTGGTACTTCACCCGACTACGTTGGTCGAGACTCTCATTGATGACCATGCGAGATCCGAGGGTATAAGCCCGAACATCCCAAACCTCGACGGTGGTCACGAAGGCGTTGGAGTAGTTCCACACCGAAATATTCTCCACCGTGACGCTTTTGAACTCGGGCTCGTAAACTTGTCCCCGGGCTTCCAGCTCCTCGATCCTCAGCTGGATCCGAGCTTGCTCTTTGGGAACTGCCCAAGGCTCCAAAGTCGACGTCGAGCCGCTCGCGTAGGCTTTGCCGAGCACCGGCAAATACACTTCCAGCACTTGCTGGATTTCCGCTTTATCGACTTCTTCGGACGGCGCGCCGACCGGACCACACGAGGTCGTGACGAGCAACAGGGAAATCAGCAGCACGCTGGGTAGCAAGATCCCGACTGGTAGGTTCCGGCGGGAGTTCGGGCAGGGAGGTAATTGACGCCTCTTCATTGTTGCGCAGTCTAACATCGGCATCTCGATTCCTTAATCTTTTGTCGCCGCAGCCTCTCGGCTCTGGCGGAGTATTCGAGCTGGGTCTTTTTGCGAACGGTCGGTCAGAGCTTCTCGCGCGGCATGCTGCGCTGCGATTCGATCAACTCAAGCTGGTTGGATGACCGGGTTGGATGACCGGGTTGACTGACCGGGTTGACGGCAGGACGAGGTTGATGGTTACCGCAGGGTAGATGTCGGAAAAGGGGCCGGGATTCCTTTCGCGACGCCGCCCTTGCGAATTTAATGGACCTGCCAAACAGGCTGCGGGTTCCCAATCCCCGTCCCACGTATGCGATCAGGGCCCAGAGAAAACCCCCCTGCCGCAACGGCCGTGGGCATCGGAAAAATAAATTCGCCCGAATTACGCCATTGACAGGCCCAAGCCCCTTCTCTAAAATCCGCCTCCACGGTGAGAGACCGCTCTGGAGACATTGTCATTTCGACATTCCAGTGAATGCCTTTCACCTTCGGCTCCGGCCGACCTACTTTGCGAAAGTGGCGGAATTGGTAGACGCGCAAGATTCAGGTTCTTGTGTCCGCAAGGATGTGGGGGTTCGAGTCCCCCCTTTCGCACCAGCTTCTCCCCTCCTCTAGTCTCCCAAGACTCAGCTCATTTCGACAGCATCAGCTCGGCTTCGACCAGAAGCTCTCGGCTGTCGTCCGACCGGATCCTGAGCAAACCACCGGTTACCTTGTGCAGGCGTCCAAAAGCACGGGAATCCTCGATTCTGATCTCGAGGTCGTCGCCGGCGATCATCGGCTCATCCGCCAGATTCTGCGAAAAAGTAGCTTCGAATCCCGCCAGGTGCACCGGCTTGCTCGATGGTGTGCCCGGGTTTTGGCTTGCACCCTCCCCCGGATCCATTTGCGACCCCACGTCCAGCGAATTCGATGCCTCTGCTGGCGACGAACCCGACCCGGCCATCAGCACGGCAGACGCTTGGGCGATCATTTCGATCGCCAAAATGGAGGGTATCGCGGGGGCACCACGGAACGGTCCGGCGCCCTGGGTCAGGCGCACGAGCACAACACGGTTTTCGCCGACCTCAGAAGAGGCCGGCGGCACCGGATCGACGAATGCGAAGGGGTATTTGTGGGGCAGCACAGTTTGGGCAGCACGACGTGGGGCGGCACGGTGTTGGGGTGCCGCAGGCCGGATCGAACCTTCAGTCGGCGGATTCGGCGGCTCGCGATTGGACAAACTCAGCCAGGGACTCGACCGAGGAAAGGGCTTGAGCGCCAACCTCCTCGTCGTCGATCCGAACACCGAGTTCTTGCTCAATACCCAAGACCAGCTCCAGGGCGTCGATCGAATCCAGCCCCAGCCCATCTTCACTAAAAAGGGGCGCGGATTCGTCGATCGACTCGGGATCCATCTCGAGTTTCAGCCGGTCTACAATCAGCCGCCTGATGCGGCCCTTCAGCTCTTTGGAGGTCTCTGCGTCACTCATGGCGGCGGATCGTAGCATAGGAGGAACGATAAGCTCACCTCAGCTGCCAAAACTTCTGACCGCCCTTTGCCGTTTAACCTGCTATCAGGGTGTGGCAAAATTGCCGCTCACACCAAATGGCGGGGTACTCGCCCTCCGACTCCTTGGGAATTCACAACCGACGACTCTCTGCAAGCTACAATCTCGAATGCCCCAAAGCACTGAAATTTCTTCCCTGACCATCAACCGCCTTTCGGTCTATTTGCGCGGTTTGAGGGCACTCCAACACGAGAATATCCAGCGCATCTCCTCGTCGGAGATGGCGCGACGATTCCAATTGTCGGCGGCGCAAATCCGCAAAGATCTGGCCCAATTCGGCGAACTCGGGATTCGCGGTGTGGGTTATGACGTCAGCCATCTGCGCCAGAAGCTCGAATCTCAGCTCGGATTGGATCGCGAGCATCGGGCGGTCATTGTCGGCGCGGGCAACATCGGCACGGCTTTGGCACGATTTCCCGGACTGAACTCCGGCAGCTTCAAGGTAGTTGCGTTATTCGACATCGACCCCGGCCGTATTGGCGAGCGCTTGGGAGAGTTAGAGGTCTCCCCGAGCAAGGACCTGGAAGCTGTGGTCAAAGAAACCGGCGCGGAAATGGCCATTCTGGCCGTTCCCGCCGCTGCTGCCCAAGAGAACTACGAGGCCCTCGCCGACGCCGGCATCAAGGCAGTGCTGAATTTCGCTCCGGTCCAGATCAAGGAGCGACCCGAAACTCGGGTCAAAACCGTCGACTTGCTGATTTTCCTCGAGGAACTCGCCTCGACCCTTCGCTGAGCACCGAGCGCCGGGCGCCCCTAGCCGGGCGCCCCTAGCCGGGCGCCCCTGGCCGGGCGCCCCTAGCCGGGCGCCCCTAGCCGGGCGCCCCTAGCCGGGCACCCTGTGATATAAAAATCGGATTCAGGACCAGCTCAATTTTCCCGAACCGTCCGGACGAATCTCCAGGAGGAGCTAGATGGGCCACCGCATCCAAGTCGAGGTCAACGGTAAGCATTACGAGAGGGAAGTCGACGCCCGTCGACTGCTGGTTCACTTCCTACGGGAAGACCTGGGTCTCACGGGCACCAACGTCGGCTGCGAAACCAGCCTATGTGGCGCCTGCACCGTCTTGGTGGACGGTCAATCGGTTAAGTCCTGCACCCAGCTCGCGGTCCAGGCCGACGGCACCTCAATCACCACCATCGAAGGCATGGCCGACGGCAAGAACTTGCATCCCTTGCAGGCCGCTTTCCGCGACAATCACGGCCTCCAATGCGGCTACTGCACGCCCGGAATGATCATGGTCGCGGCCGGCATGCTGGCCGACAATCCCTCCCCGACCGAGCAAGAAATTCGGCACGGCTTGAAGGGCAATGTCTGCCGCTGCACCGGGTACCACAACATTGTGAAGTCCATCTCCGACGCCGCCGGTCGAATGGCCGGTAAAGGGGGCGATTCATGAGCGTCTTCGGTACCTCGATAAAACGCCGTGAAGATCCAGCCCTGATCACCGGCAAGGGCAAATACACCGACGATCTCGTGCGTCCCGGCATGTGTTTCGCCGCCATCGTCCGCAGCCCCCACGCTCACGCGCGCATCACCTCCATCGACACATCCCGAGCCGCAAGGGTTCCCGGCGTGGTGGCGGTATTCACCGGCCAAGACTTGGTTCAAGGCGAAGCGGGCGGCGTGGTGCCGACCTGCTGGCTGCTACCCAACTTGGTGACCCCGGACCATCCCATTCTGGCCAAAGACGTGGTTCGCCACGTCGGTGACGGAGTCGCCGTGGTGGTCGCAGAGGACCGCTACACCGCCCATGACGCGGCCGAGCTGGTAGAGGTTGAATACGAGCACCTGGATGCCGTCACCGACGTCGTGGCCGCCCTCGAGCCCGGGGCTCCTCAGGTCCACCCTGAAGCGGCCGGAAACGTCGCCTTCGACTGGGACTTGGGCGACAAAGAGAAAACCGAGGCCGCGTTTTCCCAAGCCGCACATACCGTATCCCTCGACCTGCGCAACAGTCGCTTAATCCCCCACGCCATCGAGCCTCGCGGGGCGCTGGCGGAGTGGGACGACGCCAAAGGCGAGCTGACGGTGTGGGTCACCTCCCAGAATCCCCACGTCCACCGGCTGCTGATGACTTTGGCTTCGATCGGTCTGCCGGAGCACAAAATTCGAGTGATCGCGCCCGAGGTCGGGGGTGGATTCGGCTCCAAGATCCATCATTATCCCGACGAAGCGATCACCGCGTGGTGTGCCATGAACACGGGACGACCGGTGAAATGGGTCGCGACCCGCTCCGAGACCAATCTCACCGACGCCCACGGCAGGGATCACGCCAGCCATGCGGAGCTGGCCCTCGACGCCGACGGCAAAATCGTCGGATTGAGGGTGGAAACCAAGGCCGCCATGGGGGCGTACCTCTCCACCTTCGCGCCTGCCGTGCCGACCTATCTCTACGGCACCTTACTTTCAGGGCAATACGATATTCCGGCCATCCATGTCCGCACCCTCGGGACGTTCACCCACACCACTCCGGTGGATGCGTATCGCGGCGCCGGGCGACCCGAGGCCACATTCTTGATCGAGCGCATCATGGATCTCGGAGCGGCGAAAATGGGCCTCGATCCCGGTGAGTTCCGGCGCAAAAATTTCATCGCTGCCGACGCCTTCCCCTACGCCACCCAGGTGGCCTTGGAATACGACTCGGGTAATTACGGCCCGGCCTTGGACCGCGCTCTTGAGATGGTCGGTTATCAGGGCTTACGCGACGAGCAGGCGGAGCGCAGGAAGTCCGGTGACGGCAAGTTGCTCGGCATCGGCCTCTGCACCTTCATCGAAGCCTGTGGTTTGGCCCCCTCCCAGGTGGTCGGCGCCCTGGGAGCCCAAGCCGGGCTGTGGGAAAGTGCCAAGGTCCGGGTTCATCCCACGGGCTCCATCACCGTCTACTCCGGTTCCTCCGGGCACGGCCAAGGCCATGAGACCACTTTCGCCCAAATCGTCGCCGATCGCCTTGCGGTTGACGTCGATCAAGTCGAGGTGGTGCAAGGAGATACCCGCGAGGTGCAATTCGGCATGGGCACTTACGGCAGTCGTTCGGCAGCGGTCGGCGGCAGTGCCATCGCCGAAGCCGTGGACAAGGTAATTGCCAAGGGCAAGAAAATCGCCGCCCATCTCTTGGAAGCCAGCCCAGACGACATCGTTTTTGAAAACGGCACGTTCCACGTCCAGGGTGTGCCGGCCAAGACCCAAGCTTGGGGCGACGTGGTGCTTCAAGCCTATTTGGCCCACAACTATCCCGACGATCTGGAGCCGGGTCTCGAAGAAACCTCGTTTTACAACCCCGCCAACTTCACCTATCCCTTCGGCGCGCACATCGCGGTGGTGGAAATCGACCGCGATACCGGTCATGTGGAGCTGCGCCAATACGCCTGCTGTGACGACGTCGGCAATGTCATCAACCCGATGATCGTCGAAGGACAGGTTCACGGCGGTCTTGCCCAGGGCATTGGCCAAGCGTTGTGGGAAGAGGCGGTTTACGACGACTACGGGCAGCTCTTGACCGGCACCCTGATGGACTACGCCCTGCCGCGAGCCCACATGTTGCCGTCCTTCGATACCGATCGAACCGTTACTCCTTGTCCCCACAATCCCTTGGGCGTCAAGGGGGTCGGCGAAGCGGGCACCATCGCTTCTCCGGCTGCGGTGACCAACGCGGTGGTCGACGCCCTGTCGTCCTTCGGCGTCGAGCATCTCGACATGCCGCTGACCCCGGAAAAAGTCTGGCGAGCCATGAATTCATGCGGCAACGGCCAAGGTTGAGGAGCTGAAATGTTTCCAGGAAATTTCGAATACGTCCGTGCCGACAACTTGAAGGAAGCCCTCACTCTGCTCAGCGGGGAGGATTGCAAGGCATTGGCCGGTGGCCACAGCCTGATTCCTTTGCTTAAGCAGCGCTTGGCCCAACCCGCCAAGCTGGTGGATATTTCCGGGCTCGAAGAGCTGAAGGGTATTGCCGTGGAAGGAGGCAAGGCTCGAATCGGAGCCCTGACCACCCACCGACAGCTGGCCGCTTCAGAAACTTTGGCTCAGTCTGCCCAACTTCTTCCCGAGGCCGCAGCCCTGGTCGGAGACCCCCAAGTCCGCAATCGGGGGACGATCGGCGGCAATATTGCCCACGCCGACCCGGCGTCGGATCTGCCCGCGGTGTTGCTGGCCCTCAACGCCGAAATTCTCATCGTCGGCCCCGACGGTCAGCGAACCGTCAAGGCAGACGGCTTTTTTTCCGGTCTCATGGACACCGATCTCGGTGAAAACGAGGTGATCTCGCAAATCAGCTTCACGAGCCTCGGCTCAGGGGACGGCTCCGCCTATCGCAAATTCGAGCATCCGGCTTCGGGTTATGCCATCTGCGGCGCGGCTTCCGTCATTCGCGATGGCCAAGTACGGCTCGCCTTCAACGGCGTGGCGCCGGTTCCCTTCGTCGCCTCGTCGGTGAGTGACGCCCTTTCCGGCTCCGATCTCTCTGATGCCGCCATCGACTCGGCGCTGGCGGCTCTCGAGCACGAGGATCCCCTATCCGACCTGCACGCCTCGGCGGAATACCGTCTGCACTTGGCCAAGGTCTACGGCGGCCGATGCCTGCGCGCCGCCCGTGATCGACGGGGCTGAGGTGACCGAGCCGTCGATTCCAACCTCCGTCGAAGCCCTGCAAGAGGCTTTGGCGGAGGTCTCCTATTTTGCGGAAGAGAGCCTCTCCACTGCCATTTTCCTCGCCCTCCGGCTGTCCAAACCCCTCTTTTTGGAAGGCGAGCCCGGCGTCGGCAAGACGGCGGTCGCCCAGGCGGTGGCAAGCTTGGTCGGGGGTCCTTTGATTCGGCTTCAATGTTACGAAGGTTTGGACATCTCGTCGGCGGCCTACGAGTGGAATTACTCCCGGCAATTGCTGCACATCCGACGACTTGAGGCGGAAGGAGAGCGGGCCGGCAAAACTTCGGATCTATACACCCGGGAGCACCTCATGCCGCGCCCCCTGCTGCGTGCCCTTGAGGAATCCACCAAATCGAGGCCGGCGGTGCTGCTGGTCGACGAGCTGGACCGCGCCGACGAGGAATTCGAGGCTTTCCTGCTCGAGCTGCTGTCGGAATACCAGCTCACCGTGCCCGAGCTGGGCACCATCTCCGCCGAATTTCCGCCCTTTGTGTTGTTGACCTCGAATCGCACGCGCGAAGTGCACGACGCCTTACGCCGGCGCTGCCTCTACCATTGGGTAGACTTTCCCAGCGCAGAAAAAGAGCGTCGCATTCTGCGGGTCAAAGCCCCGGGTATTGAAGAACGCTTGGCCGACGAGGTGGTGGACTTTGTCCAACGGCTGCGGCAGGACGACCTCTACAAACGCCCGGGCGTCGCCGAAACCGTAGATTGGGCCCTGGCTCTAGACGCATTGAATCAACATCACCTGACCCCGGACAATGTCAGCCGCACCCTGGGAGCCTTGTTGAAATTCCAAGACGACCTCTCCCGCGTACAAGGCGACCGGCTTGCCGGTCTGCTGAGCGCCTGATGGAGACACCATGAGCGTTCCCCCTGGCGATCCCCCGTCCAACTCGGACGGAGACGACCCCGAATCCTTCGAGTCCTTCTTCAGCCCAGAGCAAGAAGCATGGCTCGAGCAAGCCGCAGAATTCCACGAAAAAGCCCTTGAAGGCCTGGCAGGAGGCGATGCCGAGTCGGCTCTCAAGGCATCTCAGTCCGCGCTGTCCCTCGCCGAGAAGGCCTACGGTACCGACCACCCGGACATAGCCAATGTGCTGCTGGTGCTGGGGGAAGCCCATCGGCAAATGACGACCCCCGACCAAGCGGCCTGGGCCTTTACCCGCGCGGTGAAAATTCTGGAAGCCATGGCCGACGGCGACCCCGACGTCGACCGGCTGAAGGTGCGTGCCCTAAGTTCGGTGGCCAATTTGGAACGGGAAACCGGCCATCTGGAAGCCGCCGAGACCGTTATTTTGCGCGCCATGACCACCGCCGAATCCAACCTTCCCGAGCACGACCTCGACCTGGCCGCCCTGGTGAACGATCTAGGCCTGCTGCGCAAGGAACAGGGCCACTACTCCGAAGCAGAAAGCTGTTACGACCGCGCTCTAAAGATCTATGAGCAAACCCTGGGCCCCGGTCATCCGGACCTGGCCGGTCTCTACGCCAACATCGCCGGTTTAGAGCACACTCGAGGGCGCCCTGAAAATGCCGAGGGGCCGGCACGCAAGGCCATCCTGTTGCGACAGCGGTTGCTCGGTGAAAACCACCCACAAGTCGCCATTGATCGCACCGCTTTGGGTGCGGTGTTGGTGGATCTGGGCCGTTTGGACGAAGCCAAGAAGCTTTACCAACCCGCCATCGAGCGACTCGAAGCCGAACTCGGTGCCGACCACTTCGAAACCGCCAATCGACGGGTCGACTGGGCCGTTCTATTGCATCGAGACGGCGAACTCCGCGAATCTGAGCAGGCTTTTCTCGCAGCCCTGGAGGTGATGGAAAAGCGAGTTGGCGCCCAACACCCCGAGGTCGGCCGCGCACGGAGCCAATACGCCCAATTGGTTTACGACCTCGGCCGGTTCGACGAAGCGCGCGAACTCTTTGCCCGCGCGCTCGCCGTGCTCGACGCCTCCTTGGGGCCCCACCATCCAGACACGAAATTCTGCCGCGAACGGTTGGCCAAGCTGCGCAAGTGACCCAGCTGCTGAGCAACTTCGTCGCCTTTGCCGACGCCCTGCGCCGCCTGGGGGTGGATTGCTCGCCCTCCCAGCTGGAAACCCTGCTGCGAGCCCTAGAGCACGTGCCCCTGAGCCGGCGGGCTCAGTTCAAGGCCGCAGCCAGGACCTCGCTGATCCAACATCGCGAGCATCTCGACATCTTTGACCGGTTATTCGATCTTTTTTGGCATCGAGACGCGCCCAAGCCCGATTCCGAATTTCAATTAGGGTTGCGCTTGCAACGGCTGGCGCAAAAGAAAGAGCAACGCCTCGCCCGTCCGGCTCCACAGAGCCCGGACCCTAGCTCCCTGCCCGAAGTCCAAGCCGACATTCACGAGGTGGTCTTCGAGCACAGCGCCCGGGAGCTTCTGCGACGCAAGGACTTCGCCCAGCTCACGGACCCTGAGCTGGCGCAAATAAAACGCCTGCTCGAACGACAATTCGTGCACTGGCCGCCCCGTCGAAGTCGGCGTCATCTGCCCCGGCGGCGGGGGCCCACCGCCGATTTACGGCGGACCCTGCAGCGCAGCCTGCGCCATGGTGGGGAACCGGTGGAGCTGGTCCGTCGTCGGCGCAAGCTCAAACCCCGGCCCTTGGTAGTGCTGTGCGACATTTCGGGTTCCATGGAAGCCTATTCGCGGATTTTCTTGCAACTCATCTACACGCTCCGAGGCGCCACCCAGCAACTCGAAGCCTTTGTGTTCGGCACCCGGCTGACCCGCATCAGCCGCGAACTCCAGCAGCGCGACGTCAACCGCGCCCTCTCCGAGGCCACGGCGAAAATCGTTGATTGGGGCGGCGGCACCCGCATCGGCGAATCGTTCCGCGCCTTCAATCGTGATTGGGGACGCCGGGTCCTGCGACAGGGCGCGGTGGTGCTGATCGTGTCCGACGCTTGGGATCGAGGGGAAATGGAAGTCTTGGACCGCGAAACCGAACGTATCGCCCGGCGCTGCTCCCGCCTGATTTGGCTCAACCCCCTGCTCGGGTCCGAAGGCTTCGAACCGGTGGCCTCCGGGATCCGGACGGTGCTGCCCCATTTGGACGACTTCCTGCCGATCCACAACCTGGAAAGCGTCGAGCAACTCGCCGAGCACCTGAGTCGTCTCGCGCCTTAGTTACAGTTAGTTAGGGTCCATCCAGGAATGGATTCTCGGTGGGTCGGCGCGGCGCCCTGCGCGCGTCGCTCCGAACTCGCTCCAGCGCTGCAGTGTCGTCGCAAATTACTGATGTGTAAGATCTTAAGCCGATCTATAGGTTGTGTCGCTCAGACACGCTCGCTTTCCGTGCTCGGCGCGCCGCGCCTTCTAGATCCTCGAAAAGGCCAAAACTGGACGGGCTCTAGTTAGGGCAGCGTCACCCGCCGGCTGCGACGGTTGCGGTCTCCAACGGACGCAACGGCGGGGGGCCGGCGAGCAGGCAGCAGCCGGGGGAATCTAAGAGTTGCTCGATTTGCGGCTGGAGGTTCTGATGCACCTTGATGCGGAAGGCCCCTACCTCCATCAAAATCTTCTTCTCGGCCTCATGGATTTCCAGGTAGACCGGCACCTCGGGTCCCCCGCTCATCAAGCTCTCCCGGAAAAGATCGCGCAACTTCGACAGCTTGCGCTCGATCGGCGACAATCCGGGCCGATCGACTTCCTCGGCTGCTTGTCGGTTCAAAACCTCGCTGTCGATCACCACCCGCAACGCCTGGGCCAGCTCGCGGGCCTGATCCACCGGCAACACCCTATCGACCACCACACTCGGACCGTCGTCTCGCTGCTGAAGCTTGCCGATCAAGAAGACCACTTTGTCCTCCTCCAGACGGCTTTGGAATTTGGCGTACGACTCCGAAAAAACCACCGCGTCCACGGGCCCGAGCTTGTCCTCGAAACCGAGCACGGCCATTTGTTTGCCGGCGCTACGGCCCCGTTGAATGGTGATGCGACGCACGTTGGTGATCAGGCCACCCAGAATCACCTGGCTGCCATCGGGCAAGTTGGGCAACAAGCTCGAATCCACGTTGCCGAAACGGGCCAAAGTGTCCGAGTGTTGGTCCAACGGATGGGCCGAGACGTAAAACCCGAGCACGGATTTTTCTTCTTTCAATTGGTCGACTGAATCCCAGGGCGGCACTTCTGGCAATTCCGGCGCCGGGGCTTTGGCATCTTCCGTATCCCCCGCCAACAAACCCAACAGGCTCGATTGACCGGATAGACGATCCTTAGCCGCCCGTTGCCCTGCCGTCATCGCCCCTTCCGTGGCCGCGATCAAGGCGGCCCGTGCCTCCGGGCCGTGAATGCGATCGAAGGAACCACATTTGATCAACGCTTCGAGGGTCGATTTGTTGACCGCATTCGACGGCACCCGCTCGCAGAAATCCCACAAATTCTCGAAGGGGCCGTCCTTCTTACGCTCCTCGATGATCGCCTTAACGGCTTTTTCGCCGACGCCCTTGATCGCCGCCAATCCGAACCGAATATGGCCGTGGTTCGCGTCTTGGACCTCGCCTTCCGCAAACACCGGCGTGAATCCCACCCCCGAGGTGTTGACGTCTGGAGCTCGTACATCCGCTCCCATGTGGCCGTCGGGGAAGAGCACCCGATTGCATTCGTCGATGTACTGAACCACCTTCTCCGTATTTCCGGCTTCGAAGGTGAGCACCGCGGCCATGTATTGAACCGGGAAGTAGGTTTTCAAATAGGCGGTTTGATAAGCGACGATCGCGTAACCCGTGGAGTGGCTTTTATTGAAACCGTATCCCGCGAATTTGAGGATCAGATCGAAGACCTCGGTGCCTTGTTTCTTCGACACACCCTTCTTCTGCGCGCCTTCCAGGAACTCCCCCTTCATGGCGTTGATCGTTTTCTCCTTTTTCTTGGAGATGGCCTTAATCAACGAGTAGGCCTGGCGCAGGGGAATATCTCCCAGCTCGTGCACGATCTGCATGACCTGCTCTTGGTAGATCATGATGCCGTAGGTCTCGGAGGTGAGACGCTGGATGATCGGATGCTGCTTCGGCACCGGCTGCTCGCGGTGTTTGCGGGCGTTGTAGTCCGGAATCAGCTCCATCGGGCCCGGACGATAGAGGGCGTTGGCAGCGATCAAATCCTCCAGGCGGTCGGGTTTCATGGAGCGCAAAAGGCGACGCATGCCGTCGGACTCAAATTGGAAAACCGAAACCGTGTCACCGCGCCGGAAGAGGTCGAGCACCTTTTGATCATCGAATTCGAGGCGGTCCAAATCCATCGGATCCCAGGTCGCCGGCTTGAGCCCTTCGGGATCCACCGTGGCGCGAATCACGTCCTCGTCCAGGCTGGTCAAAACCAGCTGCCGAGCACGTTCGATGATCGATAGGGTCCGCAATCCCAGGAAATCCATCTTGAGCAGGCCGACCTTTTCGCAGGTCGGGCCGTCCCATTGGGTCACCAGGATTTCCTTATCCCCTTGTTTCGCGGTCGACAAGGGCAGCACGTTCGGCAGATCTTGGTTACAGAGCACCACGCCCGCGGCGTGCACACCCGCGTGTCGGGTCAGACCCTCCAACTGACGGGCCGTGTCGATCCACTTCTTGACCTCGGGATCGTGGTTATAGACCTGCCGCAGCTCCTCGTTTTGTTCGAGGGCATCGTCGAGGGTGATGTTGAGCTGATCGCCGACCAGCTTACAAATCCGGTCGACCTCGGGCAGCGCTCGATGCATCACCCGGCCGACGTCGCGAATAGCGGCCTTGGCCTTCAACACATTGAAGGTGATGATCTGGGCGACTTTGCCCATCGATCCCTCTTCGGAATCGTATTTTTCGCGCACGTAGTCGATGATCTCGCCACGGCCGTCTTGGCAAATATCGATATCGATATCGGGATATTCCGAACGATCCGGATCGGTGAAACGCTCGAAGAGCAGGCCGTAGTGAACCGGGCACGCGTTGGAAAGTCCGAGGCAATAACCCACCATGGTCCCGACACCCGAGCCACGGGCGTTGGAGGGAATGCCCCGCCGCCGGGCCTCGTTGACGAAGTCCCAACAGATCAAGAAATAGGCCGAGATGATCTTGTCCGCCAAGATCTTGAGCTCTCGCTCGAGCCGAGCCCGATGCTCGTCGGTGATGCCGTCCTCGCCGTAGCGCCAAATCAAGCCGGCCTCTGCCAGCTGGCGCAGGACCTCGTCGCTTTGCACCTTGAGCTCGTCCGGAGATTCCGAATGCCGCTCAGCGTCAAAGGGCAGCAGCTCGAATTGGGAGCAAAAGGCCTTGAACCACTCGGTGGATCCTCGAACGCTGTCGATGCCCGGCAACTTGGGCTCACCCCGCACGATTTTGACCACCGGCGCATGGTTTTGGGTCATGTCGATCTCGACATTGCAGCGTTCGGCGATCTTGACGGTATTTTCGTAGGCCTCACGACCGGCCCCGTCCTTGTAATCGCCAAAGAGATCCCACATCTCGTCGGGGGATTTCAGGTAGAGGTCTTCCGGATACCGAATCCGATCCTCGTCGTCTTTGATCTTGCCCATGGAAATGCAGACCAAAGAATCGTGGGCATCCCAATCACTCGACAACAAGAAGTGAGCGTCGTTGTCACACACCAGCGGCAGATCGAGTTCCCGGGCCAGTCGGATCAAGTGGGGATTGATCGCTTCCTGCTCTTCGATATGGCGCTGAAGCTCGACGTAAAACCGCGGCTCACCCTGCTCGTCCGGTCCAAAGACCTCAGCATGCCACCTCGCCTCTTCTAAGGCACGCTGCCAATGGCCCTCGTCGTTGGTTTTGACGTAATTCGTCAGGTGAAAGGCGATCGACGAGCCTAGATGGCCATTGATCGCGATCAGGCCGCCGCCCCACTCGGAGAGTGTGGTTTTGTCCATGCGCGGCTTGTAATAGAAGCCGTGGATGTAGGAGTCGGAGCTGAGCTTGAGCAGGTTCTGCCAACCGCTCAGGTTTTGGGCCAGCAGCACCAGATGAAAACCGCCGTCCGACACACCGGTATGGGTTCTGTCCTTGCGATTGGAAACCCGATCGCCGACGTCGGGCGCCACATATGCTTCGATGCCCAGAATCGGTTTAATGCCCGCGGACTTCGCCCGGTTGTAGAAATCCACGGCGCCGAAGAGATTGCCGTGGTCGGTGACCGCCAAGGCATCCATGCCCAGCTCTTTGGTGCGAGCCACGAGCCGATCCATGCGATTAGCGCCGTCGAGCAAGCTGTATTGACTGTGGACGTGAAGGTGGACGAAAGAACGGCTCATGAACCGGCAGCTCCTGGTATCAACGGCGGAAAAGACAAATCGCCGACCCTGACGAGAGCCCATGGAATGGTTCCCTCAGCCGGACCTAGCGGTTGGATCGAAGGACGAATCGGCACGAAATCGGCAGAAAATCGGACGCGCCCAGAGCATCGCCCGTGCTCCTATTCTACCCCAACACATTGGGGTCCAGCCATGCCATGACCGCAAGGGAGCGCATCTAATCTCTAACAGACTTCATCGCACGCTGCGCAAAAACAACTGCAGCTCGTCGAGCCCCTTGGCCAAGGAAAAGCCGCCTTTTCCCAAAAGATTCAGACGGATATCTGAAATCTTCCATAGCCCTAATTGTTGACCATCTTCGGGGCCGCCACCGAACCCGCCCTCAAGAATGAGAGGAAAAACAACCGGCCCGGGGCCGAGTCGGGGCAGGTGGACCTTGAGATCCGCCGACACGATCGATTCCGCGACTTCGGAGCTCGGGCCCTGTTGCTGAGATTCGACCGTGAGGTTAGAAAGCTCTAAGTCCGGCAGAAAAGCGAGTGTTAGAGCCCTCTGCTCAAGATATTCCTGTTTCAAGCCTGCGGTCGAGACAGCTGTCATCACCTCGGTGTCGGCCGCAAATGCGCGCAGCAAGGCAAACCATGAATTACAAAGGGCGGCGAGTTCGGACCCACAATCTTGGGCCGAGCTGGGCACCGAATCGGCGGCGGGCTTAGACGCCCCGGCCGCAATGCGTAAAGACCACCTCGTACAAGCCAACAGAATCCGACTCCGCCAACCCGGTGAGGTGGGAATCCATCGGTGCCAGAACGCGATGGGCTGATCCAACCAAGAACCAGGTCTGGGTCGAATTTGACTCATCCGCCAGACGCCGTCTTCTTCGCTCACCAACACCTTGAGACCATATTGCCAGTGAAACTCCCATTGGTCGTCCGCCGGTTGAACCGCGTCGAGTTCCGGCCCTAATTGCCAAATTGCCGGGTCCAGCAGATCCTGCGATAGGAATTCGATCAACTGCTCTCTGAGACGCCCAGAGCACCTAGTCCGAGCAAATTCCACCCAGCGAAGACGCTGGATCTCACCGGGTTCGAGAAATGCGGTCCGTGAGAATTCCAGAGAGTCGGCCACAGGCTTCCACGGCTGCCGAATCGATGCCGGGATCTCTTCCTGCCACAGAAATTCGAGACGCTCGCTCATGCTCCAACGATACCCCAAGATCATTTTCCCCACCGCAGGGGCCTCGGCTTTATCGCTGTTTATCAGCTGTTTATCAACTGGTTATCAACAGTGAGAACCCCGATTCTCAAGTCTGAGAGCTCGGAGTCTTGTTTTTCACAATAAAGCAGCCAATATCAAATAATTGCCGGATTTTCTCAGCGTCAAATAGATGGCATGAAATGTGCTCTATTAGTTTGTACCTAAACCACTTGCACGAGCTGAAGTGGTTGGGCCCAGGCGCAGAACAGCCTTCGAACTTCGAGCGCTTTCGATCGCCTGGGCCATCTATCCTTTCGACGACCCTCGCCGGTCGTTCTACTTCGGAGTCATGTTGATGCGAATTCCTATCTCAAACCGCCTTCTAGCGGCGGTCTTCACAACCGTTCTCTGCTTCGCGGCCGTTTCCGGCCAAGCTTCCACCGATCCACGGATGGGCATCGAACTCAACGGTCATCTGGTGACCGTGCTCGGACCGGCCCACGATGTCGCCGGTGAACTCAAGGTCTATTCCGGAGATCCCGGTTCAGACATTCTGTTGGTCAAATTCCCAGGGCCGGTCACCGCCGACCAGCTTCGTCGGCTTGAAACCCAGGTCGACCGAATCTTCACTTACCTACCGCACGATGCCTTCTTGGTGAGAGCTTCACTGGCCAAATCTGCCGACCTCGAATCCAACGTGGGGGCCGCTTGGACGGCCAACTACCACCCGGCCTACAAGATCGGCCCCGGAGCTGAGATTTTCAGCCATGCCAAGAGCCGAGCTCTAAAACCTTTGATGATTCACGTCTTCCCGGACATCGAACTCGACCCGCTGGTTGAGGAACTCGAGAGATTGGGAGCCCGTGTAACCGGTCTTGAAGCACGGGAACGCTTTTCCCGCCTGCGCTTGTTGGTCAGCCCCCAACAGCTGACGACGCTCAAGAACGAGCTGGCGCAACGGCCCGAGATCTTCTTCTTCGACCTCGAAACCCGCCGGGTCTTGCTCAACGACACCACCGCCTGGGTCAGTCAAACCGGCGTCAGCGGTGGACAGCAGAAGCCGATCCACAACGCCGGCATTTACGGTGACGGCCAAATCGTCGGTGTGCTCGATACCGGCATCGACCCCGACATGTGTTTCTTCCGCGACACCGTCAACGGCTTGCCGCCCACCAACGCCTGCAACTCGGGAACCACCGTCAATCTCAGCCAACGCAAGGTCATTGCCGTCGACTTTCTCCACAGCGGTGAGTGCTCCGGCGGCATTTCCAGCTCCGAGTGGGACACCCAGGACCACGGCACCCACGTGGCCGGCACCATCGCCGGCGACAACTTCGCCAACCCGGGCGTGCGCGACTCCGCCGACGGCATGGCGCCCGCCGCCAAGTTGGTGATTCAGGACGGTGGATACGCCACCGACAATTGTGCCGACCTACCCGCATTGGGTTGCCCGGTCGTCGACCTCAACCCGATCTTCCAACAGGCCTACAACCAGGGCGCTCGCATCCACTCCAACTCCTGGGGTGACGATGAGAACAACCCGGTCAAGGGCCTCTACACCGCCGGCAGTGAAGACTCCGACGAGTTCATGTGGAACCACAAGGACTTCTTGCTCGTTTACGCCGCCGGCAACGACGGCCCGGGCAACGGCCGAATCGGCAGCCCGGCAACCGCCAAAAACGTGGTCGCTGTGGGCGCCACCTTGCGTGGATCGAGCGCCCAGTCCATGGCTTCGTTCTCGAGCTGCGGCCCCACCCAAGACGGGCGCATCAAACCGGACGTCACCTTGCCCGGATCGAGCATCATTTCCGCCAACAGCGACAACAACACCGGCTCCAACAACTGCAACACCAAGTCCTCGAGCGGCACCAGCATGGCTGCGCCCGGGGTCGCCGGTGCCGCCGCCCTGGTGCGCGAATACTTCGTCGACGGCTTCTATCCGTCGGGCTCGGCCAACGGCTCCGACTCCCTGACCCCGTCCGCAGCGTTGCTCAAAGCGACTCTGATCAGCTCGGGACAGAACATGACCGGAGTCAGCGGATGGCCGGCCAATTGCGAAGGTTGGGGCCGCGTGGCCCTCGACGACGCCCTTGAGCTGAGCGGCGACTCCCGTAGCTTGATCGTCGACGACAACGCCGGATTCGCCCAAGGCTCGTCCAACGACACCGTCACCTACGACATCCAAGTCGACAGCAGCAGCGAAGCCCTGAAAGTCTCGTTGGTGTGGACGGATTACCCCTCCACTCCTGCTGCCGGCACCCACTTGGTCAACGACCTGGATCTCGAAGTCAGCGGACCGTCGGGTTCGTTCAAGGGCAACGTCTTCTCCGGCGGTGTGTCCACCACCGGCGGCAGTGCCGATCGGCTGAACAGCGTTGAGCAAGTGCTCGTGGCTTCACCCACCGCCGGCAGCTACACCGTGACCGTACGTTCCTTCACCGTTCCCCAGGGGCCACAGCCTTTCGCCTTGGTGATCACCGGTGACGTGTCCGAATGCGCACCTCCCGGCTGCAACGCCGCGCCGTCCGTGTCGATCACCTCGCCCGCCGACGGCTCTTCCGCCACCGCGGGAGACTCCGTCAGCTTTGCCGGCACCGCCAGCGACCCTGAGGACGGCAACCTGACGGCCGGCCTTTCCTGGAGTTCGTCCTTGGACGGCGCCATCGGCTCCGGTGGATCGTTCTCCACTTCGAGCTTGTCCGTGGGCAACCACACGATCACCGCCTCGGTGACCGATTCCGGCAGCCAGTCGGGTTCCGACTCGATCGCTTTGACCATCAACCCGATCGGTGGCGGCGGAGTCTGCGACGGCACCACCTGCATCGATTGGGACGTCACCGGCACGGTGTCCTATTCCAACCAAGACGGCGCTTCGAACGTCACCGTTCAGGACGACGGCGACACGCTCTTCCTGCAAGACAACACCTGGCGTCGCACGACCCAAACCTTCAACGTCACCGCCGACACCGTGGTCGAATTCGACTTCACCTCGACCTCCCAAGGCGAGATCCACGGCATCGGCTTCGACGCTGACGACACCTTGAGCTCCGACCGGATGTTCAAAGTCCACGGCACTCAGAATTGGGGCATTACCGACTACGACAACTACACCTCGGGCACGGTGAACTACTCCATTCCGGTGGGCCAATTCTTCACCGGTAGCGCCATGTATTTGGTCTTGGTCAACGACAACGACGCCGGCTCCGGCAATAATTCCTCCTTCACCAACGTGCGCGTATTCGAGAACGGCGGCGGTGGTGGCGGCGGTGGTGGCGGTGGTGGCGGTGGCTCGTGTGCGGCCGACGAAGACTTTTCCGGCGGATCCGGCGGCTGGACCACCAGCGGCAGCTGCTCCACCGGCACCTTCGTCGCCAGAACCCCGACCCAAATCGTCAGCAGTGGCGTGACCACCCAATTGGCGGGCGACCACACCACCGGCTCCGGCAACGCGTGGTTCACCGCACCCAACTCGAGCGCCGGCTCCCACGACGTCGACGGCGGCAGCTGTGTGACGACCTCTCCCACCTACTCGGTGACCGAGGCGTCCGATGTGTCGATCTGGTTCTTCCACGGCCAACGTGACGCCGGCGACGACTCCACGGACGGGTTCCTGTTGGAGATCTCCACCAACGGCGGCTCCACCTGGACGACGCTGCAATCCTACGGCGACGTCACCGTCAATGCCGTTTGGACCGAAGCGACCACGACGGTGGCAGCCGGCACCAGCGTGGTCTTCCGGGCCACCGCCACCGACGGCACAAGTGGAGGTGATTTGGTCGAGGCTGGGTTGGACGATCTGACCATCTGCCCGCAATAACCGCCGAATTGGCTGCTGAGTAAGCAGCCTTGAGTGCTACCCATAAGAGGCCCGTCTTGCCGTCCGGCAAGGCGGGCCTCTTCGTTTTGTCCAGCCTCGGACCTGATTTGCTACCCTCGGCATTCGATTCCCACACCGTGGCAGGACATGAGGAGACACCCACTTGAAGCATTCCGTCGGCAATGATCACCCCCGCGCATCTCGCTTGCTCTGCCTCGCGGCCCTCTTCGCGATCTCGACAGCCGGCTGCTCGGTGAACAAGGAGCTGGTCGAAAAAGAATCTGTCGATGTGGCGGTTGAACATTTATTGCAAGCTATCGACCAGGCTGTGGAGTCCACCTACCAAGAGCACGGGGTCCGGCTGGGGCTGAGCCTGCAGGAGGTCGCCGTCCAGCTGAAGACCTTGGTGGACAAAAAAGCCAATCAGGACTTCACCGTGTCGGTGCTGGAGATTGAGGCCGGAGAAGATGAGTCTTTCACCCAGACCGTGACCCTGACCCTCGATCCACCGAAGAAGCAGCCGACCGAGGATTCGATCGCCCAAGCGGGTGGCGATCCGAGGCTAGTGCAGCATCTGGAACAGGGTTTCCACGCCGCCATGCTCGCGGCCCGGGGTGCTAAGGCGGGGCTCGAAAGGGTGCATCCAGAAGGCATCCCCTTGACCGCCCAAAAAGTCACCGTCACCATGGCATTTTCCCTGACCATCGCCGGCGACGGTGTGCCTTCCATTTCGATCCTCGGCATCGACCTGACCGCCGAGCGCACCCGGGAGCGGGTCCACACCGTCACTCTGACCTTCTCGGTCGACGACAGCGACAGCTGAGCTGCCTGAGCTGAGCGTTGGCGATAAGGCTCAGATGGGCTCGGGTTTGGCGGCCGGCAGCCGAATTTCCACCGCAAAACCTCCGCCGTCGCGATTTCTGCCCTTGACGCTGCCGCCCATGGGCTCCACCAAACCTCGAACCAACGCCAGGCCTATGCCCGTGCCCTTGGTGGTGCGGGTCATCTCACTCTCGCCCCTGAAGAAGGGCTCGAAAACCTCTCCCAGCTGCTTGCCCGGCACACCCGGCCCGTGGTCGGCTACCACCAAACAAACCTCTTGCCCACGGCTCTCAGAGCGCAGAATCACCGTTCGATGCTCGGCTTTCTTGGCGTATTTCAGCGCATTGTCCACCAGATTGAAGAGCACCTGAGCCAAGGCGTCCGCATCGAAGATCGCATCCGCCGGTCCGTTGTCTTCCACTTCAAGGGTGAATCCCAGTTTCAGGGCGTGGGGTTGCAACACTTCCGCCACTTCCCTCAGCACCTCGCGCACGTCCCCTGGACGCAAATCGAAGCGGCGGGTCTGCTTCTCGATTTGTGACAGCTCGAGCACATTGTCGATCAACCGAGTCAGCCTCTCCGCCTCAGAGGTCAGAACCCGATAATAGGTCTGGCGTTTTTCCTCCGACGGCACCACCCCGTCCCGGAGCATTTCTCCGTGCATTCGAATCGCCGTCAACGGGGTTTTCAGCTCATGGGTCACTGCCGAAACAAAATTGCTCTGGCGTTCGGCAAATCGAAGGCGAGCAGCCACGGTCCGATAGAGAGCCCAAACGCCGAGGGTCGAGCTGAGGCCCAGGAGAACGGCCAAGAAGTAGATGTAGAGCGTAACAGCCGGTTCCGGCAAGGGCTCCAGCTCTACTTGGGCGGCCACCGAGCTAAAAGGCTCGGCGAATCGATGTTTGAAGGCAAAGCGCTCGGCATCCTGGGTCGGACCGCCGGCCACCGCCGAGGCCTCTTGCCAACGGACCGCCACTCCCGGCAGAGCGAGCTGGGTCGGGGCCTTCGTACGATCTCGATCGCGATTTCTCTCGAGGCTGTTCGGGCCGCGGGTCTTGACCGGCGAACGCAGGACTCGCTCCGCGAGCCAATCGACCAGACCTTCGCCGTCCACCACCATGCCCTGGCGGAAGGCCCGGTCGCCGATCACCACCGTCCGATAAAGCAACATGAAGGAGCCGTCGATGTCTCGGCCCACCATCGGCTCCAAGCTGACATCCACCACCAGCCTGAGGTCGTCGAGCTCTTCATTTTCGGTGGCAGGCGTTTGCCGGCGCGCCTTGATCTTCGAAAGCTTGCTCGAAAGCTCCCCCACATCCTTGCTTTCGGCGAAATCGAGCACGTTCTGAACCTGGCTCTGCTGGACTTGGGTGGTCCGACCGGACCGTGAAGCGAGCCCGCGATTCAAACGACTGAGCAGGCCCCGTGTTTGCTCGGTCCGAAGCCGCGCCAGCTCCTGGCGTGAGCTGCGGTCCACCTCCACCGTGGTGCCCGGTGCTTGGGACGACACGGACCGTGGGGTCCGATGCAGCACGATGTCCGACAGCACCTGAAGGATTTCGTCTCGTTGCTGCTCCTGCTCCGATCCCATTCTCCAGCCCAACACTCGATCGGCTCGATCCGGGTCCGACGGCCAAAGGGGGCTCGTCACCGAGCCGTCCGGCTCGATTTGGAAATGGGCAAAAACGAACGAGACTTCGGGGCCGTCCGCCAGCGGCGAGCGCTGCGGCAACGGCTCCTGATCGTCGGAAAGGTAGAGGAAACGATATTGACCGAAGGGCCGCTCCTCCTCCCGTTGCAGCCACTCGGAAAGCTCTCGCTCGAGTTCGTCGAAGAGGCGCTCGGCCACGGCTTGATGGCGGCTCCTGCGCTCCGCCTCCACGTTCGACAACGCATGACGAACCAGGAGCGCCACCGGTACCCACAGCAACAGCAGCAGCACCGTGATCACCCACCGGAGCCGGATCATGGGTTAAAGCCGCCGTCCGCGAGAGCCGCGCGGGGGCGATAGCCCGCTCCGCGTACGGTTTCGATCAGAGATTCGCCCGTCGGTAGATCGATCTTGCGCCGCAGCTTGGCAATGTGCACGTCAACGGTTCGAGTCTCCAAATCCTCCACATTGCACATGCCCCAAACCTCTTCCAACAGCCTGCGCCGACTCACCACCCGACCAGACTCGCGAGCAAAAAGATGCAAGAGCGCGACCTCGCGAGCGGAAAGACTCACCTCGCGATCCGGGCTCTCGGCCCTCAATCCCTCGGAATCCACCGTCCACGGACCGAACCGGAATTGCCCCTCGATCCGTCGGTGGCCATCCGCTCGCCGCGCGAGCACCGCGACCCTGGCCACCAGCTCGCGCACCGAAAAAGGCTTGGTCACGTAGTCGTCGGCGCCCGCACGTAATCCGGCCACCACGTCGTCCTCGGCACCTTTGGCGGTGAGCATCAAGATCTGGAGCTCGGGCTTCTTCTCCCGCAACCGTCGACAGACCTCCAAGCCGGACAATCCCGGCAACATCAGATCCAAAAGCACCAAATCGAAAGCGCCTTCTAGGGCCCGCTGCAAACCGAGTTCGCCGGTCTCCACCGCTTCCGGTGCATAACCGTGAAAAACCAACACATCGCACAGGCCGTCGCGAATGCTGTCCTCATCCTCGACCACCAATACTTTGAGCTTGTCCGACAAGTCGTTCTCCTCTTCGCTGATCTCTTGACCATCCTACCGGCTCCAGCCTTCCGTTCGTAAACCGAGCGTAAAAGCTACAACAGCGGTTTAACCCACCTTTTGCCCGCGGTGGAACGGGGTCAATGCAGACTAGTGCTGGGTCGAGCATCAACAACCTTAGACGGTCTCACAAGGTCTCACACAGGTCTCACACAGGTCTCAAGGACAAACCTAGGAGCCAGCCATGAAATTTGCCGAGCGTATTCACAGCTTCTTTCGCAGCCTTTCTCGCAGCCCTTTCTTCGGACGTGGTCACCGGGCCCGGTGGGCGGGAATCGGCCTGCTCGCCTTGGCCACCTTCGGCATGCATGTGGTTTTAACCGCCGCCGGGACGCCACCTCATCCTTCCCAACTGCCCTCTCCGGATCTGCCTCCGGCACATGCGCCGACCGGAGACGCCGTGGACTTCCATTTGCCTGCGGCCACCGTGGCTGGAGCCCAGAACGGCCCAGTTTCCGTCAGCGCTAAGCTCGACCGTCGGTCGGTGCTCGCAGGCAGTGACGGCGAACTCTACGCCGAGCTCGTCATTCAGGGCCAAAAAGCCGAAACCGACCTTCGGGTGCCCTCCGATTTGATCGTGGTTCTCGACCAAAGCGGATCCATGGCCGGAGAAAAAATTGAGCAAGCACGCAACGCGGCGCTCGACCTCTTAGATCGACTTTCCACTGAAGACCGATTCGCCTTAATCGCTTTCTCCTCGAGTTCCGAGATCCTCATTCATCCCAGCCCGGCCGTCGACGATCAACGCGCCCGGTGGCGGCGACAAATTCAATCCCTGAGCTCCGGCGGTGGCACCAACATGCACCAAGCCCTGGTCCAAACCGTCGGCTTGCTGAAGCGGCGTGCGGGTAGCGACCGTCCTTGTCGAGTGCTCCTACTGTCCGACGGACACCCCAACACCACCGAGGGTCTCGAAGCCTTGGCACGTCAAGCCGGACTGCGAGGTGCTGCCCTCTCCGCGCTGGGCATCGGCTCCGACTACAACGAGGTCTTGATGGCGCGCCTTGCCGACCTGGGCAGCGGCAACTACTACTATCTCGACCACCCCGAATCCCTCGCTGCGGTTTTTGCCGGAGAACTCGAAGCGGGGCGCACCACCGTCGCTCGAGGTCTCGAAATTCACCTGAAACCCGCCGATGGCATCGAGCTCGTGGACGTAGGGGGTTATCCCTTGGAACGGCGTGCGGACGGCGTGGTGGTTCGCCCCGGCGATCTCTTCTCCGGCCAAACCCGCCGGCTGTGGCTCAACCTGCGGGTGAGCACCCAAGGCGTGTTCGAGCCCCGAGACCTGGGAGATCTCACGGTTAGATTTAGGGCGGACGGCCAGAACCTGGAAACCCGAGTCGAGCCGAGCCTGCAAATCGCCTGCGTCGAGGATGCCCACAAGTTCGTCGCCGGCATCGACAGCCAGGCCTGGGGACGGGCGGTGGTCAACGAGGAATATGGAGTGCTCCAAAATCGGGTCGCCGACCTGATTCGCAAGGGCCAGAAGGACGAGGCCCAGAAGCAGATCGACGGATATGTGACCCGTCAATCCCGTCAGAACGCTCACCTCCAGAATGCAGAAGTCAGTTCCAATCTCGCCGAGGTCGAAAAGCTCCGGCAAGAGGTCGACCACGTTTTTGAAGGGCCCGACCAGGAGGTCAAAAAAAAGTTGATGGTCAAGCAACGCCATGAGCTTTCCCATCAACTACGCCGGATAGACAGCGCACCGAAATCCTCCAAGGGAGGCTCGTGATGGCTTTCTTCCAACGACTTGCGGTGCTCCTGCGGGCCGATGCCCACGGCATGGTCGACGCCCTGGAGGACGATCGACTACTGCTGCGCCAACACCTGCGGGACGCGGAAGCTGCTTTGGCCGGCAAGAAGGCTCGATTGGAAGCCCTCAATGCGGAAGCCCGCGATTTAGATCGGTCTGCGGAACGGCTCGGGCAACGCCGAGATGCCCTCGAAAGCGACGTCCACCTGGCCATGGAGCAACAGCGAGACGACCTCGCTCGATTCGCCATCCAACAGCTCCTACCGATCCGGGATCAGCTTGCCGCCCTCGCCGAGTTAGATCGGCATCTGAACCGGCAAATCACCGATTTGGGGGCGGTGGTCAACGAGCAAGAGGATCAGCTGGAGGACCTTCGCATTCGAGTCCGCTCGGCCGTGGACCGGGATTCCCACGGCGACGACCTCTGGCCCCATGCAGCCGGAGGTTTTCGTTCGGCGGGACGCCGCATCACCGACGAGGACGTGGAGCTGGAGTTACTGCGCCGCCGATCCGGTCACGTGGCAACCGGCCCTGAGGTACCGGTCTCGACAGGGACCGACTGTGAGGAGGAGCCATGAATAAGATGAATAAGAAAACCCGAAGAGACCGGTTCTTAGCTTCCCTAGGCATTTCCCTGGTGCTCTCCCTCTTCACCTTGCCGTGGATGATGCTCACCAACCCCGTTCTCTCAACCGTCGACTCCCTGGCCTGGATGGCGATTCCTGGCCTGGGGATTTACCTCCTGGTGATCGCTCCCAAACCCAGTCAAGGGTTGGTGGTGGCTGCGGCAGCGTCGACGGTCCTATTTCTGATCACATTCATGACGCCCGATCCAACTCTTCGTCTGCTCGCCGCCCCTTTGATCCTGGGGCTCGCTCGGAGCGGCGGGTTGTACCACCGATCTGCCGCAAGGGGTCTGGCGCTCGAAGTTTGCTTGGTGCTCAGCGGTTTATGGATGGCGCATCTATTCGCCGGAGTGTCACTGCTGAGCTGGGGTTTGGCGGTCTGGGGTTTCCTATTGACCCAGAGCCTCTTCTTCCTGGTCGCCGAACTCGAAGAGCGTCGGTCCATCGAAGGGGATCCCTTTGAACAAGCACGCGCCCGGGCCCTCCGATTGATGGACATGTCATAACTCCCTGACGTCCAGGAAATTACATAAACCATTGATTATAAGTGACTTGATGTAGGGGAGGGGCTTGCCCCCTCCCTGCCTTGATGTAGGGGAGGGGCTTGCCCGGGGCTTGCCCCTCCCTGCCTTGATGTAGGGGACGGGCTTGCCCGGGGCTTGCACCCTCCCGCTCTTCCTTAAGAAGCGGCTCGGCTTCGCCTCGCCCGGGCGGGGGCAAGCCCCGCCCCTACATCC
>CBDUGP010000011.1:0-121735 GCA_965366625.1 uncultured bacterium
GCCACCGCCGCCGGTGTCGAAGATGATCAGCACCGAAGATCCACGCTCATCGTCGATGGCGGCGCCTCCGGAGACGTTTTCGAGCAATAGCTGCACGGTTTCTGCGCCTTCGCTGATGCCATCGTCAACAATTGAGATGGTGAAGGTGCGGGACGATTCGTCTTGGTCTTGCCAAGTAAAGGTGCCGGACGTTCCTTGATAATCCTCACCGTCAATGGCGGAGCCATCGGCAGTGCGATAGTCGACACTGATCATGCCGTCTTCGCCTTGGGAGCGTTCAACGGTAATGGTCGCGGTGCCGGCGCTTTCGGACACCTCGAAGCTCGATTCATCGAATTTGACCACTCCGGGTCCATCCGCAAAGGCCGGGAGGCTCAGGAATAGGCCGCAGGTCGCGGTAAGAGTTGCAATACGTTTCAGTGCAATACGTTTCAGCTGGTTCATTGGGTTGTCTCCTTGACGAGTTCCTCGGTCGGCTTGGATCGCCGTCGCCGATCGTGGGTCAAAGATAGAGGTTCGTCGATGAACGCATCATGAACACCTTGAGGAAAGGACTTGCTCAAGGATTTTGAATAGTTCTTCGGCACGAATAGGTTTGGCGACATAACCGTTCATGCCTGCCGCCAAAAATCTCTCCCGTTCGCCTTTCATTGCATGGGCTGTGACGGCGACGATCGGAATAGAGTTCTTAGGCCCATTCATCGCCCGGATTTTGGCCGTGACCTCCAGTCCGTCCATTTCGGGCATCTCAATATCCATCAGCACCACGTCGAAATCCTCATCGAGGGTCCCGTTTTCAAAAAAGGCCAAGGCTTCCTTTCCGCTGCTCGCGACCACGACTTGGTGGCCGGGTTCTTCGAGGAGGTTGGCGGCCACCAATTGGTTGATCGGATTGTCCTCGACGAGCAAGATTCGCAGTTGACGCCCTGGAGTGGGTGGGGCCGCGTTGTCGAGTTCGGACCGGGCTTTCCGGCGGGGCCAGGTCAAAACCGCGGTGAACCAGAAGGTCGAGCCGACGCCCAATACGCTTTCCACTCCTATTTCGCCTTGCATGCGCTCCACCAGCTGTTTCGAAATCATCAAACCCAATCCGGTGCCGCCATGCCTGCGGGTGGGTGAGCCGTCCAATTGGGAGAAGGGTTTAAACAGACGGTGTTTTTGATCTTCTGGAATGCCGATTCCGGAATCGGTGACGGCAAAACGCAAAGTGGCCCGTTGTTCGTCCATGGAGTCCAGACCGACGTTGATGGCGACGATTCCAGCCTCGGTAAATTTGATCGCGTTGCCCACTAGATTCAGCAGAATTTGGCGCAATCGATTGGGGTCTCCGCGCAAGAGAGTGGGTACTCCGTCGTCAATCCCAGCGCTGAGCTCGAGACCCTTCTCCTCTGCGGCGGCCTGGAGCATATTGACGATCGTTTCGACGGTAATTTCGAGATCCAGATCACTTATCTCGAGTTCCAGCTCCCCGGCTTCGGCCTTGGAAACCGTCAGAATGTCGTTGACCACGGACAGCAGGCTGTTGCCACAAAGACGGATGATCTCGGCGCAACGGCGTTGCTCGTCGCCGAGCTCGGTGTTGAGCAGAATTTCGGTCATGCCGATCACCCCGTTCATGGGGGTCCGGATTTCGTGGCTCATATTGGCCAAGAATTGGCTCTTGGCCGCCGCCGCGGCCGTCGCCTCGTCCCTGGCCCTTCTCAGCTCGTGGGTTCGGGTCCGGACCTCTTGCTCGAGCCGATCCCTTTCTTTGCGATGTTGAAAGGAACGGATGGAGATCCCGCAGCCGATGACCGAGCCGAGCAGCACCGCCCACAAGATCCACGCCGGCCAAGTGAAATACCACGGCCAAGGTGCACGAACCTGCAGATGGATCGAGCTGAAGACCTCATCATTTAGGTCGCGGGTTTCAACTTCAAAGGAATACGTCCCTCCGGGAAGATTCATATATTCCGTTTGATTTTGAGACGTCCATTCAGACCAATCCCGATCCACCCCCCTCAGCCGGAAGCGATAGCGGTCCTCCCGGGGCTCATCAAAGGCCACTGCCACCCAACCGAGCTTGATTCGGCTGCCCGCGCGTCTCAGCTCCACGGGACCCGCGATGGGCCAACGCTCTTCGTCGACGATGATTTGGCGCAAAATGAGCTTGCGGTTAGGCGGGGCGCTTACGCTTCGATCGTCTGGTTGACCGTGAAATTGAAACAGCCCCTTGGCCGTGGCCATCCAGGCGCTGTTTTCCTCCGGCAGGAAATCGTAGACGTCCATGGATGGTAGGTAACGAAAAGTATTCGACGCAAAGTCGAGCTCGGGGTTTTTCGTGTCGACCCACAGCGGATATTGCCCGTCACGGCTGAGCCAGAACTGTCCGTTGCCGCCGTCCGCGACCCGGGCGATACCTCCCGTGTCAGGACCGAAAAGAAGACTTCGCTCGAATCTACCTTCGGTCGAGTTCCAGGCTAAGAGACCGTCTGCGGTGGCGGCGAAGATTCGGTCGTGATGGGAGAAGAGCTTGACGCTATTGATCGATTCGAGCCCTTGGTCAACACCCAGATGTTTCACGGTTGAGCCGTCGAGCTGCTCTGGCGCCGGATCTGGGAGGTGAATGACGCCGCTGTTGAGGGTACCCAGCCACAATGAGCCGTCGGCGGCTTCTTGAATCGACCGCACTTGGACCCCGAGCTCGATTTCTCCGGGGCTCAGCTCCAGCCCGTTGGCGGGCCCCATTTCGAGAGCTGCCAGCCCTTGCTCGCTGCCCACCCAAATGAGCTGTGGCCAACGCGCCGAGGCGTGGAGGCTGAAGGCGTGTCGGGCTGGGTAAATCCTGCGGCTTTCGACGTCGCTGATTTCGTAGACCCCGTTGGCGGCACCCACTAAAACGACCTCTTGGCCCTGTCGGGTGGTGGTCAGCAGATCCCAGCAGGGATTGGGGATTTCGGTCAGCCGTTGGAAGCCGTCGGTGTCGAGGCGAAAAAGACCCTGGGTCGTGGCGGCCCACAAATGGTCTCGACCTCGGATCACCGATTGCACCCGACCGTCGAGGCCGCTTGGCTCGCCGTAAACCGTAAACGGTGTGCCCACTGCCGCCCGTGCGAGCCCGCGGCTGAGCCCGAGCCAAAGCGCGGCGTCACGATCTTCGAAGATAGACCATACGGAGTTGTCGGCAAGTCCGACGTCTCGCTCTAGTCGATAGCGCAAAATGCCCTGCGAATCGATCACCACGGCTCCGCCGGACATGGTGGCGAGGGCGATATCGCCACTGACGAGAGAGACCCCTTGATAGACCCGGTGCTGTTCCAGAATAGGATCTGCTTGGGTGGTGAAGCGGGTCGGCGTGAAATCCTTGAGGTCTGTGGCGTCGGCGGGGTCTGTGGCGTCGGCGGAGTCTGTGGCGTCGGCGCGGAGCAGGGCACTGACGTCTTCGGCAGGCAGGTGCCAGAGGTGGCCCCGATTGGTGGCGACCATGGCGCTGCCGTCTTTTCGCAGTAGCCAGAATCGCAATGATTCCTCGCCGAGGCCGGTCAGCCGACCCGCGGGTCGCAGCTCTCCGCCGATCAACACTTGAAGGTCGCCGTCGGCGGTTGTCAGAACCAGGCGCCCCGAAAGCATTCCGGGCATCCAACGTTGGTCCAGGGGCCAGGATTTGAAGGCCTGGCCATCCCAAGATAGGACCCGATCCAAGGTCCAGGCGAGGAAGCCTGCCTCAGTGGGCCACATGCGCCACACGTCGCGCAGACCCTCGAGGTGCGGACCCTCGGGGTCGTCCTTCAATGGCGAGTAGGTGAGCCAACCCGTCGCGTCGCGTTCGAGCAAGCCGATCTCGCCGATCCCGCCGACGAAGACCTTGCCCGATGCGTGGGCGGCGAGAGAGCGCGCGATCGAGCCGTTGGCGAGGGGCAGGCGGCGGTTGGAAACGCCGTCGTGCTCAACCACGCCACTGCCGGTGGCGAGGTAAAGAACCCCATCTCCATCTTGGGCTATGGCCCAGATCTCTTGATCCGAGACCACCGAGGAATGGTCGGCCAAGAAAGGCAGTCCAGGCGCCGTGCCCGCCGAGGCTGCAAGGGTGCTGCTCAGGAAGAGCAGAAGAAATACCAAGGCCCTGAGACCGTCTCGGAGCCTGCTGCCGGCCGTAGATCGGGCTCGTTCAACGCCAAAAAGTAGTGGACGGCCTCTTGGTTCTTGGGCTCTTGTGGCGAACGCTTTGGGGTTTTGATCGAGCAATTCTTAAGAAAGACTCTCTAGCAAATAGCTGAAAAAAAGAGCGGTGCGTCTGCCTCGATCGCACATCGAACCATTATATCGGTCCAGCGTGGGGTGGTTGCCTCAGCGCGGCGTCCTGCGCCCGTCGCTAGAAACCCGCGCACATTTGTGTACACGTCTTTAGATTCGCAAGAGGGGCATTTCTAGATGCGCCTAGTTGGCCTGCTAGGGCCTACGTTCCATCCGACTGGCATTGCCATCACCAGAAGGGTAACTCCATAAAAGAGTTTGTCTGCTGAGAGCCTGATTTGTTTCCGGAGAATGGCGTTATAACCGACAGGGGTACCGGGCAGAAACCTCCAACCGTATTTGGTACGGTCTTCATGCCCGGGCGCGCCACTAGAATCTTGTAAAAGAATGAGCGTGGCAATAACTCATTTCTCAAAGACCGAAGGCATTCGTGTACTCTTGGAGGGCCATGAGTATCCGTCGCTCCAAGATCTGTGCCTTGATTCTAGCCTTGGCCATGATGCCCGGCTCTTCAGAAGTGTTTGAGAGCGCCTTTCATCTCATGACCGAAGGTCACCTTGCCCATGCGGCTTCTGACGGCGACCACCATGAAACTGGTCCCGAGCACGGCTGCACACCCACCTTTCACGTCTGTGGCTGCCATGCGAGCCTATCCTTCGTCGGCCCACCGGTCGTTCCCAAAGTGACACTTCGCGTTTCCCTGTCCGTGGAAGCGCCCAAGCCCGTCGCGCCGCCTTCGGGCTTCCTGCGTTCAATCGACCGCCCTCCTCGATCCTGACAGCGCGCCTCGCGAAGCCGGGAGCAGTGCGTGCTAGCGCACCGGCCGCTCCCGTATCCGCGATATCCCCTATCCGACAGTTGCGGGCTGCTCTCGGCCCGCTCAGCAGACCACGGATTTGACCCGAGCGATTCACCGATCGTCTCGGGAACGCTGTCATGACTACGATGAGGATTTGTGATGTTCCGATACGAAAATAGCCGGTTCTACCGGTGTATACCCCTGCGCGTCGGGGTCCTTGTGGGCGGCTTGTTGATGCCCCTCGGAGCACCGGCGCAGACCGATTCCCAATGGACACTGTCCAAAGCGCTTGAGACTGCCATTGAGAACAGTCCAGTCCTGCGCGGCAGGCAGGCAGAGCGGCAGGAAGTCGCCAGCCACCTGATTGGCGCCAAGACTTATCCCTACAACCCCGAGATTTCGCTAGAGCTGGCCGATCGCGGTAGCCCTGGCGGCTCGACGACCGACCGCGGCCTGGCCGTCTCCCAGGAGATCGAGCTCGCCGGCCAGCGACGTCAACGTATTGCGGTCGCCGATCAGGAGCTTGCGGCCGCGGAGGCGGTCTTGGTGCATCAACGGCGGCTGCTGGCCTACCAAGTGGAGTCGGCCTTTGCTGAGGCCGTGTTGGCGCGTGAGCTGTTGGGCGTGGCAACGGTCGATGCCGACCTGGCACGAGAGGTTCTAGCGTTTTCAAGGCGTCGACTGGAACGGGGTGCGGCGACCCAGATCGAAGCCAATCTTGCCCAGGCGAGCGCCGGGCGGGCCGAGAGATCCCTCCGTAAGGCTCAGGCAGATTACGCGTCCGCACGGAGCCGTTTGGCCGAGGTCGCAGGGGCGACCCCACAAGCTCCCCCCGAGCCGGTCGGTGATCTGCTGGTGCCTGAAGCGGAGCCCCTTTCCCTGCAAGGCTTGCTGACTTTGGCTTTCGAGCGTCGCGGTGATCTCCTCGCTGCCGGTCAGCGGGAACAGGCCGCCGAGGCGGCCATTCGCCTCGCCAAGGCCGAGGGCAAGCCGAACCTTGTCGTCGGAAGCTTCTTTCAACGGGAGGAGGCTACAGACGACATCTTTGGCGCCACGATCAGCCTCTCGGTCCCTCTGTTCAACCGCAATCAAGGCCAGATCGCCGAAAGCCGAGCAACGCGCGAGCGCTTGCGCCACGAGCAGGCCGCGCTTCGCCTGGCCATCGAGCAAGAAGTGGTCGCGGCCTTCAATAGCCTGAAGGCCGCCCGCGCGGCAGCAGAGCGCCTACGCGATCAGGTGCTCGGGACGCTGGACGAGAACGTCGTGCTTCTCCAGCGCTCCTTCGAGGCCGGTCGCATCGGCGCGACGGAAGTTGTGACCCTCCGCCGAGAGTTTGTCGCCAGCCGCCGAGAGTACATCGAAGCGCTGGCCGACGCCTGGCTCGCACGGATCCAGCTCGACCTGGCCGTCGGCCGTCTCTCTCTGCCTCAAACCCAACCCGCGAAGGAGGCGTCATGAACCGCCTGACACATTGCAGTCTCATCGTTCTGACCCTCGTCCTCATCGGCCTTCTAGGCGGTTGCTCCAAGAGCGAGCCCGGCAGTGGGAGCGGCGATACCGATCCAGCACGTGCATCCCTGGAGGATCGAGAGCGCGGCGAAGATAGCCACGAAGGCCATACCGATGCCGACGAACATGATGATCATGAAGAGGGTACCGTTGAGCTGACGCCGGAGGCTGCTTCGAGGGCCGCAATCCAAACTGCGCCGGTCGAGCAACGGACCCTCGCGGCACAGCTTTCGACCACCGGCCAGGTCGACTTCGACCAGAATCGCTTGGCCCACGTCAGCCCGCGGATATCGGGACGGGTGGATCGCGTTCACGCGGTGCTCGGCCAGCAGGTTAGCGCCGGGCAAGCGTTGGCCGAGGTCGACTCTATCGAACTGGGAAAAACGAAGGCCGCGTTCCTTCAAGCCAAGGCGAGGGAAGAGCTGGCGCGCAAGAGCTTCGACCGAGGCCAGAGCCTGCTCGCGGATCGCATCGCCTCCGAACAAGAGGTGATCGAAGCGGAAGCGAGCCTTCGGGAGGCTTCCGCGGCGCTTCAGACCGCGGAAGAGACCCTGCACCTCTACGGCCTGAGCCAAGCGCAAATCGATGCACTGACGTATGAGGACCGAAAAGCCGCAATCTATCCCCTCCGAGCACCCTTCGCCGGGACGGTCGTCGAGCGGCATGTCACCCTCGGCGAGCTGGTGACGCCGGAGCGCAACCTCTTCACGCTCGCTGACCTTAGTCGGGTGTGGATTTGGATCGACGTCTACCAGCGAGATCTCGGCGGCGTACACCTCGAAGACGAGGCCCGTGCGCGGGTCGATGCTTTCCCTGGTGAGGTTTTCACGGGCACGGTTTCATACCTGAGCGCACAGGTCGACAGCGATACGCGCACCGTGCGCGCGCGGCTCGACGTGGACAATCCCGACGGCATGCTCCGCCCCGGCATGTTCGTTGAGGTCGAGTTGCTCGATCCCCACGGGCGTGTAGCTGGGGTTGCCCAAAGCCCGAGCCTGGTGGTTCCCGAAAGCGCCGTGGTGCGCGATGGCGAAGAGTTCCTGGTCTTCGTCCCCGCCGGTGAACGCCGCTTCGAGCGACGTGACGTCCGGATCGGGCAGAGGTCGGGCGGTTTCGTTGCTGTGGTGGACGGGCTCGCGCTGGGCGAGTCGGTGGTGGTCGAAGGTGCATTCCTCCTCAAATCCGCCGCCTCCAAGGAATCCTTGGGCGGCGGCCATGACCACTGAGGAGTCGAGACCATGATCAATAAACTCATCGACTTCTCCCTCGACAACCGTTTCCTGGTGCTCGTGCTGTGGCTCTTGGTGATGGCCTTGGGCGTCAACGCGCTGCTCAAGCTGCCCATCGACGCGGTGCCGGATGTGACCAACGTGCAGGTCCAGGTGCTCACCAACAGCCCCGGGCTGGCGCCGGAAGAGGTGGAACGTTTCATTTCCTTTCCGGTTGAAACCGCCATGAGCGGCCTCCCTAAGATCGAAGAGATCCGCTCTACCTCGAAGTTCGGCCTGTCGGTCGTGACGGTGGTCTTCGAGGAAGGGACCGACATCTATTGGGCCCGCCAACTGGTCGGGGCGCGGCTGACCGCAGCCCGGGAGCAGATCCCCGAGGGCTACGGTGAGCCTGAGATGGGGCCGATCTCCACCGGCCTCGGAGAGATCTACCAATTCGAGGTGCGGGGCGAACCCATGTGCGCCGCCGGAGCGCCAGACACCGACCTCTGCTACACGCCGATGGAGCTGCGTACGACCCTCGACTGGTTCGTCAACTACCAATTACGTTCCGTGCCCGGCATCGTCGAGGTCAACTCGTTCGGTGGCCGGCTGAAGACCTACCAGGTCACGCTCGATCCGGATCGGCTGGTGTCCTACGGCCTCGCGGTGGGCGACGTATTCGCCGCCGTCGAGGCCAACAACCGCAACGTTGGCGGCGGCTACATCGCCCGTGGCGGCGAGCAATATCTGATCCGCGGCGAAGGGTTGGTCGAGACCTTGGAGGATCTCGAATTGATCGTTCTCACCCACGATGAGAGCGGCACCCCCGTGTACGTGCGCGATGTCGGCCGGGCCGAGCTGGCGCCGATGATCCGCCAAGGCGCGGTGACCCGCGATGGCCGCGGCGAGGCGGTGGTCGGCATCGTCATGATGCTGATCGGCGAGAATTCTCGTGTCGTGGTCGATGAAGTGAAGGAGAAGATCGCCCAGATCGAGAAAACCTTGCCGGCCGGCGTCACCATCGACACTTTCTATGATCGCACGGACCTAGTCCGTCGCACGATCCGGACGGTGGCTAGGAACCTCACCGAAGGCGGGCTTCTGGTGGTCGTGGTGCTCCTGCTGCTGCTCGGCAACCTGCGCGGCGGGCTGATCGTCTCGTCGGCCATTCCGCTGTCGATGCTCGCGGCCTTCATCGCCATGCGCCAGGCGGGCATCTCCGGCAACCTGATGAGCCTCGGCGCCATCGACTTCGGTCTGATCGTCGATGGCTCGGTGGTGATGATCGAGAACATCGTCCGGGTGCTCCACGAGCGACGCAAGGACGATCAGGTGTCCCACCTCGAGAAGGTCCGGCAGGCCGCCCATCAGGTGGCCCGGCCGGTGGTCTTCGCGGTCGGTATCATCATGATCGTCTACCTACCGATTCTGGGGCTGCAGGGGATCGAAGGCAAGATGTTCCGGCCGATGGCCATGACCGTGGTCTTCGCCTTGGCGGCGTCGCTGGTCTGTGCGTTGACCTTGATGCCGGTCCTAGCGAGCCTCTTTTTGAAGCGGGTCTCGGAGAAAGAGCCCTTTCTCTTCCGCCTCGCCAAGAAGCTCTACGTTCCGGTCTTGGGCCGCTCGATGCGGCACAAAGGGATCACCGTCGGCGTCGCCGTCGCCTTATTCCTCGCCAGCCTCGGCATCGTGCCGTTTCTCGGTGCCGAGTTCATCCCACGCCTGGACGAGGGGGCGATCGCCATGCAGATCTGGCGCCTGCCCTCAATCTCGCTCGAGCAATCGAACGAAATCTCGACAGTCGCCGAGCAGGTCTTGAAGGAGCAGTTTCCCGAAGTCGACACCGTGATCTCGCGGACCGGTCGAGCAGAGATCGCCACCGACCCGATGGGGGTCGAGATCAGCGATACCTACTTGATGCTGGCACCGCGAGATACCTGGCGTTTCGACACCAAGGAAGAGCTGATCGCAGCGATCGACAAAGCCATGCAGGCGAATGTGACCGGTGCCATCTTCAGCTACTCCCAGCCGATCGAGCTGCGGGTCTCGGAGCTGATCTCGGGGGTGCGCTCGGACATCGCCGTCCACATCTACGGTGACGACCTGGCGGTGCTGAAGGAGAAGGCAGACGAGGTCGCGCTGGTGCTCCAGGAGATACCCGGCGCGGCCGATGTCAAGGCGGAGCAAACGGTCGGTCTACCGATGCTGCGCGTCCGCATCGACCGGAAGGCCATCGCGCGCTACGGCATCAACGCCGAAGACGTGCTCGACGTGATCGAAACCGTCGGCGGCAAGGAACTCGGCGTGGTCCTGGAAGGGCAGAAGCGGTTCACGCTGCAGGCCCGCTTCGGCGGCGATGTCTTGACCGATCTCGACCGCCTGGGTGAACTGCGGGTCTCGGCACCCGCAGAAGACGGAGCGGCGCCCCGCCTGATTCCCCTGGCACAGCTTGCCGAGATTCGGGTCGAAGACGGCCCGGCGCAGATCAGCCGCGACCGCATCAGTCGGCGGATCAACGTCGAAGCCAATGTGCGAGGGCGGGACCTCGCTTCGTTCGTGGCCGACGCGCAAGAAGCCGTGGACCGCGAGGTCGAGATACCACCCGGTTGGACGGTGGAATGGGGCGGCCAGTTCGAAAACCTCGAAGAGGCTTCGGCCCGGCTCGTGTTGCTCGTCCCCATGGCGCTGCTCTTGATCTTCGTGCTGCTGTACTCGACTTTCGGCTCGGCACGTCTGGCGACGCTGATCTTTTTCAACGTGCCCTTGGCGATCACCGGCGGGCTGGTGGCGCTTCTACTGCGCGGCTATCCGTTCTCGATCTCGGCCGGTGTGGGCTTTATCGCCCTTTTCGGCATCGCGGTATTGAACGGTGTGGTGCTCGTTTCCTACATCGTTGAGAAGCGCCAACAAGGGCTCGGCGCGGACGAGGCGGCCCGCGAGGGTGCCCTGACCCGGCTTCGGCCCGTGCTCATGACCGCGATGGTGGCATCCTTCGGCTTTATTCCGATGGCGCTCGCCACCAGCGCCGGTGCCGAGGTCCAGCGGCCGTTGGCCACCGTGGTCATCGGCGGTCTGGTGACCTCGACCCTTCTAACCCTGCTCGTGCTGCCTGCGATTTACGGCTGGTTCGCCGAAAAACGAATCGAGGTCGAGCTGTAAACCCGTTGGTGGATGAGACGAGACCGAACATGAGAGCCCGGAGCGGCGATTGCCGCTTCGGGATCCTCGTTTGATGAGAGAAAGGTACGATAGGCATGTCTGAAACGATCCAGCTCGATCTCCCCCTTCTGCTACCCGAAGTACCCGACACGCATGACGCTTGCGTCGAACGTTTGATCGGAAGCCTGGAATCTCGGGATGGCGTCGAGCGCGTACACGTTCGTAGGTCAGCGCCGGACACCAGTCCGCAACTTTGTATCCACTATGATCCCGGCGTTCTCCCATTGAGTCGGATTCGACAGATTGCCGAGGGGATTGGCGCCCAGATCACCGATGATTTCGGCCACGTTGTCTGGCAGGTCGACGGCATCCCCAACCAACGTCGTGCGCGGACGGTCGGCCGCCGGCTACGCCGCCTGCCGGGAATCATGGAAGCGGAGGCCAACGCCGGCGGTCCGCTGCGAATCGAATTCGACCGATCACGGATCGACGAGGATGAGATCCGCAGTGGACTTTTAGAGATGGGGGTATCTCCGCATGGCAAGAAGCCTGGAGTTGCCAGTGAGGCGCACGAAAGCCATGATCATGCTCACAGCCACGGCGGAATCTTTGGTGCACGAACAGAGCTGATTTTCGTCGCCCTTTGCGGGGTGCTGCTCTTAGTGGGTTGGCTTTTGCCAAAGCTCGTGACCGTGCCGGAGTGGGCCCCTCCGCTGGCTCTGATCGCTGCTTACTTTTTTGGCGGCTTTTTTGCCGTTCGCGAGACCATCGACAGCGCCAGATTAGCCCGGTTCGAGATCGATTTCCTGATGCTGGTCGCGGCAGCAGGAGCGGCGGCGCTCGGCGAATGGGTCGAAGGTGCGCTGCTCCTATTCCTCTTCAGTTTCGGTCACGCGCTGGAAGGCTACGCCATGGGTCGCGCCAAGCGAGCGATCGAAGCGCTCGGCGCGTTGGCACCAAAGACCGCCACGGTGCGGCGTGACGGCAAGATCGCGCAAGTGGCCATCGACGCCTTGCGCGTTGGCGATACAGTGTTGGTCAAGCCGAATGAGCGCCTGCCCGCCGATGGGTTCGTTGCCAAAGGAGAAAGCAGCGTCAACCAAGCGCCGATCACGGGCGAAAGCGTGCCGGTAGCCAAAGTGCCGATCGAGAATGCAGAGGAGGCCGCCAAGAAGCCCGCCTCAGTCTTTGCCGCGAGCCGGGTCTTCGCCGGTACCATCAATGGTGGCGGCGCGTTGGAGATCCAGGTCACGCATACGTCTTCGGATTCGACCCTGGCGCGCGTGATCAAGATGGTAAATGAGGCCGAGACGAACCAATCTCCGACACAGCGCTTAACCGATCGTTTCGAGCGCATCTTTGTTCCGGCGGTCTTGATTCTCGGGGTCTTGCTCTTGTTCGCGGGTTTCGTCATCGACGAACCTTTCAGCTCAACCTTCTATCGCGTCATGGCAGTGCTGGTGGCCGCGAGCCCTTGCGCACTCGCCATCGCTACCCCGAGTGCAGTGCTCAGCGGCGTCGCACGGGCCGCACGTGGCGGTGTGCTAATGAAGGGCGGTGGACCACTCGAAGATCTCGGTAGGCTGGAAGCGATCGCATTCGACAAGACGGGCACGTTGACCGAAGGCAAGCCGAGGCTGGTCGATCTCGTCGCGGCGCAAGACATCGAGGAGGAAGAGCTCTTGCGTGTAGCAGTTGGGGTCGAAATGTTGAGTGATCATCCTCTCGCCGCTGCTGTCGTGCGCGATGGGCGCCCACGCCTTGGTGACGTGCCAGCCGCCAAGGCGTCGGACCTGCGCAGTATTACTGGGCGTGGCGTCCAGGCCCTGGTCGATGGCGAGACGGTTTACGTCGGCAAAGACGATCTCTTCGCCGAGATGGATGGCCCACCGCTTCCTGACTGGCTACGTACTCGCGTCGAAGAGCTGGAAGAGAATGGTCGCACGACCATGATCGTCCGGCACGGCGAGCGCTACCTCGGGACCCTCGGGCTGATGGACACACCGCGCGAAGCCGCATCGGCCGTCATCCGCGCGCTTCGCGACTTAGGCATTCGACGAATGATCATGCTATCTGGCGACAACCAGAAGGTCGCCGATTCGGTAGCGCGCGAGGTCGGCCTCGATGAGGCACGCGGCGACCTGATGCCTGATGACAAAGTAGCAACGGTCAAGAGCTTGCGCGCGCAAGGCAAAGTCGCAATGGTCGGCGACGGTGTCAATGATGCGCCGGCGATGGCCAGCGCCACCGTCGGCATCGCGATGGGCGCTGCCGGATCCGACGTCGCTTTGGAAACCGCTGATGTCGCGTTGATGGCGGACAACTTGGCGAATCTGCCGTTCGCTGTGGGGCTGAGTCGCAGGGCGAGCTCGATCATTCGGCAGAACCTGTGGTTCAGCTTGGGGGTTGTCGCGGTCCTGATTCCGGCGACGATCTTCGGTCTCGGTATCGGTCCCGCCGTCTTGCTGCACGAGGGATCTACACTCGTCGTGGTTTTCAACGCTTTGCGTCTACTCGCCTTCCGCCCTGACTAAGGGCCTTAGAGATGACAGCCAGCCGATTGAGCTGCATTGGGATGTCCACTCGTCCACTGCCCACGGGCTTGTCTGTCCGGTGGAGGCGTTCAGCCAGAGCTGGGCTTCGGTGCCGGGCACGACGTCGTCCGGCACCCGCAGCGTGTGAGAGGCGCGCAGGATCTCCATCTTGCCGTTGGGTTCTACGTCGGGGCCGCGGGAGGCAGCCGAAGAGCGTCCAAGGCATCTCGAAGTGGGTCGAGCCGATTTTTTTCGATAAAGCCGGCGGATTTTCCGGACCGTTTTCGAACTAGTTGATAAGTCGGGATTCGGCAGCGGGCCGAAGCCGCCGTTCCAATAGATACACCTTCGAAACATCCAGGTGGAGACATCCGTCGATCCGCTCGATGGCGGGCGGAGATCGAAAGGGGATAGCTATGCAAACAGAAGTCTTTCGCTTTGCCAACGTCCGTGGGCCCGAGCTACCGAATCCGGATCACGTGGACAACAACACCATTCCGTTGCTGAACGAGATCACCGGGGACACCGCGCTGTATTTGCAGCTGGTGGAGCTGCTTTCCGAGGACGATCCGCGTCGGGCTTTGGAGGCGGCGGCCGACGCTGTTGTTCGCCTCCACGAGCGCTTCAACTCCGACGACAAAACCGAGCTGCCTTTCCGCGAGCTGGCGGACTGGCTCGATCGCCAGGGCACGGACGTGGATTTCGCCGATTTCAAGCAGGCGATCCAGGGTCTTTTCGGTGACGACATCGCCGCGGTGGTCGGCGGCGACGTCTACCACTCGGACCGCTCGAACCTGGCGGATTTCGTGATGGCAGTGAGCATAGTCCGGAATCGCTCCCTGGCTCCCGTACGCCGCGAGCTGCTGCGCTACGTGCGTCTCGCCGACTTGATCGAGCGCATGGCCGAGCAGGATCCCAGCCTGGAGAATTCCGGCTCGGTTCGCCGGGGCATGGTCAAGACCGTGATCCTGCCACCGCCGGTTTTCCCCCTGCCGCCCTTCGATCGTCTCGAAGAGGAGCGGGAGCAGAAGGAGCGCCAGGAGCGGGACACCCGCTACCAGGAGGCCAAGGCGGAGGCGGAGTCCATCCTCGAAACCGTGGACTGCTACGAGCACGCGATCGACGAGTTGGAGGAGGCCCTGGAAGAAGAGTTGGCCTCCCGCAAGGAGGAGTGGGGGCAGGCGCCCGTGATTCTGCGCCAGGCCGCCGAGGGCCGGGCCGCCGAGCTCGACGAGAGCGCTCGCGCCTCGGAGGACGGCACGCTGACCACCTTGACCGAGGTGGACGGCGAGGAGATGTATGCCGTTTCCTTCGACGGCACCCAGGAGCAAATCCTGCTGACCGAGGAGCGGGTGGCGGGACTTTCCGAGAAGACCCAGACCGCCCTCGAGGATCTCAAGGTACCGCTTGATTTCCTCACCGTGGCCGACGCCATCGAACGCCTGGAGGCGCGCATCGCCAAGCTCACGGCCCGCCTCTATTCGAGCGAGACGGCCAAGCTGCTCAACATGTCGGGCGGACGCATGACTAAGGTGCAGGCGCCGCAATATCGCGACGGCGCCTACTGGCCCGGGCCGCACCCCGGTGGCGAGAGCCCCACCTTCGGCAAGCTGGAGTCTGGGGACGGTGACGGCGTGCCCACGGGCAGCGGGCGGGTCCACCTGGTGGGCGTGGCCGACCTGATGATGGTGCGCGAGAAGCTGAAAGGCTACGAGCTGGGCGAGGTTGCCCACATCGAGAACGTGCTCCAGGGCGAGTCGAAGGATCGCAGCCACCGGCGGACTCGCCGCACCGAGGACACCTTCTTCCTGGAGTCGGAAAGCGTGCGCGAGACCGAGCGGGACTTGCAGTCCAGCGAGCGCTTCGAGCTGCAAAAAGAAACCTCGTCCACCATCCAGGAAGATTCCCGGACGGAGGCCGGCATCTCGGTGACCGGATCCTACGGTCCGTTCTTCAGCGGCACCGCGGACTTCCGTTGGTCGCGGGACACCTCCAAAGAGAGCTCCCGCCAGGCGGCCACGTCCTATTCCCGGGAAATGACCGAGCGCGCTGTGAACCGCATCCGTGAACGGGTGGTGGAGCAGCGCACCCGCAAAACCGTGGACGAGATCGAGGAGATCAGCAACCACGGCTTCGACAACACTTCGGGCACCGGCCACGTGACCGGCGTCTACCGCTGGGTCGACAAGCGCTATGAGGTGCAGGTGGTGAATTACGGCCTGCGCGCCATGCTGGAATTCGTGGTGCCCGAGCCTGCGGCCTTCTATCGCCACGCCCTCACCGTGGGTCCGGACCAAGGCCTCGATCTGGTGGCGCCGGAGCCCCCGGGCTTTCGCAATACGGTCACCGGCGAGTGGAAGCCCCTCACCCCGAGCGACGTGCGCGCCACCGACTACCTCTACTGGGTGGGCAAATACAACGTGGAAGACGTGGAGCCCCCGCCGCCCCGCTATCGTAAAATCGGCAAGGCCTTCAGCCAGGCCTTCCAGGGTTACGAGAACTACAACCTTTACGCCGACTCGAGCTTCGAGCTCGAAGTGCCCAAGGGCTACCAGGCCCGCTATGGCTGGATCAACGGCACCTACTACTACAATCCGGACGTCGACGGCCTGCAGGCCACGGTTTTTGCCGGACGCACTCGCTTCGACCTCACCGGTCGGCGCATGGCCCACATGAACCAGGAAGACGGCATCATTCCGATCTCCGTCCACAGCGGCAAAACCCGCAGCTTCGCCGTCAACCTGCAAATCGAATGCTCGCGCTCGCCCGAACTCCATAAGGAATGGCAGATCGCCACCTACCAGTCGATCATGACCGCCTATCAGGAGATGAAGAGCGAGTACGACGCCCAAATGCGCTCCCGCGAGGTGGAGCTGGGCGTGGCGATCCAGGGTCGCAATCCCGAGCAGAACCGCCACATTGAGCAGGTCGAGCTCAGGAAGCTGGCGCTGATGCAGCTCACCGGCCAGGCGTTCGACGCCTTCAACGCCATGGGGCCGGAAAGCGCGCCCTTCGGCTATCCGCAAATGAGCCTGAGCGAAGCCGAGGTCGAGGGCAGCTACGTGCAGTTCATGGAGCAGGCCTTGGAGTGGAACCACATGACCTATCTCTTCTACCCCTACTTCTGGGGTCGCAAGCAGCACTGGGTCGATGCGATCCACCTCGACGACACGGATCCGCTCTTCGCCAAGTTCCTGCGCGCCGGCTCCGGCCGGGTCCAGGTGCCCGTGCGGCCGGGTTACGAGGAGGCGCTGTTGCACTTCCTCGAGTCCGACGGCGTGATCTGGGAGGGCGGCGATCCGCCCCACGTGGACGACGACCTTTACGTGTCGATCCTCGAAGAGCTACGCGTGGCGCGGGGCATCGAGGGCACCGACGGCGTGGGCACCGTTTCCCTCACCGAGGGCAGCGCCACGGTCATCGGGCAGGGCACGGACTTCAGCGCCGAGCGCGACGTGCAGCGCGAGCTGTGGATCGGTGAGACGGCCTGGCGCATCCGCGAGGTGATCTCCGAGCAGGAGATCGTGCTGAGCGAGCCCTACGACGGAGCCGACGCTTCGGGTCTCGGCTATCGCCTGGGCCAGGTGCTGGTGGGCGAGCCTTGGTCCACCAAGGTGCCGACCTCGTTGGTCTACCTGCAGCAGGATTCGGACCTGCCTGAGGCCTGATCCGCCTGACCGCCGACCGACTCCGCCGACCGACCTCGGGGCCCGCTCCGGGGTCGGTTTCGGCCTCGATCGACCACTCGACATCCCGACGCATACCCCACCATCGCCCTCCGAGGGAATAGCCATGACTCCAAAAGCCACCGACCTGGAAAGCAAACGTCAACGCCTGCTGTGGGTGATCCGTCATTTCTTCAACTCGCCCTTGAGCCTGCGTCGGAATCTCGACATTAATTTCGATCCCGAGATGTTCGACATCCACTTGGGCGTTTACCAGGCGGTGCCCTCCTACGTCTATCCGCCGGGCCGCGACGCGGAGCAGGCCGAGCGGTTCAAAACCTTGGGCCTCAAAGGCAACTTTCTCCTGAGTTACGACCAGCGGCCGATCCGGACCGTGCCCAACGTCTACCCGTTCAAATTCGGCGCCGGGCAAGCCTTCAGCGCGGACGTGGATCAGCACCTCACCGTGCGTTCGCTGCACATCCTGATCCAGCGGGCGGACCTGGCGTGGGACGACTACGATTCCATGGTCGGCTCGGGCTTCGACTACGCTCGCGACGTGGCCGGCCTCTCGCCGGGGCTGCGCCGGAGCAACTTCAGAACCAGCCTGCCGTCGGTCAAGGTGCCCTACTCGATTTCCGGCGGCCACGTGGAGCGCTTCCACCGTAAAGCCGCCCTGCGCGCCACCTACGCGAAATGGCAAGAGGGTTACGACGGCTATGTCTACTATCCGAAATGGTCACAGGAGACCCCCACGGACGAAAGCGCACGGGTCTTCTCGGTCGACAACCTGAGCGACGAGTATCTGCGCCAGAACCTGTGGGAGCCGGTGCTGCGCCGGCGGCGCTACCACTTGGCGATCTTGCTCGGTAACGACCTGGCCGTGTTCCGCCTGGCGGCCGACGGAGAGACCGAGGAGATCGGCGCGGTGCCCGTGCTCCACAGCCCCGGCTTCGGCGACTCGGCCTCCAACCTGTCGCAGATCGCCCTTCGCATCGAAAAGCTGTCGGAAAAAACCGGCACCCGTCCCCGCGCGGTCTTCTTCTATGTCGAGGACGGCGGCGCCGACGATCCCGTGCGGCCGTCGGAGGTCGATCGCAAGGCGAGCATCCGCTTCGATCCCGACTTCGGCCTCAACCAATACGAGCAGATCGTCGATCCGCGCGCCCTGGTCAAGAGCCGGTGGGGTCAAAAACCGTCCGATCCCGACGAGGGCGACTACAAGACCTTCGACGATTGGGATTGGTTCGCCGAAATGCTCAAGCTCTATTTCCCCGAGCCCATGGGCGAGATCCGCTTCAACCGGGCCGTGCCGGGCCTGGTGCGCGAGCAAGCCTATTTGAAGCCCATGCGCCGGGCCGCAGAGAAAGCCGAGGGACCGTTCAAGAAGCGCATTCAGCGGGCGATACGGCGTCTCGATCGACGCGAGAACCTGCTGGTGCTGGCCCAGGGAGCACCGCTCCTGGCAGAGCACCTGCGCTTTGTGGGCACCTACGGGCACGGGGTCATGTTTCGTAACCAGCGCGACAAAACCGTGGTGCTTTATCCGCTGTCCTACGTCGAACACAACCTGAAAATCCAGGGGATCAGCAGCCGGGTCTACCAGAACACCCGGGGCATGATCCCGATCATGCAGGCGGTGGTCTACGGCGGGCTCGCGGCCATGGCCCTGCCCTTGATCGGCGTCCAGGGCTTGGTCGCCGCCGGCAAGCATTACGTCAAAGACTACCTCTGGAACGAGGCGACCAAGCGGTTTTTCAAGAAACACGTCTACGAGCGATTCCGCACCACCATCATCACCTACTTGGTGGAAGGCGTGATGTCGCTCTTCCCCGAGAGCAAAGCGAACACCACGGCCAACAAGATCTATCGGCTGATCTACGGCTTCGTCAAAGGCTATTCCACCGACACCATCGACAGCCTCTTGCAGGGCTATAAATCCCGCGCCCTCTCGGTGGTGCGCTACTACGAGTGGGGCCGGCTGGTGGTGCGGGTCGAGGCCGCGGTGCGCAAGCTGCTCGGCAAGATCGATCGCTTGGCGGCGCTCGTGACCGACAAGGTGGCGGCGGCCCTCCAGCTGAATTTCTCCAAGGCGATCCAGGAGCTGGGCAACGGTTTCAGCATGCTTTTCTCGTCCCTCTACTTCCTGGAATACGAATTCGTCGACGAGCCCCTCTCCGCCCTCTCCGAGATCGGCGGCCTTGCTATGCCCACGGAAACCGAGTGGGAAGCAAGGCGCAAAGAGCGTCATCAGGCCCTGTGCGAGACCTACGGCAAGGCGATCCAAAAAGCCGAGAAGGCGGCCTCGGGCGTGGGCGCTCCGTCGTCGAGGGTGGCGAGCTTGGGCCCCGAATCGGGGATCGGTCTCACGTCGAGCAACCTCTACCTGCAAACCCTCGAAAAGCTCGACGAAACCGTGCTCGCCGAGGAGCGGGAGCGGATCCGCGCCCTGCGGAAGAAGAAAGTCAAACACCCCGCCACCGTCGGGCTGGTGGGCCTAATCGGCGGCGTAGACGTCTTGCGCCATGCGGACTTCGTGTCCGACGGCAAAAAGGCCTTGGAAACCGCGATCGACGTGCTCACCCGGCCGATCCGCTCGAATCCGCTGAAAGCCTACAAGCCCAAAGACGCCGAGCGCTTCGGGCAGATCCTCGGCCACCTCTTCGGCGTGATGGCGATCAACAAAGGCATTTTCAAAAAAGGCACCCTGCTGGGGCATGTCAAGCTGCAGAGCAAGAAGTCCAGGGATAAAAAAGTGAAAAAGCGCGCCAAGAAGATCACCAAGGCCGTGGGCCACAGTTACTTCATGCCCATTCTCGACCTGCTGCTCTCCCACGTCATGATCATGCTCGAGCGCTACAAGAGCGAGGGGCAAGACGCGGCGGTGAAGATCTGGGACGCGATCTTAAAAGAGCTCAACGACATCCTGCTCGGTGAGCACCAAGAGCTGGCCCACTTCCAAACCAAGGACGAAAAGAAGATCACCTTCGCCCGCTTCGCCCTCTTCGTGCGCCGTCTCGACGACCGCCTGCTCGAGCACCTCACCGACCTGGCCTCCTCCGGCGACCTGGGCAGCGAGCTCCTGGCCATGGCCGAATACCTGAAGAGCGGCCGGATTCCCTCCTACCGCGAGCTGAGCGCCGAAGCCTTCGAGCACGTCTCCTGGTCCCGCCGGGCCGACCTTTTCGTCATGCTGGCCTTCCTCCACACCACGGTCCGTCGCCTCGACAACACCTTCCGCCTGCTCTTCGAGGAAGTCGCACCCGAAGTCAGCCTGATCAGCCTGTTGAAGATCGTCGGGGTGGAAATCAGCGAGAAAGAAGCCGGCGAGCTCTTCGATCAATACCATCGCGGGCTCTTCGACGCGGCCGAGGGGTGAGGGTCTGTTGGGGAAGCGGCTCGGCTTCGCTTCGCCCGGGCGGGGGCAAGCCTGGGGCAAGCCGCGCCCCTACATCCGGAAGTTTGCGGGCTCGACCGTTCGGCTCGACCGTTCGGCCAGATGTTAGTCGAACCAGCCTTTTTTATAGAAGTAATAGGCTCCGGCCGATCCTAGGACGAACATGACGCCGAGCAGCACGGGATAACCCACTGGTGACGACAGCTCGGGCATATTCCAGCGCGAGACTCCGGGGTCGAAATTCATGCCGTAAATGCCGGCCAGGAAAGATAAGGGCATGAAGATGGTGGCGATCGCGGTCAGCCGTTCCATGGTGCGATTGGCTTGGTGGCTGACCGTCGAGAGATGAATGTCCATCAGGCCCGAGGCGACCTCATGGCAGCTGTCGAGAAGGTCGATCGCTTCCAAGACATGGTCGTTGCAATCGCGTAGAAAAAGGCGGGTGGTTTCGGCGATTGACGAGGATTCATCGTTGATCAAGGCCCGGACCACCTCGCGGGCCGGACCGACGGCGCGTCGAGCTTCCAGCACCTCGGCTCGGGCCAGTTGGATTTTGTCGATGGCCTCGCCGTGGGGGGTCCTCAGGTCGGTTTCCAGGGCCTCCAGATGATCGCGTAATTGTTCCAAGACCGGCAAGTAGTGGTCGATGGCGGCGTCGAGCAAAGCGTAGGCGAGGTAGTCCGCGCCGAATTGGCGCAGCCGTCCACCTCCTCTCCTCAACCGCCCACGCACGGGTTCGAACGGATCCCCGGGGCGCTCTTGGAAGGTCAGAACAAAGCGTTTGCCGAGACAGAAGCTCGCTTGTTCGAGACGCACGGTGGTTTTGCGCTCTAAGAGGTGCAGGATGAAAAAGAGCTGGTTGGAGAATCCCTCGACCTTGGGGCGTTGGGGAATGGTGACCACGTCTTCCATGGCCAAGGGGTGAATGTCGAAGAGTTCGGCCAGTCCCTCGAGGGTCTCTTTGTCCCCCAATCCTGAGACATTGATCCAAGTTACCCGATGTTGGCGCAGCAGCGGCTCGAGATCATTGATCTGGCAGTTTTCTTTTTCGACCAGCTCATGCTCACCGTAGGCCATCACCGAAATTTTCGATGGCAAGGCCTTGCTGTCCACGTGGATCTCACCCGGGCGGCTGCCGGGGCGATGCTTGCGTTTCTTGCGTCGGCTCAGCCGCTTTTTGGGTAATTTGGCCATGGTGGGCTCCGGGTTGGTTTCGGGCGCCTCGCCGCCGTGGATCGGGATCTCAACCGTCGATCACGCGAATTGGAAAAGGCTCGGTGGTGCTGCCGGCGAAAAGTGACCGGTGGGGAAACGGAATCTCTACGCCGTGGGCGGTCAAAGCCTCAAAGATCTGTTGCTGCAGTTTATTCGTGCCTTCCCAATAATTGGGCGTGGCAAACCAGGCACAGAAGCGCAGCAGAACGGCTGAATCGCCGTATCCTTCGAACCAAAAAGTGGGTTTTGGCTCGTCGAGGCAGTAGAGATTGCTTTCGGCCACGCCCATCAGAATGTCGCGAACCCGGTCGACATTTTCTTTGTAGGCCACGCCGATCGTCAGATCCAGGCGGCGTATTGGATGATGGGTCAGATTGGTGATTTCCGACTTCAGCAGGCTTTCGTTGGGCAGGCGAACCAAGAGGTTGTTGAAGGTACGCAGCTTCACCGACAACAGATCGATCGAGGTCACGACCCCGGTTTGGGTGCCGGCCTTGATCACGTCTCCAATTTTGAACGTCTGCTCGCCCACCAGGAACAAACCGCTGATCAAATTTGAAACCGTGGTTTGAGAAGCAAAACCCAGAGCCAAAGTGAGGATGCCGGCCGCGCCGAGCAGCACGCTGGGATCGACACCCGACGCGTCGAGGGCGATCAAGGCGCAAAATAGGACCAACGCATAATAGGTGGCCTTTTCGATCACCAAAGCGTGTTGGGCACTCAGTTTTGGGCTCACCAGCCGGCGAAAGAGTCCTCGTGCGAACCTCGCCAGGGCGACGCCGACCAAGAAAACCGCCAATCCCCGCACCGTGTTGAGCAGGGCCGGGGAGTCGAAGAAACCGGCGATGATGCGCCAAATATCCGTGATCAAGGAAGGTCGCTCCTAGGTGAACAGGGCGTGCCTGGCCCGTAAGAAAATGTTGCGGTGGGCACGGGCCCTGGGTTCGGAGATGATCCGTGAGCCGACGGCCTCGGCCGGTGGTCCTTTGCCGAGATCGACTTCCGCGGAGTTACCTCCATCCGTGACCTTAATGGTCACCGATTGGGACCAAAAGTGGCCGTTGTCGTCGACGTAGAGGGCGAGGTTGGGCGCCGGCAAGGTCAGCCTTTCGAGCTTCACATTTTCGGGCGTTCGGTTTTCCAGCCGCATCTGGGTGACCGCTCGATTGGGCAGCAGGGGTAGGTTTTCTAAATTCAGTCGAGCATTGGTTTTGATTGCATAACAAAGTTCGCCTTGGGTGGTCGTCGGGCCGAACCAGGTGTCCGACACCGGCCAGGTCGCCAGGTCCAGCACTTGGCGTGGCGGAGCTCCGACCTGTAGGTCCATCCACAAAGGCGAGCTGACGTAGAGCGTGATCACCGCGCCGGTCATGATCAAAAAGGGGGTTTCGGGCCGAGCGACAATCGGCCGGTCGGCGAGCCGGGGGCTCAGCTCGAATGTATTCGAAGGATCTTCCGTCACCACCCGCAACAGCCCGTCTTCCGTGGGGTCGATCAGCTCTTGGGTGGAGGGTTCGACGACTTCCAAGCTGTGGTCGATGGGTTCCTCCAAATGCCGGTAGCAGATCAGCCACTCGTGGGGATGTCGACGAATCTTGATGACGAACGGACCGATACGCCAGGATCCGGAGTAACCCAAGGGCAGCTCGGAGGGATCCCACCAATTTTCCGGGATTTGCGGTGTCGTGGCTTGGCTCAAGACGGCTCAGGCTCCGGGAGGGTCGAATCGCGATGGAGGGTGTTTGGGGCTTTAGGGAGTGGTTGACTCCAGTGACGCCGGGGCCAGCTTAACAGAGGTGGGGAACCGGGTTCGTAGGGTTTTTGACCGAGATCCGCCGTTAAAAATAGCAGGCGCTGCTTCGCTTGAAGCTTTGAAGTTCCGGAGCCTTGGAACGGGCCAATGCTTCATCATAGGATTCCCAATCCCGCGATAGGGTGAGAGCAGGCGCTCCGAGCCTGTCTTCGAGATGTCACCCACTACCCCAGGTACCCCCCAATGAAACCTAGACAGCTGCCCCCTTGGATCTCGATTCGCCCACTGCTGACGACGTGGCTGCCGGTGCCGTGGCTGCTGATGCCGTGGCTGCTGATGCTGGGGCCATGGTCGACAGCCGCCGGAGCCCAACCCCAACCGGGAGTGGAGGCGGCGGTAGCCCTCGAACTCCGAACCCGCCTCGAAGCGGCGATCCATCCCGGTCTAAAAGTTGCGGGCGAGCCGATTCACGCCGTCACCGAGCTGCCCCGGTTCTACCGCGCGAGGATCTTTGGCCCCGCTTGGACCGCAGGACCCGACATGGCCGCGGCGGCCAAGCTGGTGAACGCGTTGCGCTCGAGCGAGCGAGAGGGGTTACGACCCCAGGATTACCATCTTGAAACGATCGAATCTCTGCTCACTTCCGTGCGCGCCGGATCAGCAAAACCCGGCGCTCCTTCGTCCCCTTCGCTCCTCTTGCCCCAGGTGTTGGGGGATCTGGATCTATTGCTGACGGACGCATTCCTGATTTACGGCGCCCACTTGGTGTCGGGACGCATCGATCCCGAGTCCTTTGATCCGGAGTGGCACGCCGTGCGTCGTGAGGTGGATTTGGTGGAACGGTTGGAGCATGCTCTGAGCACGGGAACGCCGTATAAGACCCTTATGGATTTGCGCCCGGCCGACCCCGGATATGGACGACTGCGGGCGGCTCTCGATCGCTATCGGGGCCTCGACGATTGGCTGCCGATCCTCGGCGAGGGCCCGATCGAAGCCGGCGATGTGCGGCTCGAAGCCTTGCGTGAACGGCTCCGGTTGACGGGGGATTGGCAGCCGCCTTCCCCTGAGGCGGGTGCCAGTGAGATCGGTGCCAGTGACGTCGGGGCCAGTGAGATCGGGGCCAGTGACGTCGGGGCCGAGTCGCCCAAGCCCAAATCCCAGGCTTCTCCAGAAAAGCGGAGTATCGAATCCTTCGATCCGAGCCTGGGCGCTGCGGTGAAGGCTTTCCAGGCCCGCCACGGTTTGGCCGACGACGGTGTGGTGGGCTCCAAAACCCTGGCGGCCCTCAATGTGTCTCGCCAGGAGAGAGTGCAGCAGATAGTGCTCAATCTGGAGCGTTGGCGCTGGCTGCCTACGGAGCTGGGACGCCGATATGTGTTGGTCGACATTCCAGCCTTTCGGCTCAGAGCCATGGACGGCCCCGACGCCGCTTTGGAGATGCGCATCGTGGTCGGTCGGTCCTATCGTCGAACTCCGGTGATGAGTGACATCATCAGCTACCTGGTGCTCAATCCGTTTTGGGAAGTTCCGACCAGCCTGGCGATCAAGGATAAGCTGCCGGAAATCCGCAAAGACGTCGGCATGCTCGGCCGAATGGGTATAGAAGTGCTCCAAGGCTGGGGCAGGGACGAAAAGATCATCGATCCGTCGACCGTGGATTGGTCCAAGCTCGGCCCACGGGCCTTTCCCTATCGACTGAGGCAAAACCCCGGACCGCTCAATGCCCTGGGTCGGGTCAAGATTATGTTTCCCAACCCCTTCAACGTGTATGTGCACGACACCCCGTCTCGGGAACTCTTCCAGCGGCCGGAGCGGGCCGCCAGCTCCGGCTGTATTCGCGCCGAGAAACCCCTCGAGCTGAGCGCCTGGTTGCTTCAGTCCTCGAAGGATTGGAGCCTCGAGAGGCTGAATCGGGTCGTCGACAGTGGTGAGACGACCACGGTTTCGTTGCCGGAACCTATTCCTGTCCACTTGCAATATTGGACGGTTTCCGTCGATTCGCAGGGTGTGGTCGGTTTTCGCAACGACATTTATCAGCGCGACGCCGCTCTCACCGCCGCGTTGGCGATGCCTCCTCCTGGAGACAGCCCTTGAGCCGACGACTCGGCCACATCGGCTGACCTAAGGTTGGATGCCTTGATAAATCCGCTAGAGAAGGTGAGATAGGAGACTTCAGTGGCTGTATTTTGGTTTGGATTGGGTCTGATCCTGCTTCTATTTGGGGCCGAGTTGCTGGTGCGCGGGGCTGCCAGTCTGGCCGCCGCCTTCGGCATCTCGCCGTTGGTGGTGGGCTTGACCGTAGTGGCATTCGGGACCAGTGCTCCCGAGCTTGCGGTCAGCCTCGGAGCTGCCCTGGGTGACCGTAGCGGCTTGGCCGTAGGAAACGTAGTCGGGAGCAATATCTTTAATATCTTGTTCATCCTCGGGCTGTCCGCTGCTTGCGCGCCGCTCGCGGTCTCGCTCAAGTTGGTACGCCTTGAAGTGCCAATCTTGATGGCCATTTCCCTGCTGCTCGTGGGTCTGGTTTGGGACGGCGGGCTAGGGCCTGCTGAGGCGTGGTTATTGGTGGGATTGGGCGTGGCTTATATCGGATTCCAATTCGGACAGGGCCGAAGAGTTGCCGAGTCCGAAACCGAGCTGACTAGCCCGAAGATTTCAAGGCTCGGGACCGGCAGATCGATTTTGTGGGTGGCTCTGGGGCTCGGCATGTTGACCGTCGGTGCGGGTTGGTTGGTGGACGGTGCGGTGGTAGCGGCTCGCCTGCTGGGAATCAGCGAGTTGGTGATCGGCCTAACGGTGATCGCTGCCGGCACCTCGCTGCCGGAATTGGCGACATCGATCACAGCTGCCCTAAAGGGTCAAAGGGATCTAGCAGTCGGCAACGTGTTGGGAAGTAATATCTTCAACATTTTGTGGGTGCTCGGCCTGGTCGGAGTCGTTTCGGATCGGGTTCCAGTAGCACCGACTTTATGGTCCTTGGACTTACCGGTCCTGGTGGGAGCCGTGGTGCTATGTTTGCCGGTTTTTCTCACCCAGTTCACCATTAGTCGTGGGGAAGGTCTCTTTATGGTGGTCTGCTACTTGCTCTACCTTGTCTTGCAAGTCTCGGTAGCTGTTGAATCTACTCATTTGGGACTCTTGCAGCACGCATGCTCGGCAATTGTGGCTATCGGGGCCGTTGCCTTGTTCGGGGGGCCATTGATCCAGCTGATCCAGCCTAATAGGCAGTAGTTGGTCGCAAAGCTTGCTGAAGATTTACAGCCACAGCCTGCTAGGTGCAAACGAGTTCAGGGACGGACCTTTGGATGGATTGGAGACTTTGAATGTTGTTCCATGTTTTGGTGCTTGGAGACGGCTCTGAGATCGACCTGCTGGAAGCATCCCTGACCACCGGGGATGTGATGACCGCGCGCCGTGTCGCTCCGGCGTTTTGGGCGGAGCCCGGCCTACAACCCTTCGATTTGGTGATTGTGAATCACCGGGATTTGCCCGAGGATTTCGGCTCCGCCATCGGCCGGGTGCGCGCCTTGGAGCAGAAGCCGGAGGTGGTGGTGTTGGCCGAAGGACTCGACGACCGTCGGACCCTGGATCTTCAGGCCGCAGGCTGTTTTGCCGTGGTGCCTGCGGGCATGGCGGCCGACCCATTGACTCGGGCGGTGCAAAAAGTGGTCGACCGGCGTCGAGAGACCTTGGTGTCGCATGCCGGGTCCCGGTCTGCGCAGCCGAAGGTAGCGGATTTGGTTTGCCGCAGCAGTGCCACCCAAAACGTCTTGAGAATCGCGCGGCGGGTGGCGGTGTCGGATACCTCGGTGCTTTTGCTGGGCGAGACCGGTGCGGGTAAGGAGTGGTTGGCGCGCGCCATTCACGGTGAGAGCCCTCGGGCCTCGGGGCCTTTCATTGCGGTCAACTGCGGGGCGATCCCGGAGGGTCTGCTCGAAAGCGAACTCTTTGGTCACGAGAAGGGGGCCTTTACCGGGGCGGTCAAAGCCCGACGAGGTTATTTTGAGCAGGCCCACGGCGGCACTCTCTTCCTCGACGAAATCGGCGATATGGCCGGCCATTTGCAGGTTCGCCTATTGCGAGCGCTACAAGATCGAACCATTCAACGCTTGGGCGGAGAGGAAACCGTGCCCGTGGACACCCGGGTGGTGGCCGCTACCCACCGGGATCTAAAGGCCGCCATGGACGGCGGAAGCTTTCGCAGGGATCTCTATTATCGACTGGCGGTGGTGACCTTGGTGGTGCCGGCGTTGCGCGAGCGCCAAGAGGACATCCCCTTGTTGGCCGACACCTATTTGAAGGAATTTGTCCTCAAGCTCGACCGTCCGGAGATCGAGGGTTTTTCCGAGGCCGCCCTGGAGGCCCTGATGGCCTATGACTGGCCGGGCAATGTGCGCGAGCTGATCAATGTCATCGAGCGGGCGGTTTTGCTGTGCGAGGGGCAGCGCGTCGATTGGGTCGATCTACCGCTCGAAGTGGCGGCGCCGGCCGACTCGGATCCGCCGGATAGCGCGGGCGAGCCTTCAGTGGACGATGTGGAGCTGTGGATCGACCAGCCCTTGGAATTCGGACGGGAGGCGGTGGTGATCGATTTCGAGCGTCGATATTTCACCCGCCTGCTACAAAGGAATCGAGGCCATGTGGGCCATACCGCAGAGCAGGCGGGCATCGATCCGCGGACGTTGTACAACAAATTGCGCCGGCTGGGCCTTAGGAAGTCGGACTTCAAAGGCCCAGGGAGCCCGAATGTCGAATAACTCGGACGGCCGACGCACTGTTGTCGCTATTCGGGTCAGAGCATCAGATCAGCTGTCGAATTCGTCCCAGGCCTCTTGGTCGGTTGCCAATTGGCGCAGGCGAGAATGCAGTTGGTAACGTCCTCGTTGGTAATCGCCGGCCCGATCGATTCGGGGGCGTCGCTCTGAATCCGAGGAGGTCGGGCGAGCGTTGCCGCGAACCGCGCAGGTTCGGCGCGCCAGACGTTTCGGAACCGGTAGATCGTAGGACGTTTCATTCCACTCATTCCACAGTTGAGGCATGGGACGACTCCTTGTATCGTCTTGGGTCCGACACCATGTCGGCTCACCTTTAAACTGCCCATTCTCGTAGCAAATTCGATGCCGAGGATCGCCCATTTCAGAGCCCGCCTGTGAAGCGGCTTTTTTCTTGGGTCCTTGGAGGAGCCGGGGATGTCGACACTAGAATCGGCAGTGCTTTGACCTTTTTTTCGGAAAGCCAATTCCGAATTGGGCTTTCCCGTCTGTTTTTTAAACCCGGCCGTGCGGAGTGCGCCGAGCCTCTATCCGCCGTTGGTGAGATAGGGGGCGCTTTCGCGGACGCGGTGGGCACGTTCATTGCTAAGTAGCCCTATTGCCGGGTGACGAAGGATGGGTGTTACCCTATAAATCAAAGCGCGCGAAAAATTCTCAGCAAGTGCTTCTAAGGAGCTTGAATGGTTTCAAATAAAGGCCCCTCGTCGGGCGACGATAGCGGGACGTTGAACTCGCCGACTCTGCAGAAAACCCCGACTGCTCCTCGGCATTCGACCCTTCTGACTCGCGTTGATTTGCCCGACTTTGGTATTTCGGGTCTCAAAGCGCGTCTGGACGCGGCCCTCGAACGCTCGCGGCTGGCGGTAGAGCCCTGGGAAGACATCGACTACGAGGGGGCCCCGGGTCTGAGATTCAAGATCTTCCCGATTCCAGAAGAGCCCATTTTCGTGGTCGCGGAGGCGCCGCTGGTGCAACCCGGCTCCAATGAGCAAGGACCGCTGATTCGCTCTCCAATGACCCTCGACGGCGCCACCCACGAGGTGGAATTCGAGCTTTGTCCCCGAAACCCGGAAAGCCTGTGTTTGGAACTGGGGCGTGACGTACTCCAGACCGACTTCGATGACTCCGACTTCGATGACACCGACCTCGATGACACTGATCTCGATGACACTGATCTCGATGACACAGAGGCGGAAGACGGGATCGAAGTGCAGGACTCGGACGCAGCCTTGAGCACGGCCCCCGGGCCGTCGGCGGACTCGAATATCGTGGATTCTCACCTGACGGTGATCGGCTGGCGGGAGTATGTGCATCTGCCCGATTGGGGTTTCGAATTCGTGCGCGCCAAGGCCGATACCGGCGCCCGGTCCAGTGCCGTCGATGTGTCCCACGTCGAAGAGCTGCCCGGAGATCGGGTGCGATTCGAGGTCGTGGCTCGGCGGGGCGAGCGGGAGAAGCGCCGGATGGTCGAGGCGGACATCCTCCGACGGGCGCGGGTCAAATCGAGCTTCGGCCGCAGCCATGATCGGATTTTCGTCGAAGCGCGAATCACGATTGCGGGACGCACGATCGATACGGAAGTAGGTTTGGTGAATCGTGAGAATATGCTCAGCCGCATGCTCTTGGGACGACGCAGCCTCGAAGGTGCATTCTTAGTCGACTCCGGTCGACGTTTCTTACACGGACGGCGTCGTAAATCTGCGAAGGTCGCTGCGACGAAAACCGCTGAATCAGCGGACATAGCGAAAGATAGAGGTTTCAGGTCATGAGAATTGCCATTTTGTCGCGCGGCCCCGAGCTTTACAGCACCAAACGGTTGGTGGAGGCTGCCAAGGCGCGCAAACACGACGTCGATATCGTCGATGTGCTCAAGCTCGCGATTTCATTGGAAGAGGGTTATCCCGATATCCACCTGCGCGGCAAATCTCTTCCGGACTACGCTGCTGCCATTCCGCGAATCGGAGCTTCCGCCACCTTCTTCGGCACCGCTGCGGTTCGTCAGCTCGAGCAAATGGATGTGTTTTGTGCCAACACCGCCCAAGGCATCATCAACTCGCGCGACAAGTTGCGCTGCTTACAGATCCTTTCCCGTTACGATCTCGGCATTCCGGCGACCGAGTTCGTCCGCCGGCGGCAAGACGTTCTGCCCGCCATCGAGCGGGTCGGTGGCGCGCCGGTGATCATCAAATTGCTCGAAGGCACCCAAGGGGTAGGCGTCATTCTCGCCGACAAAATTGAAATCGCGGCAGCGATCGTCGAGACCTTGCAGAGCACCAAACAGAATGTGTTGATCCAGAAATTCGTGGCGGAGTCGAAAGGTCGAGACGTCAGAGCTTTCGTGGTCGGTGATCGGGTGGTCGCGGCCATGCGTCGCCGAGCCCAAGGCCAAGAGTTCCGATCGAACGTGCATCGCGGCGGCAAGACCGAAGCGGTCGAGCTGAGCGAGGAATACGCCGAAACTGCAGTGCGCGCAGCCCAGATCGTGGGTTTGAGAATTGCCGGCGTCGATATGTTGGAGGGCGCGACGGGTCCCCAAATTATGGAGATCAACTCGTCCCCCGGCCTCGAAGGCATTGAGGGTGCGACCGGCATCGACGTCGCAGGTGCGATCATGGACTATGTGCAAGAGCAAGTTCGATTCCCGGATCTCGATTTGCGCCAGCGTTTGACCGTCAGCAAGGGGTCCGGCGTCGCGGAAATTCCGATCGGCGTCCGTTCCGAACTGGTGGGCCAAACGATCAGCGAATGTGGTCTGCGGCAAAAGGACATCGTTATTTTGACCCTGCACCGGGACGGTAAGGCGATCACCAATCCGCGCGCCGACCGTGTGTTGCAAGAAGGTGATCGGCTGCTCTGCTTCGGTAAGTTGGCGGTGATGCGCGACTTTGTGCCCGAGCACAAGCTGCCGCGGGTTCGGAAGCTGAAAACGAATCAAGTCCCGTCCGGAAAATCGGCTGAGGGCCGGCGATGAGCAAAAAGAAAAAGGGCCCCAAGCCGGCGAGCGTCGCGGAAACGGGCGAGGGAAGTCAAGACGCAGAGGTGATCGAGATCGCGGGACGGCAGATCGAGCGGGGAGCCCAGGTCGATCTGGCTCTGCCGATCACCCAAAGCTACAGCGGGGCCGACGTGACGATTCCCTTGCGGGTCATCCGCGGGGAGAAACCCGGTCCGGTGGTTTTGATTACGGCCGCAATCCACGGTGACGAACTCAACGGCACCGGAATTATCCGCGAACTCATGATCGAGCCTCCATTTCAGCTGATCTCCGGGACCCTAGTGTTGGCGCCGGTGATCAACATCCTCGGATATGAGCGCAATACTCGATATTTGCCCGATCGGCGGGATTTGAATCGCCACTTCCCCGGTGCCTCCGAGGGCAGCATGACGAGCCGGATTGCCCATCGGCTGTTCCATGAGCTGTTGCTCAAGAGCGATTTTCTGATCGATTTCCACACTGCGGCGGTGAGACGCACCAACTTTCCCAACGTCAGGGCCGATTTGAGCCTTCCAGGGGCTGCTCGCATTGCCCGTGCATTCGGCTGCCCGCTGGTGGTCGACCACAAAGGCGCCGAAGGTTCGTGGCGGCTGGCGGCCGGTGAGGCCGGGCGCGCGGCCATGATTCTCGAAGCCGGTGAGGTCTGGAAGGTCGAGAGGACGGTCGTCGAGGTCGGGCTGCGGGGCGTCCGCAATGTGTTGATCGAACTCGACATGGTCGAAGGTGAGCCGGTGCTGCCGGCCTATCAAGCCAGGGTGGATCGATCGACTTGGTTACGTTCGGATTCCGGTGGTTTGTTGCGATTTCACGTGGCGCCGGGGGACGTCGTCAGCGAAGGGCAGCCGATCGCCGTCTGCACCTCCCTGCTCGGCGAGCAGCTCGGCTTGATCACCGCCCCGACGGACGGCGTGGTGATGGGTTTGACCACCCTACCGTCGGTCAAACCCGGTGACCCGGTCTGCCACTTGGCTATTCCCCGTCGCGGCATCGGGCCGATCTTGAAGTCCCTGCGCAAGGACTCCGACGGCAGTTTGCATGATCGTTTGCGCGGCGACCTGGCTTCCAATGTGGCGGTCGAGCAGATTGACGAAGACGATTGGTGAGTTCGTCGACATTCGATAGCGTCCAAGGATCTTCTCAGCCGCCGCCGACCCTCTATTCGCTCGCCTCCGCCGATGCTTCGGGCTCCGCCGACCGTTGCTCGGGCTCCGCCGACCGTTGCTCGGGCTCCGCCGACCGTTGCTCGTCCGTTGCGAGCCGTTCCAGGTGCTCGACGTGGCGTTCGAGGGTCTCTCGGGCGTCGGCCAATTCGGCGGTTCGCACGTAGGGCTGGGTGCTGGCCAGGGATTCGTGGCCGAGTAGGCCCCTTAGCTGCTCCAGGTCCCCTCCCTGCTGTAAAAAGCCGACCCCGAAGGCGTGGCGCAGGGCCCGCGGGGTCAGGCCGTCCAGGCCCACCATACGGCCCGCTTCTTTGGTGACCTTGGTGATCGTCCAACGGCTCAGGCCGTGATCCTCGCGGGATTGGGCGGCGGCGTCCTCGGCGAGGAAAACGAATCCGGAGAAACCGCCGAGGCGTCGGCCGGTGTCCGCGAGATATTCCGCCAACGCGCTCAGGACCTTATCGACCAGGGGAACGTCGCGGACTCGGTTTCGCGGGCCGGTGATGCGCGCGCACCACCCTCCCCTACCGAGGGTTTGCAGGATCTGTGAGCCCCGCAGCGCTCCGATTTCGGAGGCGCGCAGGCCGGTCAAGGCGCTGAGCAGGAAAATTGCCCGATTGCGTTTGCCGAGGGATTCGACCCGCTGCTCCAGGTCCAAGAGCACGGCGCTTTGGTCGGCCCGGGTGGCGGGCGACAAGGGTTTAGGCGGAGCGGGCGGCAAGGGCAAGACCGAGCGCAGCTGCCACCCGGCGGGCACGGCTTCGCATCCGGGTTGGGACGCGAGCCATTTGAGAAACGACCGTAAAGCGCTGATCTCGAGGCGTCGGCTGCCGACGGATAGATTCCTTCGGCTCAGCTCGTGGCCGTATTCTTCGAGCGTTTTGAGGTCGATCTGTCCGGCTTCGAGCGTTCCTTTGGCCTGCTTGGCGTGTACATAGGCCAAGAAGCGTCCGACCACCCGTCGATAGGTCTCTCGGGTGTTTTTAGAAAAGCTCGGGCTACCCTTAAGAAAGCCCTGCTGGAGATCGAGCGAAGGAAAAGTCGGGTTTTGCACGGAAGTCCTTTGAACAAAAGAGGGCTGATCCAAACTAGATCACCATTATATTATTTATGGTGATCTAAACCACTCCTTCAATGGACAACTCAACCCAATCTTCTTCCTAAGCCCAAAGAAATCCCAATTCACCCAAGGCGGGTCCTTACCTCTTGTAGGAGGAGAAACCCTAAGGATTTCTAGTCATTTCTGCGGCGGGATCCACGATCGGACGTAGGAAGGCACGGAAGCCGCCGGCAAATAGACGCACGGCAAAGGCGGTCGCCAGACCGCCGAGGGCGAGGACCTGCAAGGTCGTGGTCCACCACGGGTTGGTCGATGTCTCAGCTAATCCGTGGAATTCGACCCATCCCTGCGGCGGTAAGAAACCCGCCGCCCACACCAAGGCCAGCGCTCCCCCACCGACGAAGGCAGCCGTTACCGCCGAAGACCGGCATCGCGGCAGAATCCACGAGCCGCCCAACATCCATCGGGCGGTACCGAAGATCAGAAAGGTCGCGACGAACTCCGTCGTCCAGCCGGTGTGCAGCCAGAAGTAGGCGAGCATCGAGCCGAAAAGAGGGTTACGACAAAAAGCAAAACCCAAAAAAGCGGATACCGCAAATGCGAATCCCGAACCGAGCCCGCCGATTTCGACTCGCACCAAGGGCTCCATCAACGCGACCACCAGAGCGCCGAGCCACATCCAAACCCCGTGATGATGGAGGGACTGCTCGAAACCGGCCCACGTTCGGCGCAGGTCGACGGTCGGCACGGTGCCGGCTTTTCTCGCCACCGAACGGTCGGGCTTCGGCGATCCGAAACGAGCGGCTCCGGCCATCCAGAAGATACCGACCAGCATCCACAAACCCCACTGCCACCCTAGGAGAGCGGCGCTCACGATCAGGAATGGGAAGATCGATCGGGCTTTCAAGGGGGAATCCCCGCCCCCGGTCAAAGCCGGCTCGGCGATCCGCCGCAGCCACTCCAAGCCGACACCCAGCCACAACCAAGGGGCCGAGAACGACACAAGCGCCGTAAAGGCGGCTCCAAACGAGAGTTCGTCGAGGAAGCGGCGATCCACCGGGTGGATGCTGAATAATCCGACGATCAAAGCCAGCCCGAGAATCGCTCCGAGTGCCGAGCCCCAAGGCGCTCGATCTTCGACCGGTCCATGGTGGTGATGACCGTGACCGTGATGATGATGACCGTGGTGATGATGATGATCGTGGCCTTCTTCGTCGTGATGCCCGTGTTCATGTCCGGCCACCACATGCAACAGCATGCCGGCGATCGTCGCTTCAAATATCGCGATGGCGGGCAGGCTCAGGTCCACCAAGACGCTTCCGGCGAGCTGAAATCCGAGGACCGTCGCGCCCGAGATCACCGCCAGAATTCCAATCGCGACCCGACGCCCGAGGATCGGCACCGTCAACCACCAGACCGCCAGCCCCATGGGCAACCGGTGCAAAATCACCGCCAACGCCAACAAAACCGAACTCTCCCGCGCATGCTCGTGGGAGACGATCTCCCCTCCCCCACCCTGTTCAACCGCCGGTGACGGCAAGTGATCGACCAACGGTGTAAACAACGCCACACCGTCTAGGGTGGCATGGATCGCCAAACCGAAAAACGCGACCGCCACCAGGGCCGGATAGATCTTCTGCTCCCGATGGCTGAAGGGACCGTGCAACAAAAACGGGGTCATCAAACCCGCCACGCCGCCGACCAAGGTCCAAATCCCGGCGGTGAGAAAAGCGTGGGGCCAAATGTGTAAAACCACGATGCCGGTCATGGAGACGGCAACGAAGGCGTCGGTCGCACCCTTGGTCGCCTCCGACCGCTCCGCCCAGCGGGCCAACAGCGGCCCCGCAAGCAGCGGCAAAATCCCGCCCGCGAGAAGAACCACCGGCAGCCAAGCAGATGAGGTGTTGATCAAAATATGGGGTCCTAAATCGAACCTCGTCGTCCGGTGGGAGGAAGACTGAGCCGTTCCACGAGGTATCGATAATGATAAACGACAATCGATTATTAATTCAATGCAGTTCCTACGCGCCCCGATCTGGGTGAAATGTAGGAGTGTTGTAATCTCTCTAACCGAGCACGTCCGCTTTTTCGCGCTTTTCAAGGCTTTCAGGAGACCGATATGGACCGCGACACCGCAATTTCGACTTTGAATTCTGCCCGATGGTTGGATCTAACCCAGCCGCTTTCCATTTTCACCCCCCCATGGCCGGGCGAAATGCCGCTTCAAGTCCATTTTTTTAAACGACTTACAGGATCTTTCGGCGGCGGCCAAGGCGCCAACGGCCAGCTCATTGAATGGAGCAACAATACCGGCACCCATCTCGTGGGTCCGACGGCCTTCCACTCGGGCTGTCGCTCGATTTCGGACATCCCGCTGACGGATCTCTGTGGCCGAGCCGTGATCGCCGACGTTTCCGACGCGGTCGAGGACTACGGCTTTTACACCCCTGCCATGATCGAGGAACGGGTCGAGGTGCGCGAAGGGGACATCCTGATCGTGCATACGGGATACAGCCGCTATGCCTGGGATCGCCCCGATTGCGAAAATCCGGACGCCCAGGGAGGAGTCGAGAATAAAGAATTCGGTTATTACGTGCGCCACCCGGGACCGTCGCCGGATTTTTACGGCTGGGCTCTCGCCAAGAAGCTCAAAGTGATCGGCGTCGATTGCGGCTCTGCGGAGCACCCCATGAATACCAACATTCGATTCCAACACGCCCGGGAATTCGACAAAGCCTGTGAGGTAGCGAAGCGCCTGACGGGCAAAGATTGGGAGGAACTCTTCCCGCCCGAGGACTACCAACGCTCGACCCATCAGACGTTGCCCAAAGCCGGCCTGGTATTCGCCGAGGGATTGGGCGGTGACCTGGATCAGGTCCTCAACCAGCGATCCTGGGTTTTGATCCAACCGGTACCGTTCGTAGAGGTGGAATCCGCATGGTGTCGGATCGCGGCGATCGTGCCCGACGACTCGACCGATGTTGAGGCCTTCCACGAGGCCCTCGATGAGATCGAAATGCTCGACCTCACCCTCCCCTTCAGCGTGCGCACTCCCCAATGGGCAAACTACGAGCCGCTGTCGATCAAATACACCAAAAGAGTGGGCGGCTTGAACTACGGCCTGGGCCGTAACAACGCCCATTGCCGAGCCAGCTTCCATTTGGCCACCCACATGGACGGCGAAAAACACTTCTGGGCGGCGGGTCGGACCATCGGTGAGGTGCCGCTCGACTATTGGCACGGTCCCGGCGTGATCGTCGATATTTCGGATGTGGTCAGCGATTCGAGTGTTTATACCCCTGAGATGATCGAGGATCGAGTCGACCTACACGACGGCGACATTCTTTTGATCAAGACCGGATGGTATCGCTTCGGTTGGAATAGCCCGGACTCGGACGAATTCCGCTACATGATCAAACATCCCGGCCCTTCGCCGGATTTTTCCGCTTGGTGCGTGCGGCGCAAGATCAAGTGGTTGGGCATCGATTGTGTCGCCATGGAACATCCGATGAATACGATTCAGCGGACCATGCATCCCAAAACCTTCACCGAGGCGGATCAAAAGCTGCAAAAGCAATTCGGCAAAGATTGGGACGAAATGTATCCGCTGGATAAGTACTACCAAGATATGCACCTCAACCTCTTCCCCAAAGCCATCGTGCACGCCGAGAATCTGGGTGGAGCCATCGCCCACGCAAAGTCCGGAAGGTATTACGTCGGGGCGTTCGTTCAGAGAGGCATGGAGTTGGCGTCTTGTTGGGGACGGTTCGTGGCCTTCAGGGAAAGATCCTGATTCGAATTCCAAACGGATAACCACCTGAAAAGTCGACGTCAAAAGTCGTCGTCGGGCCGTGGAGCGTTGCGCGAAAATCTCTGATTTTCCGCATCGCGAAGCGGCCTAATATTGTTTTAGATATTGTCTTAATATTGTTCTTAGATACTGTAGTCGCCATAAAGCACAGAAAACAAAGTGGATAGGCCTTCATTTCGTAGTGAGATGAACGGTGAAAACCGGTGTTTTCGTAGTGAGGTGCACGGGGATCGGCCGACTTTCGTAGCGAGATGATCGGATTTAACGTAGCGGGATGCACGAGGAAAACTTGTATTTTCCACAGGTTTTTCCACAGGCTCGAGAACGGCACGATCGACGCTTGGTTGAATAACGTAGCCGGATGCACGGCAACCCACCGGCTTTAACGTAGTGAGATGCACGGATAGATTCCATTTACGTAGTGTGATGCACGGTACGAATCACCGCAGGTCTAGTGAAATCCGATCCAGGCGGCAGCGTTCCCGATTTAGGGTGAATAACGTAGCGAGATGCACGGAGATAATAAATAACGTAGTGCGATGCACGGTGAAAAGCAGCGAGTTTCCGGACGGGATCCAGCCGGCAGGCGGAATGGGGATGAAACGGCGGTTGAACTCCGTCGTTGGTGGCCCGGCACCGTGCATCTAGCTACGTTATTCGAGACAGCGAGTCTTATTCGGCGCTTCGACCGTGCATCTAGCTACGAAATTAGCGAACCCCGATCACTTCAAGCTACGGAATCCGAGATCAGCGCCGCAATCGTCTGCGGGAAAAACCTCCGTCGAGCACCACGTTTTGGCTCGGACCGACCCTCAGCCCCCACACCTTTCGTGGACGACCACGCCCCTTGCGCTCCTCGCGGACGACCACGATTTCCGCGTTCAAGCTGTCACCCGTCGCGCATTTGATCTGCTTGTGATAGCTGTGCAGGCGTTCGATCGTGAGCCGATCCGGCTCACTACCGGCCTTGAAGAATTCCATCAAGACGTCGTGGGGCACGACACTGGTCTTGCGGGCGCTGCCACAACGATGGAGCAAAAAGACCGTGTAGTCCCAACCGATCGGGCTGTCGCGGAAGTGTTTCAGGAGGTCGAGCCGCAGCAAGAGGATGTTCTCCTGCGGGCTCTTTTTTTGTACCCGACTGAAGAGGTTGTCGGAGAGCTTGACGAAATATGGGCTGCGACCGGTGAGCAAGCTACCCTGTCCCGAGAGTTCCGCGTCGACCGTGCGTTTCGAAGGCAGCGACCACTCCTCGATGAACCGGGAGCCCATGCCCCATTGGGCCCCGGAGTTGCCGCCCCGGGTTTCGATTTCGATATTCAAGCTGCGCAAGCGCTCGAACCGCGCCCTCAAGCGACGATATTCCGCCCCGCTGTCCGACAGACCGAACATGTCGAGCAACTGCCCCGCCTTTTGGAATTCCACCAAGGGAGAGTCGGTGATGCGGGCCAAATGTTGGACGCCGAAAAAGACGTACCGATCACTGCCGTACGGCATTTGGCAATCCTCGGGAACGCTGTACTTGACGGTGACCTCACAATCCGTCGCAAAGGCGATGGTCTTCTTGACGATTTTGTCTTGGGTCTTTTTGCGCGGTAGGCACGCCAACGCCACGTCTCGGGCGCACGCAATGGCGTCGGTCCAAATATTCTCTCGCCTCTCGGTCTCGATGCGTTCGGCGATTTCGACCAGATTCCGGCTACGGATGAGTTGTTTGGACTCACTGGGCGTCGTGGCGGCACGGGTCTCATCGCCCGCTTTTTCGATTTCGAGCTTTTTCATGGCTTCCTCGAAAGCGTGACTCTCTCGGCTTCGTGGGACTGCATCCGTCGACATTACGCCGGCCGGTCCGGGGGCGTCAACGTCAAGCAAATTCTAGATCGACTTTAAAAGTGATACTTCAATATTTGCTCGGAGACAGAAAACCGCGCCCCATGGGGCTTTGCGGCCCAACGTGAGACCTCGGGCAGGGAAAAAATGCTCGAAAATCGTGCTCGCCAAATATGGCTCAGTGGAGCCCGAATCGGGAAGAATTTGTCGCTCGATGATTCTCGACGTGATTTCTCATCCACGATTCAGGGATTCGGGGGTGCCGTGTTGCTCATCATGTTGGCTCATCGTGTTGCCCAATTTGGGGTCACGGGGCGGACGACGGGGTCACGGGGCGGACGACCCTTTGACCTTCTGGCCGTTCGGATACGCAACCGTTCAACTCTTCGATGATCCGAAGAGCTGAACCTCCGACGTCGGCTCAGACTCCCTTGGCTTCCAACCAGCTTTCGAGCAGCTCCTCCACCAGCGAGCTGAACTCGCGATCCCCTTCGTCGAGCAGGGCCCGCTTGACCCGCATGTGAAGCGTCTTGGGGATGTAGGCATTGGCTTGACGGTATTCCGGATTGCCCCGTCGGCCTTGGCGACGGTCCGGGGCCAGCTCGGGAATTTTGGCGACCTTTTTCTTTCGGCCTACCCCACTACCTGAACTTTCTTCCTTCGCCCGTTTGGCCTTGGGACTCTTAGACGGGGTTTGGGGCTTTGTCGGCGGGGCCTCGGCGACCGCGGGGGGCGTCGGCTTCTCCTCTACCGGCTCCGGCGTCGGCGTCGGAGCCGGCACCGCTTTGGGCGTGGCTTCGTCGATTTCTTGGGCGGCCCGGGCACGGGCGATCAGGCTGGACAATGAACCCTTGGGGGACGAACCCTTGGACGATGAATCCTTGGACGACGTACTCTTTGCGTTAGCGGCCATGAATCTCCCTTCCGACCGCTTGATAGCAGCCCCAAACTTCCTTGCCCCGGCTCCCCATCTCCGAAACCAGCACCCCTGCCTTTGAAGCGTGGTCAAAGGCGACCGCACGTGGAATCTCGGCTTCGAAGAGCGGAATTCGCGCCTCGACCAGGGCTTCGCGGGTCTCGCGGCCTTGGGTCGAAGGAAATGGCGGCACGATCGTCAAAAGTGCCCGCCACTCGGCTTCCGGCACTACGCTCAGCTTGTTGGCCAGCAGTACGAGACCTTCGATCGGCATGGCCGCTGGAGTGGTGGGCACCACCAACATGTCGCAGCCTGAGGCGTAGTCGGTCAAATCGTCGTCCGAGGGGCGGGCTTCCGTATCGATCACCACGTGATCGTATTGGGTGATTCTATTCATGGCCCGGGCCATGGGTAAGACATCGAATGGCAGACCCTGGCCTTCTGAGTTGGCGTGGTAGCCGATGGCGTATTTGCTCGGATCGTTGTCGAGCAACAAGGTCTTACCTTCTGCGGCCAGGAAGGCCGCCAGATGGATGGCGGTGGTGGTCTTTCCCACCCCGCCCTTGAGACTCGCGATGGTGATAATCATGTGAGAATTGTATCAGATACTCGAATAGTTGAACACTCAACCGTCCAAATAGATGACAGGTTGAGTTGACGTACGGTTAACTAGAAGAAGAGTCAACCTGTTGAATGGTCGAAAAGTCGCCTGGTTGACCGCACAACTCTTCAACCGTACAACTCTCCAACCGCACAACTCTTCAACCGTATAACTCTCCAACCGCACAACTCTTCAACCTCACGGCTCTTCGACAGGCCAAATAACCGACAGACCAACTAATCGACAAGGCAACCTGTCGAAGAGTTGACCTTTCAACAATTCACCTAGCTGCATGGTTGAAAGGTCGACCGACTAAACGACCGGCCGGAAGAATATTCAAAGCGTCAACCTATCAAATCATCAACCGGTTGACCGTGCAAAAGGTCAGATACTCGGCCGGTTGAATCTTCGGACGGTTAAAACTTCGACCTGTTGAACGTTCGAAGAGTGAAGTATTTGACTTGTCGAAAGGATGGACGGTCAGCAGGTTAAAGATTCAAAGAGTCAGAGGGTTGAAGAGCCGAATGGTCGGAGTTTCAGGCATTCGAAGTGCTGACTGGTTGAAGACGTGAATACTTGGATACCCGGATACGCAAGCGTATGCTCTCCTGAGCGTGACTTCCTGAAAAGTATAGCCCCGGAGGCAGCTCGGCGGGAAAACGAGTTGGCGGCGGTGAAGGGATGACGGTGACAGGGATCGAACGGAAAAACTTAACCATTTTCGTTGTCATGATCGAAACCGACTCCCGATTGCCGCCCTATTGGATAGGCGACGACATGTATCCCGCCGGCACACTGGCCTGCCGGGACGGATCGGGATCCTTTAGGGGCGAAATGCCGGAGTCAGGATTTGCTTGTATTAGGAAACATTTGCGAACGAGGCAATATTCATAATATTTGCAAATGGTAATAAATAGCTCAGTAGAACGTGTGCCGCGATCGGAAGCACCCATTCGAAGTAGGAAACCTCAATAGTCATCAACGTTTAGGCCCCGTGTTATGGCAAAAGGCTGTGATGGAGTCGACTTAGACAATATCACTGTCTCGATTTGGTTATGGAGGTTTACCGGTCGACGTAGATGAAACTGCCCGGCTTGTCCTTCGTAATGACGAGTGTTACCTTACGGGGCTAGCATGCGCTCAATAACTGTGTGGTTGCAGTAGCGGACGCCTTATTTGGTGCATTCGGTCGCGAATGTCGACCCAGCGCTCGACCTCGATTCCGGATCGAATTCGACGCAACGATTATTTCGCTGAGTCGGTCTTGGACGAGCTTCGTAGAAGCTCCCCGAGGCCTTTGGATACGTCACTATTTAGTATTCGGGTGATCTCCATGTGTGAGAAAAGCGGTTTCGGGACGAACTTTGGCTCCAGGCTCTTGAATCTTTCGAGCATCTGGGGCGTTTGGGCCTTGGTGGCCTGTCTCTTCGGAGTCGGGACAACCTGGGCTCAGTCGGGACCTTTAACCGAAGGTAGGGTGACGATCCAGGGCAATCGCCTGACGATTTTCTCCAACGATCTGACCACCGACGCCAATCAGGTGCTCGATGTGGGCGAGCAGGCCCAGGTGCGGACCTGCTTCGGCGGTCCGACCGTGCCCTGTGGTTCGGTGAAACCCGGAGACCCGCGCATCTCCGGCCTCGAGGTCCACGCCGAGCTGCGCGGCCCGGAGCTGCCGTCGGCACAAACCCTCACCACGGTTCCGGGCGGCACGTTCCTGCTGCCGGGTTTCCAACAAGAGGGCGACTATCGGCTCGAAAACATCCGCATGGTCTCGACCTTGGACGGCCAAGTGGTGGGTTATGCGGAGCCTTCGATAGCGATTCTGCAAGTGCGCCAGATCGTCTTGGCGAGCGCCACCGTGCGCACCCTGTCGCTGGAAGAGTTGCAAGCCCGTGGCATCACCCTGACCGAAGAAAATTTTCAGGCCTTCGACTTCGCTGTGGGCTTTGCCATTGAGGACGAAATCGTCGAAATCCGCTTTCCGGTGCTCTATTCCGGCAACGGCCAAGTCGACCCGCTGGGAAAACCGCGAGTCATTCTCGATGGGCTTCCGGACGACGCCATCGGTCGCGTCGCCCGCTGGAAGCCACCCCGCATCATCCCGTTCCGATTGGAAAAGTCCGGTGAGCCCGAGGGGCTCGACATCGGCTCCGAAGGGCAGGAAGAACTCATCTTCCCGGTCTTCGGAGCGATCGTCATTCCAGGCACGATCACCTATTTGAACCAATTTTTCGAAGCGGATTTGATCGTCGCCAACGGGGCCCCGGGAGGCTCCGACGTGACCCTCGAGAAGATGCGGGCGACCGTTAAGCTGCCATCCGATCGTTCTTTGCGTTTGGCGAATACGGATCCGCCGGTGGCGCCGGGCCAGGAAGTTCCGATCGTCGGACCCGGCGGTTTGCGGAGGTTCGGCCCGGGTCAGCAGGGTAGCGCCAAGTGGACGGTGGAAGGCTTGCGCCCCGGTACCCACGTGTTGTCGATGGACATCATGGGCGATTTGGTGCGCCCCGGTCGGGATCCTTTGCCCGTGCTCTCCCGCGCCCAGGCTGCGGTCGAGGTGGTGGACGCCCGATTCAACTTGACCTTCAGCCATCCGAACGTGGTGCAGGAGGGTTTCGACTACACCCTCTACGTGACGGTCACCAACCAGTCTCAACAAGTTCAGAATCTGGTCAGCATCGAAATCCGCGACGAGCATATGACCGGTGCTCACCCCAAAGATCCCAACGACAACATGATTCGGACGATCGACGTGCTCGAACCGAATCAGAGTACGACGGTGGAATTCGACTTGGTGTCCGAGCTCACGGGCAAGGTGGTGGCCACCACCTTCCAATCGGACACGATCAACGTCCAGGGCACGATCCTGCTGCGCACCGGGGTAGGGGAGCTGGGCATCCCGCTCTCGCCGGCGACCTTGATCATGCCTCGCTTCACCGAGTACCTGCAGCCGCCCCATCTGCCCGACGACGAGCTGGTGCGTTCCCACGTCAGGCTTTACAGCTTGGCCTACAGCCTGGCCGCCGCGCCGACTTCGAAGCTGCCCCCCGGTGTGCCGTTCGTCAAAATCGACGACGTCGAGCGCCGGGCGATCGATTTGGCGGAGGCCGGGCAAAGACTTTATTTGCAAGATCAGCTGTTGGAGTCCCTCGAAGCGTTGGCCCTCGATCAAATGGGCAATCGCCACGCCCTGGCGGGATTCGACGAACTCCGGCGACGCACCACCAAGGGTTTGCGAGCGGCGTCTCAAATCGCGCGATATCTGCGCCAAGAGCAGGGGAATCGGGGTCTCGATTCGAGGGATCTCTTCGATCACTTCGCCGAGACCATGTCCTACACCCGGCCGTTCATGATGGCCATGTTGGAGCCGGAAACCGGCTCACCGACGCCCGATCTCCAAATCCTCGACCAGGATGCCAATGGTTTGCTGGCCGGTCGATCAGAGAACGAGGCCCAGGCGATTCGCACCTTGCCTTGGGGCGAGATGTTGACCCTGCAAGAGGCTGCCGGCGGCGGCGATCCCGTGTCGTTGGCGATGGTCGGCCGCATGGACGATGCCGACAATGTGATGCAGGTGCTGTTGGTCAACAGCGGCTCCGAGGTCGCCCGCGGTCATTTGGTGATGGTGGTTCCGGACGGCACCACCCGCGCCTATCGCAAGATCGACCTTGGGTTGGTGGCGGTGCCCCCAGGTGCCACCGTGGCGGTGGATGTGGGCTCCAACGTGCCCGATCCCAGCTCCGGCGGTTACCGCGCCTATGACATCGGCAGCGGGGCACCGGTGGCCTCGACTCCGACTATGACCACCGTTCAGTTGCCGCCGTTCCGCATCATCGGTAGCCGTCAAGACTTCCGCATGGACGAGCGTGGGCCGGATCCCTTGGGCAATTACTACCGGCCCAACCGTTACGGCAACGGCATTACCTATCTCTTCAACCGGCCGCCGGACACGGACAGGGCTCAGACCGCAGAAAATTGGCGCATCGTCTCGAGCTTCCAAGGGGAGACCGTGCTCGGGGAGCCGACTTCGGGCACCACCGATAAGGTCGGGACCGGGGCCTGGTTGCAGCCCAACAGCGAGCGGGTGGTAAATGTTCGTTACGCCGGATCGATCAGCGCCTTGATCGACCCGTCCGACGGCACGACCCTCTCCGAGCATCAGCACCAATTAGAGCTCGCGGAAATCGAGGACACCTTCGGTTATAGCTTGTCGCAAATGCCGACACCGCCGATGATCGAGATCACACCTCTGCATGTGGGCGGTTTGGTGGAGGGCAAAGTGGTTCGCGGCACGGGTGAGACCGTGCCCTTCGCCAAAGTCGAGCTGATCCGGCCTCGGCGTTTCGAAACCGTCAAGGGCACGATCATCAAGCTCGACCTGGCGGCCACTTATGAAACCGACGCCACCGGTCGATTCTTCTTCGACTACATCGAAAATCCCAATTGGGATCATCAGGTCACGCGCAATTTTACCGTGCGCGCCACGGTGCCTGAGGGGGACGATCCCCTGTTGGAGCCGGCCGACAAAGAAGAGATCACCTCGATCATTCGCCAACAGAATAAGGTGGCGAAATTCAATATCGCCTTGCTCGGCCGCGGATCCATCCGCGGCAAGTTGGTGTATTTGGACACCCAGCTGCCGGTGCCCGAAGGTCGCGTGATCGGCGCGTCGACCCTCTTCAGCGAGGTCAAAAGCACCTATGTCGACAGCGAAGGAAACTTCGAAATCGGCGGGTTACCGGTGGGTCCGATCACCTTGACCGGCAGCGACGGGGACGGTCGTAAGGTCTACGCCACCGTGGGCATCGACCGGCCGGGCGAGATCGAAGAAGTGGTGCTCGAAATCCAGCGCAATGTGGCCAACGAGGACACAGGCAACGTGCGCGGTAGGGTTTTGCGGCTGTCCGACGGCGAGTCGATTCCGGCGGTGGGCGCCAAAATCGCGGTGTACTCCAACGGTCGAATCATTTCCCAAAAGACCATCACCAGCACCGAAGGCGCCTTCGAATTCGAAAAGGTTCCGGTCGGGCGCGTTTCTTTGCAGGCGGCGGACTTCCGAGTGTCGCGAACTCCGGCGTTCACGGACCTGATCCTCGAAGCCAACGAAACCGTCGAGGTCGATCTGCGCATCGCCGACGCCGACACCCACGTGATCACGGGCACGGTGCAATTCCGCGATCCGATCACCAATACCTTGATTCCCATCGAAGGGGCGGTGGCCTTCATCGAAGGTCCGGGCAACTTCGCTTACACCGACGCCACCGGTCGTTACCGCATCGAAGGCGTGCCGAGCCAAGGGGTCTCCGACTCGGTTTATAGGGTGCACGTGATCGATTTCAGCCGGCAGCAAGAGGCGACCGTGCCCCTGCCGCCGATCCTGAACGTCACCCAAGAGGTGATCGAAGCGCAGCCGGTGATTTTGGAATCCATGCGCGGCAGCGTGCGCGGCGTCGCTTTGGACCCCCTCGGTCGGCCGGTTCCCGGCGCCGAGGTGGTGCTCTTGCCTTACGCCGAAGGATTTGCCGGGCCGGACGGCAGCTTCGAATTCAATAACGTACCCCTGGGCACCTACACCGTGGTGATCCACGTCGGCGATGGCCTACAACCGGGCAAGATCGGCTGGATCGGTACCCGGCGCACCGAGGTGATCTATGGCGGTCACTCGCCGTTCGTCACCGTGCGTATGCGCGGCGGCGGCGGGATCAGGGTCAAGACCCGAACCTCCACCTCCACCGGCATCCTGACGCCGATCTATTACCGTCCGACCTATTACAGCGACGCGGCCAAAAACGTGGTGCTCAAGGGCACCTACATCGAGACCTCGACGAATCCCTTGGGCGATCTCGAGCTTTCGCTACCCGTCGGGCCCTTCGAACTCGTGGCTTATAACCCGTTCCACGGTGTGCGGGAAATCCGCGGCGAAATCGAGTATCCGGGCCAGATCAAAGACATTGACATCCTCTTCCAAGATGCCGGCAAGGTGCGCGGCATGGTGGTCGGAGTCGATGGGATCACGCCGGTGCCCGACGTGGAAGTCTTCCTGCACACCGAGGCCTTCGAGCCTCAGCGGCAATTCGTCGGCCCGGACGGCACCTTCCAATTCGAGCTGGTGCCCAAGGGTCCGGTGGTGGTCACCGCCAAAGGATTCGTCGGCACGGTGGAGAGGGTAGGGCGGACCCAGACCTATTTGACCTCCAGTGGTCAAGAGATCGACATCATCGTCCAGATGAAGAAACAGGGGTCGATCACCGGCGAAATCAAAGAGAACATCAACGGCGTCACCACACCACTCTCCTATTCTCAATATTACGTGGTTGAGAATTCCTATCCATTCCGCAGGCTGCCCGGCCCCAGGGGAACGTACTTCACCGCCGACGTCGACGGTAAATACGAGGTCTCCCACGTGTATGCCGGCCGGGTCACGGTTTATGCCCGCGATGCCTTCCAAGTGACCCGCAAGGGCAGTGCCAGCGGCGAGATCACCGCCGATTGGCAGGTCCGCGAAATGCCGGACATCGTCATGAAGACCTCGATCGGCGACCTCGAGGTGTTGATTCGCGACCCGGCTACCGGCGGGCCGGTGGCCGATGCCCAGGTCAAGCTGTCGACCGGCGAGTGGACCGTGTCCGGACCCGACGGTTTGGCATTGTGGGAGAGCGTGCCGCTCGGAACCTATTCTGTGTACGCCTTCTATGCGCCCACGGGTCAGAGTGGTCGGGTCGGCAACCTTCGTTTGACCGCGCCGGGGCAGCTGTTGCGCGGCACGGTCTACCTCGATCAGCGGGGCTCCATCGGTGGCACCCTGTGGGAAGACGCGCTCAAGATCATGCCCGTTCCGGGCGGCACCGTCCGCCTCTCCGGCAATACCGCGGGTGGCCGGGTCGTGGCTTTGGCCACCACCAGCGGCCAGACCGGCATCGAAGGAACCTTCTCCTTCGAGGGCATTCCCGAAGGCACCTTCAGCTTGGAAGCCGGCGTCCAAGGCACGCCGCGACGGGCAGCGGCTTCGGCGTCGATCACCGACACCAATCCCGAAGCGCTGATCGACATGATTCTCGAGCCGATCGACGATCTGCACTTCTTGATTTACGAGAAGCTGTCTACGGGCAATAGCGAGGTCGATACGGACGCGGGCATCTTCAGCTTGCGGCTGACCCAGCCGACCATTCCCGCCGATCCGTTCAATATCCGCAAGTCCTACGACTTCACCCGACTGAATAAAGAGACGGATACCGGCACCTACTTCTATCCCGCGGTGTTGATGAATCGCGGTATCGATATCAAGGCCCAGGAGATCACCGACGAGCAGCGCTCGAAGTACTCCGGCGCCTCGAGAGCCCACAGCATCAACCTGACGGGTGACGGCACCCAGGGCTCGCCCTATCAGATCGTGCTCGGGCCCAAAGCGGTGGTGCGGGTCACCGTGCGCGACGGCGCCGGCGTCTTGGCGCCGCAGGTCAACGTCAACGTACGTTCGAGCGGCGGCGGAAGCTTCCCGGGCGTCACCAATTCCGATGGCCAAGTGGTCTATTACGCGGTGCCCACGGGCAGCATTACCGCCACCGCCACCAATGTGCTCACTGGTCTCGGCGGTCGGGCGTCCGGTAGTTTGGTCTATGACGACGACGTGCTCGATTTGGTGGTCAACCTGGCCCCGGCAGTTTCGGCCCAGGGTGTGGTTTACGAACCGGTGCCCGACGATGCCGAAGCCAGCGACCCATCGATGCTCGTGCCCATGGAAGGTGCGATCGTGGTGTTCGACGACGCCAGTCCCAACGATCAAGTCCTGGTCACAGGGCCGGACGGCAGATACCGCTTCGACGCTCTGCAGACCGGTGGTTACACGGTCCGCGCTCAGGACAATAACGGCGATCAATTCGCCCAGATTTCGGGCTCGTTGACGGGTCCCGACGGTTTCATCAACTCCATTCCGCCGATGATCCTCGATGCGTCGCCGCCGAGAATTTTGTCGATCACACCCCCGGCCGGCAGTGAGGGCGTTTCCCGTCGCGCCCAGGTGGAAATCGTCTTCTCCGAGCGCCTGGCCGGCAGCGTCTTGCCCTCCGGCAACAATCCGTATTATTTCCGTTTGCGCTCGTCGAACGGCTCGCGACCTGCCGGCTCTTGGAGCCACTCTGTGGACGCTGGGCGGCAGATCGTGCGATTCATCCCAAGTTCAAATTATGACAATCTAACAACCTACAGCCTGACCATCCTCGGCAGCGTAATGGACCTTCAAGGTCGCCGCTTGACGGAATTCGGCAACGTCGGCACCAACTTCCGCACCTCGGACTCCGTTGGACCGGGTGTGATCGGCACGGTTCCGTCCTTCAATTCACCGGTCGACCCCACGGCTTCGATTCGGGTCGACTTCACCGAAGCGGTGACCGCCACGGCCGAGCAGCTCGACGGCGACGGCATCGACGATGCCGCCAACCTCTTCGGCAAAAACGGCAACGGCGATTGGGTGCCGCTGCCGGTGGTGTTGTTCCTCACCCGACAGAATTACTCCCTGCAGGTGGAGCCGCTCCAAGGCTTCACCATCGAAGGCGACACCTTGCGGCGCAAGCTGGTGGTTTCGGGTCTGCTCGACAGCTTCGGCAATGCCATGCCCACCTGGGAAGGGGAGTACCGGATTTACGACGAGAACCCACCGGTGCTCGACGCCGTGCCGTTCCCGGCCGAAGCCGGCGGTGCCGACCTGGTGGCCGGCGTGCGTTACAACCTGATCCCGCAGCTGTCCGGCCTCGACGAGGTGGACACGAACAATCCGGGTGGCGACATCGATCGGGTCGACTACTTCGTTTACGATCCCGAAGATCCGGCCAATCCCAGCCAGCCCGCGTTCTCCGCCCGCAGCTATCCGTTCAAGTACTCGTTCGTCGGTGCCTACTCCGGCAACGGCGTGGATCCACGACCGTTCCCGATCTGGGTGCGAGCGGTGGATACCAGCACCAACGAGTCCGAAGTGGTGTTGGTGGATATGCAAGTGCTTCCCAACTCGCCGCCGACCCTCGGAGCCGTGACCCAGGAAGCCAGATCGCCGGTGGCGGGCGTGTTCTACGCCGGCTCCTCGGTGCGCGCGACGATCCACGACATCAGTGATCCGGACGCCCTGCAGCTCACCGTGGCGGCGCAGCTGATGCGCGAAGGCTCCTCGCAGCCGATCCAGACCCGCTCCGGACAAACCCTCAACAAACCGTCCGGGGGTTGGCAGGATCTGACGCCTCCGACCTTTGACTTCACCATTCCGGCGTCCGAGCCGGAAGGCAACAACCTCTATGTGCGCGCCTGGGTGATCGACGTCTTCGGTGCTTTGGCGGAGTCCGAGTCCGACCGTTTCGAGATTGCCGACGACTCTGTCGGGCCGCAGATCGACGATTTGCAGCTGCGCCGCGACGACAACGTCAGCCAGTTGGAATTCTTCATCGGCGAGCGTTTCCGGGTGCAATTCCGGGCGCGTGACGTGGAGACCGCCATCGACTCCAACCGGGTCGAGGTGCGCTTTGATCGGGACGACATCTTCCCGTCGCCGATGGTTGCGACCAAGGTCAGCGGCGACCTCTACCGCACGGCCTTCATGAACGTGCCGCCCGACGTCTTCTTCGATCGGACTCCGGTGGTGGCGACGGTCAGCGCGTTCGACCAAGGCGACAACGAAAATACCCGCGAGATCTTCTTCGACGTGGCCCCCGAGCCCGATCCCACGGCCCCGACCACCAGTTGGTTGACGCCTTGGAACGGCGCCGAGTGGCCTGCGGAATACAGCTCCGTGCTGCCCCAAGACGGTCCCGACCTGCTGTTGCGTGCCCATGTGCTGGATCTGGCCCTGGACGAGAACGAGAACGAGAACGAGGTGCCCGGCACCATCGTCGAGGTTCGCTTCCGCGGTCCGATCGTGACCGACAACGGTACCGTCGAGTTGGCGCCCGATTGGCAGCTCGGTGAGCTGGTCAGCGGCACCGGCGGTCCCGGTGAGGGCATCTACCAATTGTTGTGGCAGGTTCCGAACCAGATCCCCGCCGGCACCAGCCTGCAATTCGCCGTTCGCGCGGTGGATTCCGGCGGCAAGGTGTCGCAGCAGATCGTGCAAGTGGAAGCGGTGGTGCCGCGACGGGTCTTCGAGGGCGTGCAAACCACGGTATCCCGCGACAACCCGCTGCTGATCCCCGACGAGGGTGACGAGAACGGTCCGGTCTTCCTCTTGGACGGCTCCTTGGTGTCGCTGCAACCGCAGAACGACGGTAGCGTGCGCACGGTGCCTGCCCTCTACATCTACAGTGGAGGCGAATTCGACGGCGGCGGCAACCTGGTGCCCAAGCCCACCCGCCTGACCGCGCCCGAGATCAACACCTACGATTCGGCCATCACCCATCACAACCTCGAACTCGAGGTGGAACGGGCCCTTGGAGTGGGCCACGGCTCGAGCATCGATATGGATGGCCGGGGTCTGCTCGGTAAGCGTGGGGACGGACGGGTCATCCTGCTACCCGGTCAGACGGCGCCGCAGAACTACGCCGGTGGCTCCCACGGCGGTCTGGGTTGGTACGGCGCGCCGAGCGGTGGCTGGTCGGAATCGAGTTTGCGCGATCCGGGCAATACCTACGGCAGCTTGCGGGATCCGCATTTGCCCGGCGGCGGTGGCGGCACCTCCGGCGGCAGCACCAGCGCCGGCGGAACCGGTGGTGGTGTGATCCGGCTGTTCGCCGAGAACGCCACAGTGCATTTGGCCGGTGACATCCTGGCCCGCGGCAAGAACGGTAGCGGTGGCGGTGGTGCCGGTGGCACGGTGCGACTGGTGGCCGGTCGCCTCGAAGGCGGCGGTGTGATCGACGCCTCCGGCGGTAACGGCTCGAGTTCCAACAAAGCCGGTGGCGGCGGCGGTGGCCGAATCAGCTTCAGCTACCACGAGCTCGATAGCCAGGTGGATCTCACCACTCAGATCCACGCCCTCGGCGGCGGCACCGCGAGTTCCGGCTCGCAGCGTTATGCCGGCGCGGGCACGGTCTTCCTGGAGCAGCTCGACGAATTCGGATTGCCCCTGGACGGCGGCCGACTGGTGTTGCGTAACGGCACCGGCAAACCGGCCAACTACACCCCGTTGCCTTCCTTGGGTGACGGCTTGGTGGTGGCGGTCGACTCGGTGGAAGGAAGCATCACCCTCGACCTGGCCCAGCTCCAGGACGTGTTGGTGGGCGATCTGCTGGTGCTCAATTGGAACGGCGGCCTGTCGACCGCTTTGATGCCGATCGTCGATCAGATCCGCATGCTCGACGCCGGTGCCCCCGAAGGCACCTACGCCCGGGTCTTCGTCGACGGCGACGTGGCGACCCTGGAAGAGCTGGAGACTGAAGTTGCCCTCGGCAACGAGGTCTTCTTCCACGGCCGCGGCCGCCTGGGCGCGATCGAAGCGTCCGGCGCCGTGCGCATGGTGACCTACGACGACCTGGAGATGGGTCCCGACGGCTCGACCGTGCTCAACGACCGTTCCTTCATCACCCACGACTCCGAAGCCCGCGTGGCCCTGCGGACGGATGCGCCGATCGCGGCCTTCGTGGCGGTGCCCGACGGTGGTGACGTGTTGCTCGGCAGCACCCTCGCACTTTCGTGGACGGTCGACGATCCCTTGGGTCTGACCGAGGTCCGCGAGCGTTGGTCCTTGGCGACCGAAGATACGGTGCGCACCTTCACCAGCGCGCCGATCCAGGTGACCCAGGGCAACGACCCGATCCAATTGACGATTCCGTTCGACACCCCGGCGGGTGAGGTCAGCTACACGGTGACGGGCACGGACGTGGTCGGCCGCGTGGCGACCTCGGTCCAAACCTGGAACGTGCTCGAAAACACCTTGCCGACCTCCACCCTGGCGGTGGCCGGTGGCCTGCCCAACGTGGTGCGCGCCGGTTACGACGTGACCTTGGCGGTGCACGCCGAGGATCTCGAAGGATTAGCTCAAATCGAGCTGCTGACCACCGGTCCGGCGCAACCCGCCGCTCAGACGGTCGGTGTGTCCGGCATGGTGGCCGATCAGCTCCTGGTCTTCCGGGTGCCGGCGGATGCCGACGGCTTGGAATCGGTGGTCGCCCAACTGCGGGTGACCGACGCCACGGGCGCTCAAACCACGGGCGATGCCTTGGTCTTGACGGTGACGCCGAACGATCTGCCGACCGCCACCTTGACCGTGGCCGACGGATCGCCGGTGATCCTCAAACCGGAGAACGGCACGACCCTGCGGGTGCAGGCCGCCGACCCCGACGGTCTCACCAGCATCGAGCTGCGGGCGGTAGGTCCGGTGGAGCCGGCGACCCAAACGGTGCCGGTGTCCGGTGCTTCCGCCGACCTCGAGCTGGATTTGACCGTGCCCAAGGCCGCGGTTCCGGGTCCGGTTTCGGTCACGGCGGTGATCACCGACATCTTCGGCGCGACTTTCGAGACCGCACCGATCGACCTAGAAGTCATTCCCAACGCTCTGCCCACGGGTTCGGTGACCTTCGACGCCGGAACCCCGGCCGAGATCTTGCCGGGCTCCACCTTCAACGTCACGGTCGACGCGGCCGACGAGGAAGGTCTGGCGGAGATCGTGCTGACGGTGGTCGGCCCGGCGACGCCGGTGCTTTCCGCTCGCCCGGCGAGCGGCCTGTCGGCCACGGAAGGCTTCGAGCTGACCGTGTCCCAGACCGCCTTGCCGTCGGAGCAGATCGAGGTATCCGCGGAGATCCGTGATGCCTTCGGTAATCCGGGCACGATGGTCGGACCGATCGTCCTGCCGATCGCCGGCGACGCCACACCGCCGGCCGTGACCCTCGACGGGGTCGGCGCCTCCTATCGCTCGGGCACGCTGCTTGCCGCTACCATCACCGCCACCGACGAGGTGGGCGTGGCGCGGGTGGACGTCACCTTCGACGGTCAGACCACCACCTTCACGGACGCCGGCCCGACCTACGAGCTGGTGACCGAAATCGATCGCACCATGACCGAAGCGCGTACCGTGACCTTCTCGGTCACCGCCACCGACTTCGCCGACAACACCTCGGCGCCGGTGGAGCAGACCGTGGATCTGATCCCGGATCTGGCGCCGACCCTCGTCACCACCCAGCTGCCGGCCGCGGCCGTCTTGCCGGGCTCGGTGATCGAGGTGGTGGCCGATGTGGGCGACGATGTGGTGGTCGAGCGCCTCGACTTCCTGGTCACCGGCGCGGTCACCGACAACGAGGTTCGGGTGATCGGCACGCCGACCGCCAACGAAACCTTCCGTCGAACTTTGCCGACCATCCTCCAGGGTGGCGACCAGATCACGGTGACCGTGGTGGCTTACGACGACTTTGGTCACACCACCAGCGAGGCGGTGGTTTACACCGTCTCCGGTGACGTGCAGCTGCCGGTGCCGGCGATCGACCTCGATCCCGAGACCGACGGCGACACCTACTTCTCAGGGGATCCGATCTCGGTCACGGCGACCGCGTCGGACAACGTGGAGGTGAGCTCGATCTCCCTCGACGTGGACGGCACGGTCACCGACGGTGGCTCCCTGGTGATCTACCAGTGGACGGCGCCGGCGGTTTCCGAGGTGACGACTTACGATCTGATCGCCGAGGCCACGGATACGGCGGGCAACGTCGGAACGGTGACCCGGACGGTGACCGTGGAGCCGCTCGAAAACGCGGGACGACCGAACGTTCAATTCGATTGCCTGTCCTCGGGCGCGACCCTACCGTCGGGCGAAGCCCTGACGTTGACGGTCACCGCGACCGACGACCTCGGCGTGTCGATGGTGGAAATCTTCCGCGACGACGAAAGCTCGCCGTTCGCGGTTTTGACCCCGACCTCCGGCACCGAAGCGACCTTCACGGCGAGCACAGCGGTGACCCTGCCGCAGGCTCTCGATGGAGAGGAAATCGTGCGCTATCGCGCGGTGGCCCACGACGCGTCGCTCAATACCGACGAGTCCGAGGTCAGGATCCACGTGGTGGATACGGTCGATCTGATCGCCGGCGGCAGCAACGATTGGTCGGCGCTCGAAACCCAGGTCGGCGTGTTGCGCAGCGGCACCTTGACCGTCGACGAGCCGCGCACCTTGGCGGGCCTGATCATCCTGGGTGGCCAAATCACCCACACCCATACCTCGCCGACCGCGGAGAAACGCCTTGAGCTCGACGTCCAAGGTCCGGTCTACATCGCCTGCGGCGGTGAGCTCGATACCACCGGTCGTGGATACGCGCGTGACACCACCTACCCGGGCGAGACCGCTCCGGCCGGCGGTGGCGGCGGTAGTCACATCGGTGTCGGCGGTTTGGCACCGGGCAGCACCTACGGCAGCATCTATCGTCCGCTAGAAGCCGGTGGCGGCGGCCAGCACAACGATGGGGACCGGGGTGGCGGTGTGATTCGCGTCCAGGCCCAAGATCGCCTGGTGATCGACGGTTCGGTCCTGGCCGTGGGCCAAGGCACCACGGGTTATTACACCCGCGGCGGTGCCGGTGGCTCGGTGTGGCTGAGCGTCGACGGCCTGCTGTCCGGTGAAGGTAGCGTCAACGTCAAGGGTGGCGATTCCGAGAACGGCGCCCAGGGCTCCGGCGGTGGCGGTGCCATCGCCCTCGACTACGACTCCACCGGCGGCTCCCTCTTCGACAGCCTGGTGGTCCGCGGTGGCCTTCGCTATCGCCAGGGCGGTGCCGGATCTGTGCTGTTGCGCGGACCGACCTCGACCTACGGGGATGTGATTTTCGACCATTCGACGGTGACCAGCGGCTGGACCCACCTGCCCGAGCTCGGTGCGGGTGTGGCCCAAGCGGGATCCGGCAGCTCGAACCTCGAAACGGAGCTGACCAGCATTCAGCCCTATTTCGTCGGCCACTATGTGGAGATCTTCGACGGCACGACCGAGGAGCTGGAGGGTGCCTATCGCATCGCCGAGGTCCTCGGCGGCTTGTTGATCCTCGACAACGATGTCAACGGCATCCCCGCCTCCGTCGATGAAGGGGATCTGTGGCAGGGTGCCTACTACTTCGACAACATGACCGTCCGCGGCCGCGTGCCGATGGTCCCGACCGACAGCTTGAGGGTCACCGGCAACGTCGAAATCGACGGCTCTGCCTGGTTCGATCAAGTGTCCGCGGGCAGCATGCGCTTGCGCGAAGGCGCATTGGTTCATCAATGGGCCTACACCGGCTCCCAGCAGGGAGAGCGGGTGACCCTCGATCTCAGCGGCGATCTGGTGATTGAGAAAAACGCGGCGATCGAAGTCTCGAACCAAGGTTACGGTCCCAGCGGTCGTTATCCCGGCGAAACAGCGCCGGGAGGCGGTGGCGGTGGCAGTCACATCGGCCGCGGCGGCCTGTCTCCGGGCAGCACCTACGGCTCCGTTTACCGGCCGAGGGAGGCCGGCGGCGGCGGACAGCACGGTAGTGACGGGGATCGGGGTGGCGGCGTGGTGCGCATCCTGGCGCAGAACATCCTCTTCCTAGATGCCACCAGTGCGATCCGCGCCAACGGTGAAGGTTCCACGGGTTATTACACCCGCGGCGGCGCCGGCGGCTCGGTCTGGATCACGGTTGAGGGCTCCGTGTCCGGTAACGGCTCGATCACCGCCAACGGTGGCGCGTCGGAGAACGGCGCCCAGGGCTCCGGCGGCGGCGGCGCCATCGCGATCGAGTACGGCACCACCTTAGATCCGGCCCTCGAGGCGAATCTGCGGGCCCTAGGGGGCAGTCGCGATCGTGAGGGTGGCGCCGGCTCGATTTACCTGAAGGGTCCGGCTTCGGTCTATGGCGACCTGGTGCTCGACAACGGCTCGGTGCTCGGCGGCTCGACGGTTCTGCCGTCGATCGGCACGGGCGCAGCGTTGGCCGGCTCCGGCGGAGCCACCTTGGTCACCGACCGAGCGACGGATATTCCGGCGTACTTCGTCGGCCATTGGATCGAGATCCGCAACCCTGCCGGGGCCCTCAAAGGGACCTGGCGTATCGCCGAAGTCAACGGCACCACCGCGGTCCTCGAGGCCGGCGGCAGCGCGCCGACCGTGGCCGAGGGCGATACCTGGCAAGGTGTTTACCGCTTCGATAATTACTCGGTGGTGGGTAACGTGCCGGTCACCAGCCCGGATCCGATCCGGGTCGGTGGCACCCAAGAGATCAATGGCTCGGTGCAGGTCCGAGAGATCGTGGCCGGCAACCTGATCTTGCGCTCGGGCGCGGTGCTGACCCATCCGTACTCCAACGATGCGAATAATCCGGAAAGCTTGTCCATCGAGCTCACCGGCACCTTGACCATTGAAGCAGGCGCGTTGATCGATGTGACCGCCCGTGGGTTCAACCGTCAGGTGACCTATCCCGGCGAGACCACGGCCTCCGGCAGCGGTGGCGGCAGCCACATCGGCCAAGGCGGCAGCAGCTCCGGCACCACCTACGGCTCGATCTACCGACCCCAAGAGAATGGTGCCGGTGGTGCCAACACCAGCGATGGCGATCGGGGTGGCGGTGTGGTGCGGATCGTGGCCAACGAGCTGGTGCTCAACGGCGAGATCCGTGCCAACGGCCAAGGCAGCACGGGTTATTACACTCGCGGTGGCGCCGGCGGCTCGGTGTGGATCACGTTGACGGGTGGCATTTCGGGTGACGGTCGAGTCGAAGCCCGCGGCGGCGCCTCGGAGAACGGCAATCAGGGCTCCGGCGGCGGCGGTGCGGTTGCCATCGAGCATGGCGGAGCGTCGGGCACGGTGATCGAGAATTCCCGCACCTGGGGCGGCAACCACCATGTCCGTGGCGGAGCGGGCTCGATCTACGTGCACGGACCGAGTTCGGTCTACGGCGACCTCAAGGTCGACAACTCGACCATCGCCGGCGCGGCCACCACTTTGCCGTCCCTCGGCTCGGGCACTGCCCAGGCCGGCTCGGGCGGATCGTTGTTGGTGACCGACCTAACTTCCATCCAGCCGTACTTCATCGGCCATTGGGTGGAGATCACCAACGGCACCACCGGCGACCTGCGGGGCACCTGGCGAGTGGCGTCCATCGACGGGGCTCAGCTGACCTTGGCGCCGAACGGTGTCGAGTCGGTGAACGTTTTCGCCGGCGACCTATGGCAGGGTGTCTACAAAGTGGACAACTACGAGGTGGTGGGTTCGGTCGATGTGATCAGCCCGGATCCGATCCGCGTGGCCCAGGCGCAGGTGATCAGTGGCACAGTGCAAACCCGACGGATCGTGGCCAATGATTTGATTCTGCGCGAGAACGCGGTGTTGACCCACCCGTACACCTCCAGCGCCGAGGATCCGGAACGTCTCGAGATCGAGCTGACCGGTGACCTGACCCTCGAGCCGGGCGCGTCCATCAGCGTGTCCTCCAGAGGTTATGTGCCCTACCAGACCTATCCGGGTGCTTCAGCTCCGGGCAGCAACGGGGGCGGCAGTCATATCGGCTTGGGCGGTTACGGGCCCGGAACGACCTACGGATCCGTCTACCGGCCGCGGGAAGCGGGCGGCGGCGGTGGCAACAGTACCGACGGGGATCGCGGTGGCGGCATTGTCGAGATCACGGCGAGAAATGTTGAGCTACAAGGCTCCACCAGCTCGATCCGGGCCAATGGTCAGGGTTCCACGAGTTATTACACCCGCGGTGGAGCAGGCGGCTCGATTTGGATCCGCGCGACGGGCCAAATCACCGGTGACGGCTATATCGAAGCGAAGGGCGGAGCGTCCGATAACGGGGCTTTAGGTTCCGGTGGTGGTGGGGCCATCGCCATTGAGCACGCCGGCACCTCGGGCTCGGTGCTGACCAACTTGCGGGCCTTCGGTGGTTCGCGGGATCGGGAAGGCGGCGCGGGTTCCATTTGGGTGCTCGGGCCGGGAGGTACCTACGGTGACCTGGTGGTGGACAACACGACCATCGTCGGCGAATGGACGGAGCTGCCGTCCCTCGGCAGCGGTACCGCCCAGGCGGGCTCCATCGGCACCACCCTGGTGACCGATCGTGCGGGTGGAATTCCGGCATATTTCGTTGGCCACTATGTGGAGATCTACGACTTGTCCGGGGCCTACCTCGGCACTTGGCGGATCGCTTCCACCGACGGTAGCCAGGCGGTGTTGGCGACCAACGGCGATGACGGCACCCCGTCCCTGCAGCCCGGTTATGAGTGGCAAGGGGTTTATCACTTCGACAACGTGACGCTCTCGGGCAGCTCGTTGCCGTTGCGGTCGGCGGATCCGATCTTGGTCACCGGCACCCAGACCATCTCCGGACAAGTGATCACCAAACGGGTGATCGCCGGCGATCTGGTGCTGTCCGACAACGCGACCCTGCGTCATGCAACCCAAGGGTCTGGAAGCTTCGAATCTCTCGAGATCGACCTCACCGGCAACGCCACCATTGGCATCGGCGCGGCGATCAACGTTTCCAGCCGCGGCTATGCTGCGAATACCACCTATCCCGGTGAGACCCCACCGGGTGGTAATGGTGGTGGCAGTCATATGGGCTTGGGTGGCCTGAGCCCGGGATCGACCTACGGTAGCGTTTACCGTCCCCAAGAGCATGGCGGCGGTGGTGAGAACGGCAGCGACGGAGATCGCGGCGGCGGCACAGTACGTCTATTCGCCGGCGGAGACTTGACCTTCGCAGCATCGAGCAGCTCGATCCGGGCCAACGGTCAAGGTCAGACCAGCTATTACACCCGCGGCGGTGCCGGCGGCTCGATTTGGGTCGATATCGAAGGGGTGGTCCGTGGTGACGGTTATGTCGAGGCCATCGGTGGTGCTTCGGATAACGGTACCTTGGGCTCCGGCGGTGGCGGCGCGATCGCCATTTACCACGGCGGCACCGACGGCGGCACGGCGCTCGACAACCTGCGGGCTTACGGCGGCAGCCGCTATCGGCAAGGCGGCCCCGGCACCATTTTGGTGGCCGGCCCCGGCTCGATCCACGGTGACCTGGCGCTCGACGGCGGCACGGTGACCTCCACCTGGGTTGAGCTACCGTCCCTGGGCTCGGGTGAGGCCCAATCCGGCTCCCTGGGTGCGACCCTGGTGACCGACCGAGCTTCCATCCAGCCCTACTTCGTCGGCCATTATGTGGAGGTCTACGACAGTGCCGACGGCGAGCTGAAAGGGACTTATCGGGTGTTGGCTATCGCTGGCGGCACCTTGACCTTGGAGGCCGGCGCGGGCATTCAGGTGGGGGATGCTTTCCAAGGTGCCTACTACTTCGACAACTTGAGCACCGTGGGTCGTGTTCCCTACCGTAGCGGTGACCCCATCCGGGTGAGCGGCGACGCGGTGATCGGTGAGGGTGAAACGTTCACCTCGAAGATAGAGGCTCACAATTTGACCCTCCAGGCAGGGGCGTTCTTGAAACACTCGTCGAGCTCGGCGGCGACCCCGCAAAGCTTGGTGATTGAGCTGACCGGCGACTTGACCCTAGAGGCGGGCTCTCAAATCGACGTATCCAAGCGCGGTTATCCCGCCGACACCACCTATCCGGGCGAGACCGCTCCGGGCGGTGGCGGTGGCGGCAGCCATCTGGGACGCGGCGGCTTGGCGCCCGGATCGACCTACGGCAGTGTCTACCGGCCATTCGAAAACGGTGGCGGTGGCCAACACGGCAGTGACGGGGATCGGGGCGGCGGTGTGGTCAAGATCACCGCTCAGAACGTCACCATCGACGGCACGATCACCGCCGCCGGCGAAGGTGTGACCGGTTATTACACCCGCGGTGGTGCCGGTGGCTCGATTTGGATCGAAGCGGCCGGTGAGCTGGTGGGTGACGGCATCATCAAGGCCCACGGCAGCGCGTCTGAAAACGGTAATCAGGGATCCGGCGGGGGTGGCGCAATCGCCCTCTACTACGGCTCGTCGTCGGGCACTTGGCCGAACAACATCAATGTCCGCGGTGGCACCCATCACCGTCGAGGCGGTGCGGGAACGCTCTACCTCTTCGACGCCGGCAGCACCTATGGTCAATTGGTGGTCGACAACTTGGGTGAAAACGGTGAGTCCACGGTCTTGCCGGCCTTCGGCTCGGGCACGGCCCAGCCGGGAACCACCGGCGACCTGTTGGTGACCGACAAGACGGTGAATATTCCGGCCTATTTCGTCGGCCATTGGCTCGAGGTCCGCGATACCGGTGGCTCGCAGGTGGGAATCTGGCGCATCGCGTCCGTCGACGGCTTGTCCCTGACGTTGGAGCCGAACGGCGCGGAAACCATCTCGTTGCAGCCCGGATACACCTTCCAGGGCCTCTACCGCTTCGATCAGGTGACGATCCAAGGCAACGCCATCCTGGCATCCGCCGATCCGGTGGAGGAGGCCGGGGTGCCCTTGGCCCTGGCGGTCGGCACGGTGGGCGAGCCCAACCTGGGCGCGCCGAAGGTCCTCGCCGAGGGCGCGACCCTGGATTTGGGCGCGGTCACGGGCTCCTACCGAGTCCGGGTCGATCCGGAAACCTTCACCGATCCGGACGGCATCTCCGAGCTTTGGTTGGACGACGGCGAGACCCGTCGGCGTGCCCACTGGAGCGCATCCGGAGCCCTCTTCCGCTGGCCCGGCGAGCCCGGAGACGTGTTGACCTTGACCGCCTTCGACGGTCACGGCGAGCTGGTCTACGGCCGCGAGCTGCGATTGCCCGCCCTGCCCGCCGTTCCCGATGGCTTGGCCTGGTTGGGTGAGCCGGTGGTCGAGCAAGCTCAGGACCTCTCGGTCCTTGGCGAGGACACGGCAGCCACCGATTGGAGCCCGTGGCTCGACGAGGGCGAGGTCGTGGTCGCCGAGGCGGGTGAGCATCTGCTGACCCAGGTCCCTGCGGGCGACGACGAATTCGAGCTCAGGCTGAGGCCGATTCTCGAACGCGAAGGGATCGCCGCCTCAGACGTCGGCGACGCCGAGCTGGGTGCCGTGGAAAAGGCCGTGCCTTGGTTGCATCCCAGACTGGAAGCTTGGCGCCTCGAAGCGGCGATGGTGCTCTACGGAGCTTGGAACCGGCCGCTGGACGGTTCCGCCCCAGAGCCCCACGAGCTGACCGACGTGCTGATGGCCATTTTCGATGAGGGATCCTCCGAGCCTGCGATGTGGGCTTTGGATCCCGACACGAAGCCGCTGGCGGTGGGTCCCCAGGGATTGTGGGTCGCCGACGGCACGGATTTGTTGCTGGTCGCGGCCGTCGACCACGAGTTGCGTACGGTGCACAGCATCGAGCTCGGCTCGCGGGCGCTTTCCGCCGCGGCAACGGACGAACGATTGGCCGTGCTGACCGAAAACGAAGCGTTGATCTTCGACCTGCACGGCTCCGCGCCGGAGCTGTCGGAGCGCATCAGCGGCCATGCCTACGATCGAGTGGGTCTGGCGGGCGAGCTTCGGCTGTGGTCCTCGGCCCATCGAGGGGCTCCGGTTGAGGTCGAAACATCCGGCTCCGACAAGCTTTTCGACCCCTCAGCTCTTTCCCATTCAGCCGACGGTTTTATTCCGGTGTCGAACGGCGCGGGCGAGGTCCTTTTGGACGAGAACCTTTTAGACGGCCTGCGCTAGGAGCTCGATATGGATCACAAGATGGATCACGAGTTGCATCAAGATAAGGATTTCGAAATGACCCTTCACCGTGTGCTTTCAACCCTTCGAGCCGCGACTAGGCCTATGGCTTGGGCCCTTGGGCTGGCGATGGCCTTCTCGTCCTCGAGTGCCCTGGCCCAATCAGGTGGGCTACCGTCCGGCGAGCTGTTCGCAGAGCCGTTCGTGGTTGAGCACTACATGGTGCAAATCGACGAATTTGGGGAGCGTTACGAGGCGCCGGTGGTGGTCGACACCTATGGCGGCTCGTGGATCGTTTCCGAGCGCGTCGACCACAGCCGCCTGGTGGTGGACTTGGCACGGGCCGAAATCACCGAAATCCGACCCCTCGACGGCACCTATTGGACGGTCGGCTTCGACCGCATGAAGGTGCTCATGGAGCGGGTCACCGAACTCGAAGGGACCCGTCCGGAAATAGATCCGGCGTTGCCCACCGGCCAGGCTCTGACCCCCGGCAAAGCGGCCCAATCGCAGCGCCGATCCGCCGAGGACTGGCGGGTCGAGGAGGGCAGGGCCGCCGCCGACCGCGGAACCGACAGGGCCAGGATGCCGGCCAAGGCCGCCTCCTTGATGTCTTCAGAAGGTGTGCGTCATTTACGGCTGCACCCTGTGGCTTCCGACTCCGACCACCTCAAACGCGGCATGGAAAAACGCGGCACGGACAGCAGCGGAGAGCCGACGGCCGAGCTGTGGGTCAGCCCCAAGGTGAAGGTCAAAGCCGGTGCCCGGGCCGCCCTGGCGCGCTTCGAACGTGACGCGCTCGGGGCCGAGGGGCAGATGGAAGCGGCGCGAGAATTCGTCGACGGCGCCTTCCCGATCCGCACGATCCGCCAAGAGAAGAAGTCCGACGGCGGCGTGGGTCATATCGAAGACGTGGTGATTCGATTGGAAAAGATCGAAAGCTTGGATCGCAACCTGGTGCGCATCCCCGAAGGGCTGCGCCGGGTGCCCCATCCTCTGGAAGGGCTTATCGCCTTCTTGGAACGCGAAAACCAAAGGCAGAAGATGATGTCCGGCGAGGGGTCGAGCACCGACACCGACGGTTACGGTGGAGGGGTGAACTGAGATGTTGAGGACCAAAATGTTCAGGAAAAGGCCCCAGACCGAGAACGAGGTACGAAGGATGAAGGCGCTAGCTCTCCGAGTCATGGTTGCAGCTGTGGCTTGGGCCGTTCTCTGGGCTCCCCTCGTGCCGGTTTCAGTTTCAGCACAGGGTGAAAGCGAGGCGGCTCCAGCGGATTTCAGCTTGGCTCCTGAACTCACCGGGCAAGCTGTTTTCTCTTGTCAAACCCTCGACATGCATGGCAACGCGTTGGTGGATTCCATCAATATCACCACAGGTGAGGTAGGAAGCGAAGGGCATGTTCGCTCGAACGGCGACGTTCGCCTCAACAAGGGCGGCGACGACGATGACGACGACGATGACGACGACGGTGACGACGACGGTGACGACGACGATGACGACGATGACGACGATGACCTCCAAGCGGCTGCTACCAAAGACGACGACGATGATGACGACGATGATGACGACGACGATGATGGCGGTTCCAACGGCGTCCACATTCATGGGGATGTGATCGCCGGTCCGGGTCAGCAGATTTTCCGCAACCTGCAATCCACCACGGTCACGGGTTCCGAAATCATCGCTGACGAGGCGCTCAACTGCGTTCCGATCGACCTGGAGACTTTGCGAGCGGAGCTCGAGACCTCTCACGATAACGAGAGCATTCCCCGGACGGACAAGAATAAGGACCCGTTCAAAGGCTCCGGTTGGAACTTCGAGCTCAAGGGCAATGACGGCATCACACTGCCCGAAGGGCGCTACCTTTTTGACTCCCTAAAGCTCAAGGGAAACTCCGAGATCCGCGTGTCCGGTCGGGTGGAAATCCTGGTCCTCGGAGACATCAGCATTTCAGGCAACGGTGAATTCAACCTCGACGGTAATCCACTGGATTTGCGCTTGTGGAGTCTCGGCTCCAAGGTCGACATCACCTCGGGTGCTCTCATCTTCGGTTACATTTATGGTCCAGATGCCGAGCTTAAGATGGCCGGTCAGGCAGAGGTCACCGGCACGATTTTCGCCGACAAAGTAGATATTACCGGCGGCGCCGAGGTGCACCGCGCGGCAGACGCTCTGCCTCCGAGCTTGATCATCGAAAGCCCGCTCGATGGCGATTCGGTTTCGGTCTGTGAGATTCCGGTGACCGGACGGGTCAGCGACGACCATGGTCAAGTCGAGCTGACGATCAACGGCGAGCCCGTGATCCTGACAGAGGACCCCGATTCGGAAGGATTTCTTTTTGACGTGCCGGTCAGTCTCTACGGCGAGGATCCCGGCCTGATCGTGGCGGAAGCCATGGATCTGGCGGGCAATACACTCACCCTGCCGGTGCGGGTCGAGATCGCAGCGCCTGCCCTGGTCCTCACCTCGCCCGCTCCCGGCTCCTTGGTGGATGAACGGATCGTCGATTTGTCCGGCACAGCCGGCTCGTCGGTGACGGTCACCGTCAACGGTCAAGAGGCGGTGGTCGCCGGAACCCCTGGCGACGCCACCTTCACTCTCGGCGGCTTCGACCTCGGCGAGGACGGCCTGCGCTCGTTGGAGGTCGTCGGCACCAACTGCGGTGGCTCGACCACCGAGACTTTCGTCGTCGATCTCGACACCCTGCCGCCGACCGTGGCCATCGACTCGCCCGACGAAGGTGCGCTCTTCGGTGAGCAGCCGATCACCGTCACCGGCACGGTGGAAGACGCCCACCTGAGCTCGGTGACGGTCAACGGCGTGGACGCCAGCCTCGACGCGGGCCGATTCATCGCCACCGGCGTGAGCTTGGCCGAGGGTGACAATCCCTTGGTCGCCCGCGCCACCGACGCCCTCGGTCGGGTGACCGATTCTGCGATCGTCACCGTGGAGCTCGACACCACGGCGCCGACGGTGACCATCGACGATCCCATCAGCGGCGTGGTGATCGATACGCCGGTGATCACGGTCACCGGCCATGTGTCGGATCCCAATCTGGCGACCGTGACCGTCAACGGTGTCCCCGCGACCGTGACCGACATGGAATTCTCGGCCCCGGGCATCAGCCTGACCGAGGGTGACAACACTTTGGTGGCCGAAGCCGTGGATCAGGTGGGCAATACGGCGACTTCGCCGGCGGTGACCGTGGTGCTCGACACCCTACCGCCGACGGTGGCGATCGACGCCGACCCGCTGCCGAGCCTCACTGCCGACGGCACCGTGGACGTGACCGGCACCGTGTCGGATGCTCATCTGGATCGCGTGACCGTCAACGGCGTCACCGCCACCGTCAACGGCGAGACCTTCCTCGCCCAGGGCGTGACCCTGGTGGAAGGCACCAATATCTTGATCGCCACCGCGGTCGACGTGCTCGACCACAGTACTGATTCGGCGCCGGTGGAAATCGTGCGCGACGCCACGCCGCCGGAGATCGAAATCACCTCGCCGGTTTCCGGCGCGGAGCTCGATACCCGCAACATCACGGTCGAAGGCACGGTGCGCGATGCCCATTTGGATCGGGTGACCGTGCTCGGCGTCAACGCCACCGTGGTCGGCGACCCGATCGCCGGCGCCACCTGGACTGCCGTGGTGGTGCTGCCCGAGAATTATTCCGACATCACCGCCCGCGCGGTCGATGTTTTGGACCAAATCACCGACGCCGACCCGGTGCCGGTGGTGGCGGATACCACCGATCCGGTGATCAGTCTCGACCCACCGGCGACCGCCTTGGTGGGCAACCCGACTGTGACCGTCACCGGCACGGTGGAGGATTACCACCTCGACGGCGTGACCGTGGACTGGCAGCCCAGCGGCGGCAGCGTAGACGCGGTTGTGACGGGCGATCCGTCGGCCGGCGCGCCGTTCAGCGCCGACATCACCCTGAGCGAGGGTCTCAACACGGTCACCGCCACGGCCACGGACACCTTCGGCCATGTGGTGACCTCGGAAGCGACCATCTACGACCTCGACACCACGCCGCCGGCCCTGTCGATCGACGCCCCGGCCGATGATCTGCTCACCGACGTGCCGTTGCAGACCGTCACCGGTCCGGTTTCCGACGCCCACCTGGCTTCGGTCACGGTATCGCTGCCGTCGGCCACGGACCTCGCCGCCACGGTGTCCGACGACCGTTTCTCGGTCGACGTCACCCTGACCGAAGGTGCCAACCCGATTTCCGCCCGCGCCGTGGACGAGCTCGGTCTGTCGACCGACGCCACGCCCATCGTGGTGGTGCTCGACACCCTGCCGCCGAACATCGCCATCGATCCTGCGTCGGTCCAGCCCCTGACCGCCGATGGCACGGTGTCGGTGTCCGGCACGGTGTCCGACGCCCATCTGCAAGGGGTGACGGTCAACGGTGTGGCCGCCACGGTCAGCGGTGACCCGGTCGCCGGTGCGATCTTCACCGCCGTGGTCAGCTTGAGCGAAGGCGACAACAGCCTGGTGGCCACCGCCATCGACACCCTCGGCCATGGCGCGTCGTCGGCGCCGGTCACCGTGGTGCGCGACAGCACGCCGCCGAATTTGGCGATTACCGTGCCCACCTCCGGCGACGGCTTCGACAGCCGCACGATCGAGGTGTCGGGAACGGTGCAGGACTTCCATTTGCAATCGGTGCAGGTCAACGGGGTGACCGCCACGGTCAGCGGTGATCCGACCACCGGGGCGACCTTTACGGCCACCGTCGAGCTGCCCGAGGGCGGCGGCGATTTGGTGGCCACGGCCGACGATACCCTCGGCCAAGTTTCGACCACGCCGCCGGTTTCGGTGGTGGTCGATACCTTGCCACCTGAGGTGGCGGTGGACGCGCCGGCAGATCCGCTGGTCAACACCCCGACGATCACGGTCACGGGGTCGTTCGTCGAGCCCCACTTGGCCTCGATCGTCGCCAACAGCGCCGAGGGCTCGAGCGCACCGGCCACGGCCTCTGGTGGCACCGGGTCGCCCGGCACATGGAGCGCCGCCGGCTTCACCCTGGTGGAGGGCCAGAACACGGTCACGGCCACGGCCACGGACACCTACGGCCACTCGGCGACATCCGCACCGGTGACTTGGATCCTCGACACCTTGCCCCCCGAGGTGAACCTGGATCCGGCGTCGGTGGAGGCCTTGACCGCCGACGGCTCCACTTCGATTTCGGGTACCGTTAAAGACGCGCACCTGCAATCGGTGGTGGTCAACGGCGTGACCGCCGTGGTCAGCGGCGATCCGATCACCGGCGCCACCTTCACCGCCACGGGCATCACCCTCAACGAGGGCGAGAACCTGTTGGTGGCGACCGCGGTCGATACCTTGGGTCAAAGCGCGGATTCCAATTCGGTTACCGTGGTGCGCGACAGCACACCGCCGGCCTTGGCAATCACCGTGCCCACCGACGGCGCCGGTTTCGATAGCCGCACGATTCAAGTCAGCGGCACGGTCGAGGACGCCCACCTGCAAACGGTGACGGTCAACGGCGTGACGGCGACGGTGAGCGGCGACGCCACCGTCGGTGCCACGTTTACGGCCACCATTGAGCTGCCGGAGGGCGGCGGCGAGATCACCGCCACGGCGGATGACGTGCTCGGTCAAAGCACGACCACCCCGCCGATCACGGTGGTGATCGACACCCTGCCGCCGGAAATCGCCATCGATGCCCCGGCCCAAGCCTTGGTGGACACGCCGTCGATTTCCGTTACCGGCACCTTTGTCGAGCCCCATCTCGAGGGCATTGTGGTGTCGAGCCTCGAAGGCGGTAGCCAACCGGCTTCTGCCGGTAGCGGTACCTGGACCAGCGACGGCTTTGGGCTGGTGGAGGGCACCAACACCCTGACCGCCACGGCCACGGATACCTACGGCCATTCGGCCACCTCGGCGCCGGTGATTTGGGTGTTGGACACCTTGCCTCCGGTGCTGACCCTCGACCAGCCGATCGACGGCTCTGTGGCCACGGACGTGGTGTCGGTGGTTTCGGGCAGCGTGTCCGACGCGCACCTGCAATCGGTGACAATCAACGGCATAACCGCGACCCTCGACGGCGCGCCCGAGACCGGAGCGACCTATTCGGCGTCCGTGCCCTTGGCGGCCGGTGCCAACAACCTGGTAGTCGTGGCCACCGACCAGCTCGGTCATCAAACCGAATCTCAGGTCACGGTGCTGCTCGACACCCTGCCCCCGGGGCTGACGATCGATTTACCGACCCTGACGGACGGTGCCTGCGTGGTCGCCGGCCAGCCCCAGTTGGTGGGTGGCGGTTTTGCCGACCCCAATCCCGCCGACGGTCAAGATGGCATCAACGCCCTGCGGCTCGACGTGGTGCCCGCCGGCAGTGACACGGTCACGACCTATGTCGGCACCCTGTCGCCGGACGGCAGCCGCTGGCAGGTGGAGAACGTGAATTTGGGCGCCGTCGACGGCCTGGCCACGGTCACCGCCATCGGCACCGACGTGATCGGCAATACCTCCCAAATCACCGGCAGCTTCCGGGTCGACGCCTCGGCCCCGACCCTGACGATTCTCATGAACGGCAACCCGTTCGTCGGCCAAGGCACAGGCGAGCAACCGGCGCCCTCCGCCCAACCGAGCCTGGTGGCCGGTCAAGTGGCGTTCAGCGCCACCGTGGCCGACGGGGCCTCCGGCGAGCCGCCGCGAGCGACCCTGACCTTGAACGGTCAACCCTATGTGTCGGGCACGGCGATCGTCGCCGACGGCACCTACCTGTTGGTGGCCCGGGTCACCGATTGCGCGGGACGCGAGGTCGTGGCCCATGCCTCGGTGCGCGTCGACCGCACGCCGCCCAGGCTGTTGTCCACCAACCCCGGCGACAACCAAAGCCTGACCTCCGGCATCGCCGCCTACAGCGGCACGTCGGATCCGGACCTGGCCTCGGCCACGGTCGGCGGCCAACCGGCGAATGTGAGCGTTTCCGGCGGCACGGCAAGCTTCGTGCGCTCGCCCTATCCGTGGCGAGAGGGTGACAACACCGTCGACATCGTATTGGTGGACCAAGCGGGCAACCGAGCGACGTTCCGCCGGACCTTCAAGGTCACCTCCACGGACCTGTCGGTCGAGATCCTCGACCAGGGTCTGCCGATCACCAACGGCCAAGTCTTCACCCGAACGGTAGCGCCCACCGCGGTCGCTACCGACGGCGAGGCCACGGTGACCCTGACCCGCAACGGTCAAGTGACCCCGAACGGCACCGAGATCACCCAAGACGGCACCTACAACATGTCCGCCCAAGCGGTCGACGGCGAGGGCAGAACCGCCAACGCCGCCGTCAGCTTCACCCTCGATCTCGACGGCGGACCGCAGCTGGTCGTCACCTATCCGCAGGACACCTCCAAGGTGTCGGTCAACCCGATCACGGTCACCGGCACGGTGACCGGCAATGACCCGCCGATCACGGTGACGGTCAACGACCTACCGGCGACGGTCAACAACGGCAATTGGTCGGTTTCGGTGCCCCTGGTGCCGGGCGATCTGAATTATTTGACCGCCGTGGCCACCGATGCCCGCGGCCGACGGGACGTGGTGCCGGTGAGCATCATTCACCAGGACGGCGCGCCGACCCTCCTGATCTTCGATCCGGTGGACGGCACGATCACCAACCGCGATCGCATCGACGTGGTCGGCTCGGTGGTTTTGGACCCCGCGGATCTGCAAGACGGTCTGGTGAAGGTCGCCGGACCGGGCGGTGAGATCAACACCCCGGTCGGGCCCGACGGCTCCTTCCGCGCCGTGGACGTGCCCCTGAGCGTCGGCGACAACACCTTGGTGGCGTCGGTGGTCGACATCCACGGCAATATCGGTCAGGCGGCGGTTTCGGTCTTCGCCGATGGCCAGCCGCCGCGCATTTCCGTGTCGGCCAATGGCCGGGTGCTGGTGGACGGCGCGGTCTTCGCCCAGCCGGTCCAGCTGACGGTGACCTTGACCGACGACAGTGGCGAGGTGGAAGAATCCATTTTGCGCTTGAACGGTGAGCAACAAGCCGCCGGTGGCGAAACCACGGAGCTTCTGGTCGCCGACGACGGCGGTTATTTGCTCAGCGTCGTGGGCCTGGATCGGGCGGGCAACGAAGCGCGCTTGGAGCGCTCCTTCGTGCTCGATCGCGGCGGCTGCGGCCTGTCGGAGATTCAACCGGCCGACGGCACGGCGGTGACCTCGGCGGCGATCACGGTTAGCGGCAAGAGCGGCCAAGCGGCGGCGGTCGACGTGCGAGTCGGCGGCCAGACCTTCCCGGCTCAGCTGGCGGACGGTACCTTCCTGGTGGCCGACGTGCCCCTGGCACCGGGACCCAACACCCTTGAGATCCTGTGCCAAGACGCCGGCGGTGCGGGCACTCCGCAAACCGTGCAGGTGGAACGTCTGACCGACGGCAGCGGGCCGGTGGTGGAGATTCAAACGCCCCAAAACGGTGCCTTGCTCGCCAACGACGCGGTCGACATCTCGGGCACGTCAACGGCACCGACGGTGACCATCAACGGCCTGGGGGCCAACTTCTTCCAGGGTAACTTCGGCTTTGCCGGCATGCCGCTCTCGGAAGGTCCGAATATCCTCGGCGCGCGGGCGGTGGACGCCAGCGGTCGGGTCGGTACGGATCGCGTCGTCGTCAGCCTCGACTCCTTGGCGCCGGTGATCAGCATCACCTCGCCGGACAACCAAGCCCGCTTGGGCGTGGCCGGCAACGCCCCGGCGACCGTCGACGTGAGCGGCCTGGTGGATATTTCCAAGGAGCCGAATCTGGATCGAGTGACCGTGTCCAGCTCGGTCGACGGCACGCCGATCGCCACCGTGACCGCGTCCGTCGATCTGGCGACCGGCAAATTCGAAGCCTTGGCGGTGCCCTTGGACGACACGGCCACGGCCGACCAGTCCCAAACCCTGACCGCCACCGCTTTCGACACCCTCGGGCACCAGGGCTCGGCCACGGCGGAGGTCTTCCTCGACGCCACGGGCCCGGCGATCGTGCTCGAAACCCCAGCGGACCTGACCCGATTCGGCGAAAGCTCACCGACCGAGGTGCCGATCGGTGGCCAAGCTTGGGCCCAAGACGGCGGTCAAGTGCGGCTCAACGGTCAAACCATCGACCCGGCGACCTTGACCTGGAGTGAGCCGGCCGCGGACGGTCGACGCCACGTGATCTTCGAAAGCGTGCTGCCGATCGCCGACGTCGATGGGGCCTTTGGCCTGATCGCCCAGGTGAGTCAGCCGGACGAGCGATTTGCGGAAACCCGTCGCTTGCTGTTCAAAGACAGCCGAGCCCCGGAAGTGGTGGAGATGATCCCGGCGGACGGTGAGTCCGGCGTCGATCCCAACGCCTTATTGTTGGTGCTGTTCAGCGAGCCGGTGGTGCCGTCGAGTCTGAACGGGGCCACGGGCCTGACCTTGGTGCGTCAGGCCACGGGTCAAGCGGTGGCGGCGTCCGTCACCCAAGCGGGCAATGCGGTAGGCCTGGCCCCGGCGGCGGCGATGACTCGCGGTGAGGTCTACATCTTGCGAGCAGGCATGGGCATCCGCGACGCCGCCGGTAATACCTTGGCGGCCCAAACCGACGCCCAATTCACCATCGCCCAAGAGGCTGCGGCCCAAGCGCCGATCGTCGACCCGTTGCCGGCCGTGGTCTGCGCGCCGGAGATTCTGGTCACCGGCACGGCCGCGGCCCATGCCCAAATCTTGGTGCGCGACGGCACCCTGACTTTCCGCGGCTTCGCCGACGCGAGCGGCGCCTTCTCGGTCAGCTTGCCGGTGTCCGCCAACGGTTTCCACGTCTTGCGGGTCACGGCCCTCGACTCCTCGGGCACTGCGGTCAGCTCCGAAACCACCCTGGTGGTGCGAGTGGATTGCAGCGCGCCCTTGGTCAACGATTCGGCCTTCGACCGCTCCACGGGCATCTTGACCGTCACCTTCTCGGAGGCGGTCGATCCAGCGACCGTGGCCCTCGGCCAAGATACCGACGGCGTACGCGTGCGCGATGCGGAGGATCCCGACTCGCCGCTGCAATCGGCATCGATCTCCTTCCCGCAGCCGACGGTGATGGCGCTGGCGCTCGATTCCAGCCCGTCTGCCTTCTGGCGAGATCGTCCGGTGCGTCTGCAAGTCGGCGCGCCGATCGCCGACGGTGAAGGCAATGCCATGGCCCAGAGCTATGAAACGGTCTTCTTCCCGGGCGGCGACGACCTCTCCGGCGGTTTCCTCTTCGGTGAGGTCTATGACGACCGCACGGGTCGACCCTTGGGCAGCTCCCGGGTGCGCCTCTTCGACGTCGGTGCCGGCTTGCCGGGCGCCGTGGCCGAGGGTGAGCTGGGTGCGGCGCGCATCGACGTGACCACCGAAGGTCGCGGTCGATACACCATGGCCGGCAGTGTGCCCGCGGCCCGCTACGCGGTGGTGATGGAGAAATCCGGATATAGCCGGGTGGTGCGTCGACTGGCTCTCGAGCCGTCCACGGGCGCCGTGCCCTTCGATTCGCGCTTGACCCAGCTCGATCCGGTGATGGGTCAAATCGACCCGGCGACCGGCGGTTCCGTGAGCGCGATCGCGCCTCGGCCCACGGCTTTGGAAGCCGATCCAGGTGCGTTGCCCGGCACGGATTCCCTGGCGGTGATCGTCACCGCGTTGTCGAATCAAGGTCTGCCCGACTTCCTGCCCTTGGGCTGGACTCCGGCCGTGGCCGCCGAGCTGCGGCTCGAAGCCGCCGACGTGCCGTTGCTCGACGGCGCCGGTGCCGCGTTCGTCGACGGCGGGGTGCGTTTGGACTTGCCCCTCGACCCTTGGGTCGACGGCAGCGATTCCTTGGTGGCGGTGCAATATTTGCTGAGCGCCGGGGTTTGGACCGTGCTCGACGACCCGCTCGTCCTGACCGGTGACGAGCTCGGCCTGCCGGCCGATCGAAGGATCGCTCGCATTTCGCCGATCGGTCCCGGCACCGTCGCGGTGGTGGTTCCGGACACGGATCCGGCCTACGCCCCGGCGCTGCCGAACGCCGCCGGTGAGGTGCTGACAGGTGCCGACCGACCCGGGGAGATCCCGGCCTTTGAGGCGGATCTACAGCTCGAGCCGGCGATCATCACGCCGACCGGCAAATCCCAGGCGAGAGTGGTCGCCCGTTCGGCCGACGGCGCCACGGCCTGGCCCTCCGGCCTGGCGGTGCAGGCATTCCTCGAAGAAACCCTGATTTTGGCCGCGGGCCAAGGCCAACTGCTCGAAGCGCCGTTCGCCGCCGACCTGGTGCTCTACCAGCCGCGATTGAGCCCCGCCGAGTTAAACGGCAATGCCCTGGGCAGCGCCGGTGCCGCCGACTTCGTCATCTCCCCGAGTTCCCGGGCCGCCCAGGTGCTGTTGGAGGTGGGTTATGAGGACGTGCGGATTTATCCCTTCCCCGAAACCGTGGAACGGGGACCGGTGGTCGGTCCGTCCGGCGGCACCGTCGGCCAGGGTGACGGCCTAGAGCTGGTGATCCCCGAAGGCGCGGTTTCCGCCGAAACCGTGGCCACGGCCGAGCTCGTGCCTTTGGACGAGGTCAACGCCGGGGTCGCCCAATGGCCGGGTTACACCACCCTAGCGGCGGTGCGTTTCGACTTCCAAGGCAAGGTGCTCGGCCGTGCCGCGACCCTGCGTCTGCCGGTGCCCGACGGCACCCCGGCGGAGGTCGCCGGGGACCCACGGGTGATCCTGGTGGAAATCGTCGAAGCGCCCGACGACCTGCGCGCGGCCTTCCCCAAATTGACCGCCCGCAGCCGTCAACAAGGGACCGGTAGCCAAGCGCGAATCATCGCCGGTCCCGACTCCAACGGCGGCCTGCCCCTAGAAGGCCTGGTCCGGGAAGGTCTGTATCTGGTCTTGCACGCCGACCTGCCGATCGGTTTTGCCACGGGTTCGGTGCGCCACGGCAACGGCGCCGGATTGGATCTCGCCCGGGTGACGGTGGGCGCGTTGGGAACCGCGGATCTGACCTCCGGTGGCGGTCGTTATTCGATGCCGATTCCGGCGGGTGATCCACGCACCCTACAAGCGGTGCATCCGGATACGGACGAGCTCGGCGAAGCCGTCGCCAGTGTGGCGGCCGGTCAATCCGTGACCGTCGACATCACCCTACAGCCCACCCCACCGACCATCGTCGGTCTGACGCCGGCGGACGGCTCCACCGATCAACCGACCCTGGTGACCGTGGCGGTCCAATGGAATGAAGCCCTCGATCCTTCGAGCGTGTCGCCTTCCTCCCTGCGCATCGAATTGGCGGACGCCCAGGGCAACGGCACCGGTCTGTTCGCCAACGGTGAAGCCAGGCTCAGCCCGGACGGCTCCAGCGTTTACTTCGATTTGGACCGGCCCCTAGCGCCCGGTCGCAATTGGGTCGCCAGCTTCCATGGCGGCGTGCGCGATCTGCGTGGCGCCGGATACGCTGGTCCGGTGCCGGTGCAATGGCGATTCTCCACCTCGACCATCGTCTCCCCGGGCGGCCAAGTGGACGCGTCCCGCTTCCACATCGAGGTGCCGGTCAACGGCGTGGCGCGCATCTACGCCGACGCCGACGCCATCCCGCGCGCCCAGCTCGGTCAAACCCCGTGGTTGGTGGTGCCCTACGCCATCACCCGTCGCGGTTTGGACCCGTTGAGTACGCAATATCCGGCGACCACCAACGGCAGCTTCGACGGTTTCATCGGCAGCGCGGGTTATCCGGTCGAGTTGGGCACCGAGGTGTGGGTCAAGGTCCTGGATCCCCAGGGTCAAATCGCCGCCGAATTCAAAGTCGGCCCGTTCGTCAGCCCCGACGGCAAAGGATTCGTCGCCCCGCCCGGTGAGGCCCTCACCTTCCGTTCCGCCGAAGGTGTGTTGGTCGACGTTCCGGCCGGCGCCTTCGACGAGGCCACTTTGGTGCGGGTCGAGATGTTGTCGCTGAACTCCATCGGCTTGGCGACCCCGCCGGGCTTGCAAGCCGGCGCCCACGTGAAGCTCGACTTCGAGGGTGAGGCCAACGAGACCCTGCGCTTGTCGGTGCCGGCTCCGGCTTCCGCGACGGTGGGCAATCAGGTCTTCGTCGGCAAGAAAGTGAGCCTGGCTTGGGGACAACGCCTCCAGATGATCACCTATGGCGCGGTGTTCGAGCGCGATGGTGAAAAGCTGATGTCCAACAACCCGGAGTTCCAACCCGAGCCCGTCGGCGACCTGCTGCTGAATTCGAATGGAGCCGAGAAAACGGGTGGCGGGGTGGCCATGGGTCTCACCTCCGGTCAGGTGGCGGCCGCGTCGAAAACAGCCGGCACATGTTTCGGCGAGCAATCCCAAGGACGCAAGTGCATCGCCGAGCAGCTGATGATCGAGTTCCGGCTGCGCTCGACGGCCGCCTGGTTCTATGAGGAGGGAGCCAATTGGTCGATCCTGGTGGGTCCGGCGGCGCCGTTGGTGCTCGCCTTTGGGCACGCTCTGGAAGTCTTGATGAACAAGATTACCGACATGTTCGTTTTCATCCCGTCGCCGAAAGACTCCAAAGGAGGGGTCTTCATTCTGCCGGTGATCGGCGATCAGCCGCTGGTGATTCAGCGCCGAGACGCGGCCACCGGCTGGGTGCTTTCTGAGCAGGCTTACGATCCGGTGGACGCCGGAGGGGGAGCGCCCGATATCGTTACCGTCGATCCTCTGGCGGGTGGCAGACCCTCCTCGCCGATGTTGATCTCCGCGGGGCCGTTCCACTTCCTGCGATTCTCGGCGCCCTCGTCGGAATCCACGGAACGTTTGCGATTGGAAATCGAAGCAGAGACAGATCGCAACGGCAAGGTCGTTCTGAGGGGCGTGGACGATTTCGATCTGCCGGCTCTGACCTCCATGCAACTCTTTGATCTCCTACCGCTGACGCCCAAGGACGAGAATTCTGAGCCTAAGGCGCCGGTCGCCGGCCCGACGATCCGGGTCTGCGAGGACTCCGACAGTTGGCAGATGCCGAGTGTGCAAGCCACCAGTGACATGTTGTTGGTGGTTTCCCCGGGCGATTTGGATCCGGCAGATGCGCGCGTCTTCCCATTCCAATTCGATCGCACCCTGAGGGACCTCACCGACCTTCCGGTGGAAGAAATTGCGGTTTTGCAGGATCTCGGTCCGGCGGAGGGTTGTGGCCAGCAATCACCGGCAGGTTATCCCCGAAACGTTCCACTGCTGCTCTTCCAAGATGATCAAGGGCGCCGAGTGGTCTTTGATACCGCCAATACCTTGCCGGGCGGTCACCGCTTCCGTTTGACTTTGAGGCCGTCGATGTTCGAAACCGAAGGTGTGGATCCGGCGCGGCAATATTGGTCGAGCGCGCCCAAGCAATTCGATTTCGCCACCCGCGGTATTCCGGGTGAAACCATCGGCTCGCTGGGTGACGAATTCCCCTTCAACGGGGTGGGCTCGGCCCGCGACATGTTGCGCTTCGGCAATTTGCTGGTGATCGGTTCCGACACCGGCCGGGTGATCGCCGTGGACACCCGCGATATGACCAGCGAAGAGAGCTTCAAGGTGCATTCGATCTCGTCCGCGATCAGGCCGGGGATTCGCACCTTTGCCACCGACGGTCACAACCGGATCTTCTACAACACCCTCTTCGGGGCGTTGTGGGCGGTCAAAGTGTTGAGGCTGGAAGACATCCGTGACGCGCAAGGGCCCTGCCCGGATCCCATGCCATCCTGGGCGTCCGAAGCTGCCGGCTGCTTCCAAAGCCGAGAGGGCGCGGTGCGCATCTCCCACATGCCGGGTAACCTCGGCCTGACGGCCTTCGAGTTCCTGGCCCTGGGCGGTTTGCCTCAAGGAATGCCTTCAGATCTCGAAATCCTGAGTCAGGACGAGATCGGCAAGACCTTGGAGCTGGGAGCTTTCGTCAAGGCGTATAAGAATACCGAGCTGGCGGACATGCCGGCGCCGGATGCCGAAGGTTTCTACACCTTCGACCTGGAGATCGCGAGCACCTACCAGCGCGGGTTGGAAGGGGCCCTGGAGCCCAGCTTCAGAGACGATCCGCAGTCCGCGCCGCCGCCGATTCCGGAATATCGAGAGCGGGCTTGTGACGGCGAGGACGATTGGGATCGTTTTCAGCGAGCCACGGTAGACAATCTGACCACCGGCCAGACCTGGTCCATCGATATCGAGAATCCTTGGACCGCAGACGGTGGTGGCTCCGGCAAGGTCACGGTGGAGGGCGTTCGAGCCCGCGCCGGCGATCAGCTGAGGGTGCGCTACAACCTACGAGCGTTGGGTTATACGACGATCATGGGCGGCGGGATCTCGGTACTGGACCTCAACCGTGGATACCGGCTGATCAAACCCTTCAGCCGCCTCCAACAGCTGCACCAATGCGGCCGTCGACTCGGGCACTACGCGGGTAACAACATTGACTTCCCGACTTGCTCGGAATTCGGCTCGGGGCCGGAGGGCATCCTCTACACCCCGGCCGTGGCGCCTCAAAGTCAGACCGGAGATTGCTCCATCGAGCCCGAGGACCCGGACGACTTCCCGTTGTTGCCGCCGTTCCTCGATCCCTCCAACACTGGGGATCCGAGCAACAGCGCCTACGGTCCCAGGTGCCGAGGCAAGGGGCGTATCGATCTTTATTCACCATTGCTGCGAGTCGGCGTGGTTCACACCACCTCGGGTGGAGGTCAAGATGATCTTTTCGGTAAGTCTGCGGAGAGCTGTGTGGAGCAAGAGGGAGCGGAGCAATGAGGGGTTTCAAGATGAAGCGTAGCGGAATGGTTCTGTCGATCCTTGGAATGCTCTTGCTGCCGGCCCTGAGCTGGGCCGGTGACGCCTCCTCCTGCTTGCCTCCGAAAGGTGCCAAGGCTGAGGGAGTGTCGAGCTTGGACGATCCCGGTGCCATCCAGCTATCCGAGATGGCCGCTTGTATTTCGTCGGTGGACGGCAATTTTGCCTGGCTGCGGGACGTGGCGTTGGCCAACGACGTGGAATGGCTCGATCGGGGATATCGCGGCACCTACTCGGGTGTTTTCGTCGAGGTCTACCAGGACCAAGATCCTCTCTGGCGCAAGGGCGATTTGCTCTTCGCCTCCATGGGCATGGCGGGCATTTTCGTCTTCGATGTGTCCGACCGGCGTCTCGATGAGTTTCATTTGGTGGGGCATTTGCAAGTTGAGGACCAAAGCGCCCTGCTTTTGCAATACGACTCCCAGCGGGGGGTGGTCTATGCCGGCGGTAACGACTACGGCAAACCGGGGCGACCGCCGCTGATCGCCGCTTGGGATATTCGTTATGTCAACGCCTCACCCAAGATCGAGTACAAGCCCTCGCCGGCGTTCTCGGTCAACAAACCGTGGAAAGCAGGGCACCTGGCGGTAGACCCCACGGGCATGGGGCTGCTCTACACCTGGAGCGATTCCGAAGGTCCGATCGCGGTGCCTATCGAGGCACCGGAATTCAAATTCAGCGGCCTCTACCTGCCCGAGAAAGAAGCGCTGCCACCACTGGCGGACCGGCAACCGGGAGACGTTCTGCCGTCCATCCAGCGGCTGACGTCCCGCTTTGTGCCCTTGGGGGTGCCGCGGGTGGTCAAGCGCGAAACCGATGAGCCGTCCCGTTCCGAGGAGCGGGATGAGCTGGAGGGCGCGAGCACTGCTGCCTTTAAGGTGCGTTTGGCCCTGCCCGGAAGCTTCGGCGAGACACTCACCGCCAAAGTCGAAAGCCTGCGGGTGCTGCCGGAAGCCCGTCATCTGGGCAAACAAGACCTGGGCGCGGCAATTATGCCGCCGGGCGGACCGGGCTGGCCCGACGCCACGGTCACCGTCACCCTTCGTCGCCTGGGCGTGGGTGACGATGAGCAGGGATCGGATCCCGATCAGGTCGGCGGCGAGGCTGGTCATTTTTCAGAAGCTTTCAATCTTTACGAGTCCGAAGAAACGGTTCTGCTCTTGGCGGATCCCCGGGCGCGGCGAGAGTACAAACTTCAGGACGTTACCGACGCCGGCAACGTCGACGAAAACGATCGAACCCGCAAATACGACGAGCGGGCCAATTGTCGCAATTGCGACTGGCCGCAATATTTCCCCGATCCAAAAGGTGCCTCGCCGCCGCCGCCGGGCGCGCTCGATGGGGTCGAGGAGCTGCTCGCCGGTCGTTATGTGCGCGCCGTGCTCTTCGTCGACCCGGATTCTCCCCAGGGAGTGCAGCAGAAGACCCGCGAGGCGCTCGATTTCTTCGAGGCCCAGGGTGACAACTATCCAGCGCCGACTGGATATGTCGACATCGCCGCCCCCGCCGATGCCGTGCCGTCGCCGATTCAAGTTTCCTTGGGCGAGCCGGCGCAAAATCCAGCCATGTGGTCGCCGGGCGAAACGGGAGTGTCCGTCGCTCTTTCCGGCGGTGACCTGATCCTCGACGCCTCCGATCACGTGGTCGGAGGGCGCGGTTTGGCCTTCACTTTTGATCGCGTTTATCGCTCCCACTCCCTGGGTTACGGCCCCTTGGGGAGCACCGGCTGGGGCGCCAACCTCTTTGCCCACCTGCGCGAGATCGACACCACCGGTGAGGTGGAATACCACGACGGTCGTGGCCATGTTTGGCGTTTTTATCCCAACGCCGAAGAAGACGCTCCGGTCCCCGACGAGGACGCCTACGACGAAGATTTTGCGGCTTCTTACCATCCGCCCAAAGGCGTGTATATGCGCTTGCAAAAGCTGCGGGACGATCGCGGTTGGCGATTGATCGGGCGCAGTCACGATACCGCCGAGTTCAATAACCATGGTCGGCTGCTGCGCATCAGCGATCGCCATCGTCGCGGGCAAGATCCGGACGAGCAGGGCAATACCCTGCACCTGCGCTACGACACCTTCGGCCAGTTGGTGGGCGTGACCGACGACCTCAATCGGACCTACGAATTTGAGTATTTCGACGACCCCAAACCCGTGGCGGACGGCGGTGATGGGGATCGTTACGGCCTGCTGAAGAAAATCACCGACTTCGCCGACCGCGAGCTCGAATACGAGTACGACGGCAAGCGGCGCCTGATCAAGGTTCACTATCCCGAAGTCCAGAATCCCGTGGATGCTTACTCCCAATTCTCATATGAGGGAGCCCAGCGCCCGTTCTTGGAATATACCTACGATCCCGACGCGGGTGTGGAGCCGTTCGACAACACCGGCGACGCTATCCTGCACGGTGAGTTTGCACAGCTGAGAATCTCTGAGGTTTATCTACCGGATTTCCTCGAATCCACGGGCCGGCCGCCACGGGCTCGCTTTACCTACACCGAGGACACCGGCCGCTTGGCCACGGTGGGTTTTCCCACCCCGAGCAACGAAAATAATTCCGTCTCGAGCGTGGTCTGGACCCTTCAGCCGTCGGTTCCCGAGCGTGACGACGCCGGGCCGGCCACCAGCTATGTAGTGCGAGCGCCCTGGGGGCACGAGGTGGAATATCAGCTGACCCGAGGTCGCACCACCCGGGTGGAGCAGCAGCTGGCGGTGGTCAACAAATACGGGATTTCCACTGACGGGGTGACGGTCGGCACCGACTTCAGCTACCGGGACGACGGTCGCCTGGAGCAGGTCGAATATCCCGACGGCGGCTTGCGCATCCTGTGCTACGGCGATTCCGACGGCGGTGGAGAAGGTGGCTGCGACGGCTTCGCCAACAACGAGACTGTGGTCGATCACCTGGCCAAGGCCAACGTGGTCAAAGCCCTGATGAAAGCTACCGACGAAGACGGTCGCGGCACGGCGGAATACCTTTTCATCGAAACCGGGGCCCAATACCAAGAAGACAACGTGGTGGCGTCGGTCACCGACGGCCTCAGCCGTGGCATTCAGCTGGCCGTGCCGGTCGCCAATGCCGAGGATACCCGCCTCTTCGAAACCGAGGGCGTGCAATCGAGCTTCGAATACGACGCTTTCGGACGGGCGATGGAAACCGAAAACGGTATTTCTAATCCGTCCAAGGTCAAGAAAACCTTCCATGAAGACGCAGCGGGGAAAAACGGTGCCGGCTTGACCAAGCGAATCGAAGTGGGCCTCGGCCAGATCTGGAGGGAGGTGGAATACGACGAACGTTACAATCCCGCCATACTGACCAATTCCCAAGGCACGCGCTCGGAAACGATTTTTGACACTTGGGATCGGCCTGTCGGTACGATTTCTGGTTTGTCTGACGGTCGCTATCTTCCGGTCGGCTCAGCCGGATGTAGCGAGGGAAAGGGCGCACGGCAAGAGACTGCTTTTGATCCTGCGGGCCATGTGATCCGCGAGAGGCGCTTGCAGGACTATGTGGATGCGTCGGGCACTGTGCAGTGTCGGTGGGTTGAAACCCGGTATCGATACAACGCTCGAGAGCAGCTAGTAGAGCTGCTCCAGACCCACTTGGCGGACCCGGGTCAGGAAGGCCAAGTGCTCAATGCGCCTACCAAGGTTTCTGAAACTGTTTTTGACAGCCACGGTCGCATTTCAATTCTTCGAACCTTAAACCTTCTAAATCCCGCGCTAGAAACGGTGTATCGCTATGACAGCTCCGGGCGGGTGATAGGAGTCAAAGTAGGAGAAGCAGGCGAGCAATTGAGGGGCTACGACAGGAAGAGCCGTGTGGTTTTCGAAACGGACGGCCATGAAGGAGATTGGCTGGGACGATATGACGTCTGGGACCGTCTCTATCATCAGAGATACGCCACAGGTGCTCATGAGCTGGCGACCTTTGACAAGTCGGGCAACCTCACCCAGCGAGTCACCTTCGATTCCGATCCCTTGGCTCCTTCCGGCGATCCGAAGCTTCTCTCGTTGCAACGCAGCCACTTCAATAGCTTCGGAGCCGTTGAGCGCGTCGCGACAACCCTGATTGATGAAGATGATCAAAAAGAGATCTTGATTACAGAGCAAGAATTCGATGATGCGGGACGCTTAAGAGCCGTCTGGAGTGGACCTCCAAAAAGCGACGATCCGCAGTGCTTGGATGTAAGCGTGTCTTGCTTAGATACGGCTAAGGCTCGTCGGGAAAAGGAAATAGTCTACGAGACTGACACGGGAAGACCTCTGGAAGTCAGATTTGGCGGCGTTTATCGGGGAGACCATCTGTTTGCCCATCGCAACGAGTACCACCCGGACAATGCATCCCCTCTGGTGGATACGATGCGGTACTTGGAACGGGTTCCGGGCCAAGAGCCCATGGTCGAGACAAGGAGCGTCGGCTACGATCGCGACGCCTTTGGCAGAATCATTGCTGAGCGTGAAAACAGCGGATCAGTGACCTTCACAACCTATGACCGCGCTTATAACCAGCCAATCTTGGTGCGTAACGGAGCAGGTGCCGATATTCGCTTCGGTGCTGATGGTGCCGGAAAGATCATTCAAGTTTTCCGTCCGAATGATCGTGGCCGCACCTTATACCTCTATGACCTCGATGGCCGCCTTCTGCGTCAGATCACAACTACCGAAGAGAATCCATGGGTCACTCAATTTACTTACGACCAGACCGGACGTGCACGGCGTATCGAGTACCATGACAATACTTTCGAAGAATTCACTTACCATCCAGACAGCACCATAGACACGTTTCGAACTCGCGATGAAATCACGATCACACATACCTATGACGCTGCGAATCGACTAAGGGCCTCGGTGCCGAGTGCCGGGAATCTATCCGACAGCTTGGTGGCCTTGGACGTCGGTGATTTCACGGATTGGGACGTGCTATCTCGGCCGACTTCCCTCCGTCGAGGGAGCCCGGGACTCCCCGGCGAAGACGGTGGTCTGACGGTCAGCTATCCCACCTACGATCTAGGTAGCCGCCCAGGACAGGAGATCATAGGCACGCGCAGTCCGCTGGTCTGGACCTTCGACATATATAGCCGGGTTCAGACGGTGGCCCTTCCCTTGGGTCTCAGCAGGGATAACGACAGCAGTTTCCAGGGCTTCACTCGACAATTCGATACATTGGATCGACTAGAAGATGTCAGCGGCTTGGGTGAACTCACTCAGGCAACGGTGGGAGCTACGTGGTATTGGGGTGGAGGTGGCCGTCCTTACGGCAGCACCACCAAGACTACCCTGGGTACTGCTAGCCGCTACGGCTATATCGACGGAGCGGGTCCTCAAACCCTTGGAGATCATCCACCGTCCTCTACGTGGAATCTCGGGACCATGACATGGGGAGCCGGTGACAATGGTCCTACTACCGCACCGAGCAAGACTTGGGGCCAGTTTGCATTTGGTTGGCGAGGAATAGATGGCGACTCTCGCGACGGCGCCAAGATCGGTCGGCAAGTCAAAACGGGCTCCAACGCAGGTGGTATCGACCTTTTTGCTGGTATGGGCTGGGCTTGGAATTACGACGTGGGCGTGCGTCTGACAGAAGCTTACCCAGGAAGAGGAGACCTTCAGGGACGCAACGTCGATCAATCGGAAGGACTCGTCTACGAATATGGAGAAGGTGATGAGATCGAACGTATTATCGATCAATCAGCGGGTGAGATTACAGATGTAGAAACCGGACCCTACGGCCGCATCTTGAAGCGCGGTGGCGTAGATTTCTTCTATGACGCAGTTGGGCGTCGAACAGAAGACGACCGATATACCTATCGATGGAATTGGCGTTCCGAGCTGATGGAGGTTGTGGTCAAGGGCGACTGGCCAAACGAAGAGGTCTCACCATACGCTGGACATAAGATTAAGTACGCATACGACGCATCGGGCCGAATGGTTCAACGCTTGCATTGGGGTGCCTCCGCCGATGGCAATGCCCGCCCATTTATCGAACGGCGTGACTATGTTTGGGAGCTTGATCGCCTGGCTTCTGAGGTGGGTTTTGGTGATCCTGAAGGCATCACCAAGCGTTGGCGAAAAACCTATGTACCTGGGATCAGCGGTTTGGATGACGGTCCCCAAGTCATGGTGGAGAACTTGGCCTTCCCGGGTGGGCCTTTCAGCAAGTCACTGTATACATATTTGAGAGACGAGCTGGGAACGGTAATCGGGCTCGTAGCCGAGGAAGAGAGTCAAGATCCCAATCGCCCGACAATTCCAGCCCGTTACCTCTACACGGTCTATGGCGAAGCTCACCTGGAGGTTGGGCCAGAGCTCCGTCGAGCGAGGTTCAGAGCCGATCTCGATTCGGTGACGGGGGTCGGGCAATCCGTAGGCCCGGGGAAAAAGGCCGGTGGGTTGGAGTTGTTTTTCTCGGGTGCTCTGGATGCAACCAGCGTATCTGGATCGGTCTTCCTGGAACGGCTCGACTCAGGTGGTTGGCAAGCCGTGCCGTCGGCAGATTTTGTTGCCGGAGTCGGAGCTGATCCGATGAGTTTGCAGGTCTTGTTGGTCGGTGGATGGGATCTGGGCGTGGCCTATCGAGCCCGGTTGAGCACCGATCTGCGAGATGTCGCAGGGAGGAACCTTGGAGAGGAGCAAGTCCTCGACTGGAGTGTGCCTTCGCAAGCCCAGCTCACGGTGGCCTATGATCGTCGTTTCTCACCCAGTTTCGACAACGTGGCCTCATCTTCAGACACCCTTGGCGGACGATTCCCTGGCGGCCAAAGTCACCTGTTCCAGGGTTTGTGGACGGATCCGGCCACCGGCCTGAGCTATGCCAGAGCCCGTTGGTACGACGCTCGAAATGTGTCTTGGCTGTCCGAAGATCCTTTGTCGGACATCGACAGCCCAAACCTGTACGCCTTCGTATCCTGGCAGCCAAATATGTCGGTGGACCCTCAAGGTCTTCAAGGCATGCCGAACTTCAACATCTGGGACAGCGGCAAGGAGATGGTTGAAGAATCGGGCCCCGCCGTTGTCGAAGAAGGCGGTGCGATGTTGGTTGAGGAGGTCGGCCCCATCGGCATTCTCAACGGCCTTTCCAGCAGCATCCTAGGATATGACTTCGTCCGAGACGAGGTAGTGGAGGGTTTTTGGCCTAGGGCGTTGAGCCTGTTGGGGGCAGTTCCGGGTATTCCCAACAACCTTCGGAAAGCCGACAATGTCGGTGGAGTTGCGAAACACGCAGACAATCTGCCGGGTGGCGGGAGGGGGCCAAAGAATCAAGTCGGAACCGGCGATCTTGGCCACAACAAGTCGAGTCTTGACGATTTTGCGTCCGCGAGACAGGCCGACCTAACCCCTAATCTTGGCGACGAGATGGGCACCAAGTGCGTCTGGTCCTGTTTCACAGCAGGCACCTTGGTATCTACAGAGTCCGGATTGCGGCCGATCGAGGAGATTTCGGTCGGTGACAAGGTGTGGGCTCGAAATCCTGCTACGGGTGACCTCGAGTTGGCCGAAGTGGCCCAAACGTTCCAGCGTGAGGCAGGGGCAACCTACCTCATTTATGCTGGTTCCGACGTCCTGGAAGCTACTGGGGAACACCCTTTCTGGGTAGACGGAAGGGGCTGGACAGAAGTCGCAGATCTCGTCATCGGCGATTTCTTGGTGACCGACCAAAGCAAGTTACTACGAATTGAGCTGATCCAGTTCTTAGATTCCCAGGTCACGGTTTATAACTTTGAAGTGGAGGGGCTTCACAGCTACTTCGTTGGCGATCAGCGGATACTTGTCCACAATTGCCGTACAGTGCTCGTAAGACATCGGGCAGGTAACAAGCAAATAATGGCTGAGGGAAATCGGTGGAATCTGCCCAAGGGGCGCCAGATGTCGGCCATCCCCACCAGCGATCCAATTGGAGATGAGATTCAGCGGCTTGCGAAGAGGTATTCTGACCAATTCTCCGATGCCAAGCTGACCCAGACCGAGCGGTTCAGGATACAATCCGAGTTCGCCAGCGAGAGCCCTCGGTATTGGTTGATCAACTTGTGGAAGAAGCAGGCGAAGGGTAGGTATGTCGACTCGAGAGTTAAGGGTGCACTTGCCAAGTCTCATCCGCATCTGCGGGGTAACGCGGTTGGAGTGGACATCGTCGATCCGCAAACGGGTCTTTCGTACGATCTTCTATCCGGTTCTAAATCCAACATCCAAACTCACGCGTTGAGGATGCCCGATGTCTTATTCAGGTACATTGAGTTTTGAGGCTAGGCTCTGGTGGGAAAATCCACGGGAGTTCAAATGAAGTATCGTAACGAATCCATCCGCGACCAAGAGATCAAGGTCTCGAAGGGAGCCGGTTACACCTTCTTTGGGCCTGATCTAGTAGTCGTAGATTCGACTGTAGAAATCGGAGTGAGCGCGAAGAGCCTCGGTTTTGGGGAAGTCGAGTTTCGAGGGTGTACCTTCTCAACTCGTAAAAAGCTCGGGCCGCTTTCATGGTGTGATGCAAAGCTCTTCGATTGCTCTTTTCGGGGTACTTTTGCCGGTAATGACTTCGGCAAGTGGCCAGACGAGAGCGAATTTGGAGATATCCGTAGCTGCGATTTTTCGGAGGCTGTCCTCGATGGCTGTCAGTTTTTCGGCTGCTCAGCCCAAGATCTCCAGTTACCCTCGTGGCCGTGTTTCTGTGTCGAGAATCCCGAACAGAATGCTGAACGTATGGCAGAGGCCGCTGATACAGTGCCTTTCAAAATACTCGCATCCGTGTATGCTACGACGCCACGAGAAGTGACCTTGGCTACTGGTCTGGCTTCGGCAGTGGGAAAACAGTTGAAGTGTGGAGAAAGCGAGCTGCGGTCCTTTGTTGAGCAATTCGATTTTATTCACTTTTAAACATATTTTAGGTGACAGGGAATCGTAGCTGCTCACTGGCGGGTTTCGCGACCGGGTTTCGTAGTGAAGGTTGACAGCCAATCTCGGCCCAACCCTCAGGAGAGTCCCGATGCGCGATACCACCTTTGACGCCGCCGCTGCCCCGCTCGAAAAAGCCGTCGACCTACGACCCACCCACTCGACCCTGAGTCGATCCCTAATGCTCGGGTACAGCACGTTTTGTTATTTGCTGTTCCTGGGCGTTTTTCTTTATCTGGTCGGTTTCGTCGCCAACGTCGTGGTGCCCGTAACCATCGACGGCAGTGGAGCGGCGGGTCCTTGGGGCACCGCGTTGGCGGTGAATCTCCTTTTGCTCCTGGCCTTCGGCGTGCAGCACAGCGGTATGGCTCGGGCCGGTTTCAAAGAGAAGCTCACCCGATGGATGCCGGAAGCCATGGAGCGCAGCACTTATGTGTTGGTGTCGAGCCTGGTTTTCGTCGCGATTTACGCCCTTTGGCAGCCCATGCCCCACATGTTGTGGCAGCTGGAGCAGCCCGTGCTTCGTGGGTTGGCTTACGGAATCTTTGCCATGGGTTGGGCCTTGGTGCTGCTCTCGACCTTCCTACTCAGCCACTTCGAACTCTTCGGTCTGAAGCAGACTTGGGATCATCTGCGGCGAAGGCTGCCGAGCTTGCCTACGTTTAAGACCCCCGCGTTTTATCGCTGGGTGCGTCATCCCTTGATGACCGGTTTCTTGATCGCCATGTGGGCGACCCCGGACCTGAGCGTGGGCCGGGCTCTTTTCGCTGCCGGCATGACCGCTTACATTGTCGTCGGCACCTGGTTTGAGGAAAACGACTTGGTCCGGGCCTTCGGAGAAACCTACCGTCGATATCAAAAGAAGGTCCCAGCCTTTTTCCCGAGGCCTGGGAAACGGTTGTCGAGCCCGGAAGACCTGATCGGCTAAATCGAAGCTCTCCCGTCAAAAAAGTCTCGAGCCCGACCCCCAAGAATCGGCCGATCCCCGCGTGTGCGGGGGAGACGGCGTAGCGCTGGCTGCCATGTCCGGCAAATAAGGCCTGTGATTGATCACCACTATGGAGCCAATCCGTAGTCACCCTAATGGTGCCACCTGATGTGCACCCTAATGGAGCCACTCGATGTGCACCCTAATGGAGCCACTCGATGTGCACCCTAATGGAGCCGGCCGAACGAGCTGATCGGGAGCCTCGGACTCACTGACCGGTAACCTCTCGTCAGATTCAATGACGCGGAGGTTGCCATGGCAAACAGGAGTTTCGAGATGTACCAGTACCGTCAAGTGTTGCTGCGGATGCGCCAAGGCGACAGCGACCGAGCCATCGCTCGTGCAGGGTTGATGGGTCGAACAAAAGCAAAGGACGTTCGAAAGATCGCCGAGAAGCAAGGTTGGTTGAGCGCGGAAGACCCACCCGACGACGAGGAGTTGGCGGTCTTTTTCCACCGGCCGAAATCGACGACGCAAGCGTCGATCTCACCCCTGGCACAACATCGAGGTTTGGTGGAGACCTGGGTGAATAGCGGTTTACAGGCGACGACGATCTACGGCCTGTTGAAGCGGAAGCACAAATACACGGGGAGCTACTCGTCGGTGCGGCGTTTCGTGCGTCGAGTCGTGCCCAAGGTTCCCGAAGCGACGATGCCGATGCACTTCTCGCCGGGTGAGGCGGCGCAAGTGGATTTCGGGACCGGCCCGATGCTTCAGGATCCGGTGAGTGGTGAAGAGACGAAAACGTGGATCTTCGTCATGACGCTTTGCTGGAGCCGCCATCAATACGCGGAGATTGTTTGGGATCAGAAGGTCCCAACCTGGCTGGGCTGCCACCAACGGGCCTTTCGTTTCTTCGGTGGCCTTCCGGAACGGATCGTGCTCGACAACGCGAAGTGCGCAATCGTCCGGGCCTGTGCGAAAGAGCCGGAGGTTCAGCGGGCCTACTACGAGCTGGCCGAGGCCTACGGTTTCAAGCTCGACGTCTGCCCGCCTCGTTCTCCGAAGCTCAAGGGGCGGGTCGAGGCCGGGGTGAAGTACGTCAAGCGCTCGTTCCTTCCTGGAAGGGAGTTTCGCGATCTGGCCGACGCGAACCGGCAGCTGGAGGCCTGGGTGGTCGAGGAGGCCGGGAATCGCATCCACGGCACCACCCGGGAGCGGCCTTTGACCCGAGCAATCTCGACTTCAGCGAATGGGGAGAAGCGTTCCCCAACCGCTTGTTGGGCGCTGCCACCTTGGATCGACTCCGAGACGGCGCGTACCGAGTGATCTTGGAAGGCGACAGCTTTCGACGCCCGAAACCCTTACCGAGTACGCCTGCATCGAAGAGGGGAAGGCAGAAAAAGGCAGCAGCTAAGGAGGTGAAATGAGTGGACATTTGCAGGAAGCCGCCAGCCTGCCGAGCCGAGTCGGTGTCCGGAAAAAAGGCAGCACTTAAAGGGGGATCAACCTAATGGCCGCCAGTTTCTTGAAGATCGAGAGATCGCGACTGACGTGCCGTTTACTTAGAAGGCATAATTGAGCAACTACCGAGGCCCCCGAAATGGCCGTTTGTGAGTGGCTCCATTAGGGTGCACATCGCCGGCTCCATTAGGGTGATCATTGACAGGGGGAGACTGCATGCATCAGCCTGCGGCTACGTGCTGATGGGGCCGATCCCCGCGTGTGCGGGGGAGACTCCCCGAAATGGTCGACGTCGTGAGTGTTTTCGGGCCGATCCCCGCGTGTGCGGGGGAGACACAACCGCACCCTGCGCCAAAGAGTCGACGAGCGGCCGATCCCCGCGTGTGCGGGGGAGACAGCCTTAGGGTGCCATCGGCTGCTTTTTCCCACGGCCGATCCCCGCGTGTGCGGGGGAGACACGTCGAGGCGGCGCGCGAAGCGGCCGGAATGGGGCCGATCCCTGCGTGTGCGGGGGAGACGCAAGAAACTCCGTAAATGCCCCGCGCGCAAACGGCCGATCCCCGCGTGTGCGGGGGAGACATACGTAGAGGCCTTGGAAGACGGTCCGGGAGAGGCCGATCCCCGCGTGTGCGGGGGAGACGCGGATCGAGCCACCGACGAAACCATCCGCGAGGGCCGATCCCCGCGTGTGCGGGGGAGACGAAAGCATGGGTGGAGGAGAACTCGACTCCTAAGGCCGATCCCCGCGTGTGCGGGGGAGACCTTCGACTGCGGAAGTGATCCCCTTAATCTTGGGGCCGATCCCCGCGTGTGCGGGGGAGACCTCCGTCGCCGTTCATGGTGGCTTTTTCGATGGGGCCGATCCCCGCGTGTGCGGGGGAGACTCAACGCCACGACCATGGACAGCGCTAACACAAGGCCGATCCCCGCGTGTGCGGGGGAGACTCGAATCCGGAAGCCTACAGCCCGGCGGCGTGCGGCCGATCCCCGCGTGTGCGGGGGAGACACTTCACGACTGCCTTCACGTAAACCGAGTCCCCGCGTGTGCGGGGGAGACGTGGTCGACGAGGTGTCTATGGTGGACATCCGAGGCCGATCCCCGCGTGTGCGGGGGAGACGCGGAGCGAGAGCAGGCCTACGGCTCGATGGCTGGCCGATCCCCGCGTGTGCGGGGGAGACACGGCGAGCTCTCGGAGAGAAGCGCCGCCGAGAGGCCGATCCCCGCGTGTGCGGGGGAGACATCCCGCGCGGTAAATTCAATAAACGTTGTAAGGGCCGATCCCCGCGTGTGCGGGGGAGACGAAAACCTCAGTGCCGCGGCGGCGTCGGATGTGGGCCGATCCCCGCGTGTGCGGGGGAGACTGCGGAAGAGCTTCACCGAGTTTTCAAGCAAACGGCCGATCCCCGCGTGTGCGGGGGAGACGTAACTATCCATGACTTCGAATTTTTCCATGGAGGCCGATCCCCGCGTGTGCGGGGGAGACGAAATAGGGTTGATTCAGGCAGAATTGGAGAAGGGCCGATCCCCGCGTGTGCGGGGGAGACGAAAGCCACCTAGACGACCGTATCCGTGGCGGAGGCCGATCCCCGCGTGTGCGGGGGAGACAGAAGCGGCTTCAGCACGACCGTCCCCTCGTGCGGCCGATCCCCGCGTGTGCGGGGGAGACCGGTTCTCTGCTCTGAATGCCAAAACGAAGAAAGGCCGATCCCCGCGTGTGCGGGGGAGACGGTACATAAATTGCAACCTAGCCGGTACATAAAGGCCGATCCCCGCGTGTGCGGGGGAGACTCGCCGACTCCCAAGACCCACACGCCCATCCGGGGCCGATCCCCGCGTGTGCGGGGGAGACCATGGATGGGAGAACTCTATCCTATGGAGAAAGGGCCGATCCCCGCGTGTGCGGGGGAGACAGTTCTGCACGGAAGTCGAGGAAGCTAATCCAGGGCCGATCCCCGCGTGTGCGGGGGAGACCGATTCAGGGCCACCCAATCGCACTACGGCGAGGGCCGATCCCCGCGTGTGCGGGGGAGACGCGTCTCCTACAAAAAAGCGCGATCTGTGCAGGGGCCGATCCCCGCGTGTGCGGGGGAGACTCTGCGACATTTTGTCGCGCCTTGGTGGTGGCCCTTGGCTAATCATATTCAGTTTTCAAGGATCGATTCTACTGAATCTGCATCTTTAGAGCCGATCTCCGCAAAACGGCTCATTTAAATTTCAAAAAAGACCGGTGTTATCGGCCGGGAGAGACCACAATTTTTACGAATCCGGACCTGAGCTCGACGAGATCCGGATATGCGGCACCGTTTACACAAATCGGTTGCGGCCTGAACCCGGATCTCCCGGGCTGCACAGCCGAATGATCCACTTCAGCGGTTAGAATTTCGAGCAGCGAGATCGATTCACGATTTCGCTGCTCGTATCTTATGACCAAGGGAGGTGTGCATGGCTCCAGATATCTGGGCGTATAAATTAACGGTCAACGAACACTTCGAAAAACCAAGGGAAGAGGCCGATCGCCTCGTGGCGCAAAGCGCGGATTCCGATCGCTTCGGAGAGCCCTGGTTGCCGTTGGCCCGGGGAGAGCGGCCACCCGGAAAGAACGCGCAGGAAGGGGATCTATTCATTCTGGTGGTTTCACCCGGCGAAGGAGTGGCTCCTTACGTACATTCTGTGGCGACGGTAGCGGAGTCGACCCCGTTGGATCCAGAAGAGCGACCCTCGGCATTCAAGAGGTCTGAATCCGGGTGGTTCATTCGTTTCAGTGAGGCGTGCCGGGTCGACGAATGGGGCCGACTTGATGAAATCATCACGGATCTACCGGAGCCTTGGGATCCTGCGGAATGGAAGAAAGGTCAAGACTTTGTGCGGAATCTTACGAAGAACCCTAAAAGGAGCCCACCGGCTCGTGGATCGGCATTGACTGTGGATTTCGGTGAGGTTTCACAACCCGTTGAGCCGATCGAGCCGGTGTCTCTAGGCGTTAAGGGTTCTTTCATCGGTGTGGATCTCACCGCCGGGTCCTGGGAATCGGCCCTGGATGCGGGAAAAAAGGAATTCCCAGCGGTGGAGCTGTCCGCGGACGGTGATCGCTTGGCCTTCGTCGCCAAGCGGAAATTTAAGACCTTGACGGCCTTTCGAGAGTGGGTCGACGAGCGGCGACCCACCCGGCTGATGATCGACGGCCCGTGCGCCGTGCGCGGGGCATCGCTCTCGGAAGCGCGGGATCGCTGGGTTTTCGCGGATTCCATGGCGGCGCGGCTCGCCGAACGCCAGCTGAGCACCGACAAGATTCCGCTTTTTTGGACGAGCCGACGGACCTTGGAAGCCTTCGATGGGGCCAGCCGGTGGATTGCCCGGTCTCTCGCTTTGTTCGGGGATCTAGAACGGGAAAACGGTATCCGCGCTCTTGAAACCTATCCCAACGGGGTGTTCGTCCGATTGGCGCGGAGCCACTGGCCTGGTTTTCGACTGACCAAGAAGGGGAAGCTCGAGGGCCGTCGGCAACGGACGGAACTCTTGCAAGCCTATGTCGACGGTCTGGATGGGGTTTTAAGAAACCACGACGATGTCGATGCGGCGGCGGCAGCCCTGGTGGGCGCCTTGGTCGAAGCCGGCCAGGTCGATGAGCTGGGCGCCGTCGACGAAGGTGGGATCATCTACTTGGCGCGGAATCCTTGAGTCGCTCGCCTCTGGCTGATCCGTAAAACCTCGGCCACGGTCAGCTCAAAAAACTCTCGAACGGGTGATGCGGTTTCGAGGGCCTTTACGCCCTACGAAGAAAGACCTTCGTCTCGCCTCAGAACCGGCGGGCCCCACGACGAGCCGGCCGCGGCTCCCCATCGAGAGGATTTTTCCCATGTCTTGTCAGACTCCAGCCGTGTTGTTTTCGAATCGATCGAGTGTTCTGCGCCCAGGGACGGTGCTTCTTTCTTTGCTGATCCTGAGCCTCGCGAGCCTCGCCGGTGCTACGTGGGCGCAGCCCGATCGCTCGGAGCTGTCCGTCGATCGTTTCGGACGACCGGTGATCGACGCGGACGGCAATCATTTGCGATACGACCGTTTTGAAACCGAGGCGGCGATGGCCCAGGCCCGGCTTGGGGCCGAGACCGGCGCCGGAAAGGCCCGAACCCAGACGGTGCTCGAGGACCTTTCGACCTTGGATTCGCTCGCGGGCACCGCCAAATCGACGATTCCCGGTTTGCGTGGCGAGGAGAGTTGGCACCACGTTCAATTCGGCGTCGGGATCGGCGACAAGGGACTCTATTTGGCGCGTTTCGACGGCACGGGAAACCCCAGCCATATCGTGGCGACGGCGGGTGAAGAAAACTTCGACCCCAACTCCTATTGGTATGTGCTGCAAGAGGGAGCTGCCGGATTCGAATTCACCTGGCAGAGCGATTTCGATCACCACGACATCGACGATTTGATCGTCGCCGACGTCGACGGAGACGGTATCGACGAGGTGCTCGTGGCCATGGGAGGGCGGGTGGAGATCTGGGGTTTCGTGGCGGGTGCCATGGAGCGGATCTCGGGCTTTTTTGCCGACGTCGACACCTTTGCCGGTGTGACCGTCGCCGATGTGGACGGTGACGGTTCAAATGAGGTGCTTTTTTGTGACGACGACACCGAGTTGGTGGTCACCGACCTCACCGGCTACACCGAATTTCGCTCGCCCCTTTACGGCTGCTCCGATCTGGCGGTGGGCCAAGTCGACGACGATGCGGGTTTGGAGATCGTCGCCACCGCCGGCGCGTCCGGGGGTTGGGTGCTCGACGGCGCGACCCGGGCCCTCGAATGGGATCGCGTGGGTGGTTTCGGCGACGACTTGGTGGTGGCGGATGTGGACGGCGACGGTCGTGGTGAAATCCTCGCGGCTTTCCGATGGAACGATCTCTTCGCCTTCAGCGGCGAGACACAATCCCTGGCCTGGGTTGAGGACGTGGACCTGGATCTGGACTCCCTGACAACCGGCGATTGGAATGGCGACGGCATTCCAGAGGTCATTTACGGCGACGGTCAATGGGGTGACCTCCACGTGCTCTCGGGCCTCGACGGCAGCCTGATCGAGAGCATCGACAATCCCGGTCACGGAGTGGCCGGTTTGACCGCCGGCACCCTGGGCTCAAGCGTTGGGACTCAGCTGCTCTGGAGCCACGGTTATAGCTCCACCGCCGCCGATCATCTGCTGCTTTACGACAGCACCAGCGCGACCGTAGAACTCGAATCCCCGAGCCATTTCGGGCCCCACTACTCCTTGGCCCACGGCATGCTCGGCGGTCAACGGGAGCTCATCTACAGCACCTATTATCCGGGCGGATTCGACGGGGATCCGAGTTATTTCCAAGTGAATGCCGACACTCTGGAGCCGATCCAGGCCAGCACCGGCATTGCCGGCGGGCCGCAATACCTCTTCGGCATCGAAGCCGCGGATCTCGACGGCGACGGCGACTACGAGGTCTTGGCGGGCGGTGACGACGGTGTTTTGGCCGCTTACGAGGGGTCGGGTCAAGCTCTGCGGTGGCAGTCCGCGGCTTCCAACGGCCATCAAATTCACGGCATCGAGGTGGTAGACGTCGATGGCGACGGCGACCTCGAAGTGGTGGCCTCGGCCCACCGTCGAACCACGGCCGCCGCAGGGCCCGCTATTTTTGTCTTCGACGCCGCGGACGGTAGCACCGAGTGGCAAAGTCCCGCGTTGATCAACGGTTTTGCCCAGGTTCCCCATCTGCGAGTCGCCAATGTGGATGCCGACCCGGCGCTCGAAATCCTGGTGGCGGCACAGAACGACGATCTTTGGGTTTTCGATGGCCAAACCGGTACCCAGGAGCTGGTGACGAGTTCGCTGAAAATTACCGCGCTCGACACTGCCGACCGAAACGGCGACGGGGTCGAAGAAATCTTTGTCGGCAACGATGACGGTGAGATCGTGATTCTCGACCCCACGTCGGGTCTGGTGTCGGAAACGGTCTATCCCCAGAGCTACGACCCGATTCAGGGTCTGCAGGTAGTAGATCTCAACGAAGACGGTGACTTGGACTATGCATTCGCCCTCAGGGGTCGTCCCCAGGTGGTCAGCGGTGCCGACGGCTCCGTGCTTTGGGCCGACTACCAACCGAGCCCGGTTTTCAGCTATTACGACAATCCGGAAGGCAAGATGGACTCTCTCTTGGTCGGCAACCTGGACAGCGATCCGGCCATGGAGCTGTGGCTCAACCTGGGCACCCACGGCATGAAGATCTACGAACTCACGCCCGTGAGCCACACCGCTCCGACCTTCAGCCTGATTTCCCACACGGACGGCCAGAGCGTGGAAGGGCCCGAAATCACCTTGACCGGTGCCGCCTTCGATGCCGAGGACGGAGACATTTCTTCGACCATCGTTTGGACCTCCCACACCAAGAGCCGGATTCTCGGTCGGGGTAGCTCGGTGACCGCGAGATTGGGCGTCGGCAGCCAAACCCTGTCGGCGATCGTCTACGACAGCAGCGGATACGGGGCCTATCAAGTCTTCAATCTGACCATCACCCCGGGAAATGCCGCGCCGTCGATATTGATTACCGAGCCGGCCGACGGCGCGGTCTTCGAACCGGGGCCCATCCAGCTCACGGGCCAAGCGACCGATCCGGAAGACGGCGACCTCAGCTCGCAGATCACCTGGAACTCGGACCTCGATGGAGATTTGGGGTCCGGCACGCTGAGCGTATCCCTCTCCGTGGGTGAGCATCTGCTCTACGCCGAGGTCACCGACAGCGGTGGCAAAACGGCGGAGCAAATCATTTCGGTCACCGTGGCTCCCCAGGGTGTGGCGGGTTTGATGGGTTATTGGGCCTTGGATGACGGCGCCGAAAATCCGGCTTCGACGATCGCCTTGGACGGTTCGTCCATGGGTCGCGACGGCACCCTGGAACCGGCCACACCGGGGGCCGGACCGCGTTGGATCGAGGGACGTCTCGGCGGGGCCATCGAGCTGGACGGTACGGACGATCTCGTGCGAGTGGCGGCGGATTCCCAGCTCGACGAGCTGAGCGCCTTCACGGTCGCGGGCTGGATCCGGCACGGGGCAACGAACGCTTTCCATTCGATCGTCGACAAGCGGGACCAACACACCGACGGCTTCGACCTTTACCTCAACAGCTCCTCTCGCCTCTTCGTGCGGGTCAACAACGCGGCCCTGAACGGCACCGCCGTGGTGGCCGACGATAGCTGGCACCATGTGGCCGGCACCTACGACGGCAGTGAGCTTCGGCTCTACGTCGACGGCGTGCTCGACGCATCCCTCAGCTCCTCGGCCGGGGTGTCGTCCACCACCACGGATTTGCTGATCGGTCGCAATTGGTCGGGTGGTTTCCTTTTCGAGGGTGCGTTGGACGATCTACGCCTTTACGGCCGTGCCTTGGAGCCGGCAGAAATCCAAGCGGTCTACGAGGCACCGGCGCCCCAACGACTCAACCCGGGGCCGTCGGGCATTTTGCCGGCCGGAACCACCGAAGCGACCCTGCAAGTGGACACCGACGAACCGGCGAGTTGTGCCTTCGATACCGTGGCGGGCACGGACTTTTCGTCCATGGCGTACGCCTTTGGAACCTCCGACGACTTGAACCACTCCGCAGTCGTGACCGGTCTGCAAGATGCCACCACCTACGTGTTCTACGTCCGCTGTAGCGATCTGACGGGCAATGCCAACGACGACGATCTCGCCATCACCTTCGAGGTGGCCGATCCCAACGACACCACCGTCGGTTTGATCGGCCGGTGGCCCCTGGACGGCGATGGCGACGACGCCTCGCCCTTCGGTCACCACGGGGTGTTCGAAAACGGCGGGCTCTTCGTGCCGGGCATTTCCGGCTCGGCAGTTGAATTCGATGGTTTCGAAACCGGCATCCGCGTGGCGTCCACACCGACCCTGGCGTCGCCGAGTGAGGTCTCGATCAGCGCTTGGATCCAAGTCCAGCCCCAAGACGCCGGATCGTTCATGTCGATCGTCGACAAACGGGACGGCAATTTGGACGGTTACGACCTCTTCCTAACCGGAGACGCCAAGCTCTTCATGCGAGTCAACGACCAAAGCCACACCGGCCTCACGGTCCTGGCGGACGGTGCCTGGCACCACGTGATGGGCGTCTACGACGGCTCGACCCTGGCCCTGTGGGTAGACGGCGTGTTGGAAACCACCAAAACAGTCGGCGCTGAAACCCTCGATACCACCGCGACCCTGCGCATCGGTGAGCATTGGTCCTTCGGGCCATATTACTTCCACGGTTTGATCGACGAGGTCAGGGTTTACGAACGGGCTCTGGGTCCGGCGGATGCCGCTCTATTGTCGGTGCCGCCGGCTCCGTGAGCACGCCACCCGTTCGCTGTCGGAGCGCCACGGAATAAATTCCGAGGCTCCTCAAGCCTTGTCCCTTCGGGACGGCCCGGAGGTCTGCCTTACCGGGCTTGTTTCCGCTTCGAGGGCGCCTAGCTATAGCTAGCGAGAGGAGCCGGGCATTTCCAGACGGGCAGATTTGGTAGGGTTTAAACACCATGCATGCCCAACATCGCGAGCCTTTCGAACGAACCGCCCTTGTCTTGACGCTCTTCATGCTTGCACTCGGGAACCCGGCCCTATGCCAAGACGGCCCCGGCTTTCCGACGCTGCCGGCCGACCAGGCCGCCGGCTCTGGTTTGCTTCAACCGTGCTTCGAGCCATTGCCCGGCAAGATCGAATGCGGACGTTTTCGGGTTTTCGAAGACCGCGCGGCGGCGAAGGGCAGAACCCTCGATTTGGCCTTTGTGGTTGCCCGGGCGTTCGATCCCAAGGGCAAGCATGCCAAGAGCAAACAGCGGGACGCGGTCACCTTCTTTTTGGGCGGTCCGGGCTCGTCGCCGACGGACCAGGCGGCAGGATTCATCGGGCTTTTCCGAGGGGTGCGACAAAGCCGCGATCTCCTCTTCCTGGATTTCCGCGGTGCCGGAGCGTCAGGCGCCTTGAGCTGCGATGTGCCCTATCCCCGAGGTGCGGCCTCCCGGTTCGACGAACTCTTTCCGCCGGATCACTTGAAGGCCTGCGCCAACGCCTTGTCCGAGCGGGCGCGTCTCGATTTGTATACCTCCGCTGCTTCCATGGACGATCTCGAAGATCTGCGGACATGGTTGGGTTATTCCGCACTCAATTTCTGGACCGGCTCGTACGGCACGCGGGAAGCGCAGGTTTTCTTGCGCCGTCATCCGAAGGCGGTGCGCACGGTGGTGCTCAACGCCCCGAGCCCGATCTTCGAGAAGCCGTATCTTTCCCACGCCCGGGGTCTTCAGGATGCCCTCGATCGATTGCTCGCCGAATGTGCCGGCAACGCCGAGTGTCGGGAGGCTTACCCCGAGCTGGACAAGGAGCTGAAGGCGGTGTTGTCTCGGGTGCGGTTGAACCCACCGAAGGTGAAAGCTGAGGGTCGAGAGGTGACCTTGAGCGCGGGGGCCTTGGGATATGCCCTGCGCGGTCTGCTCTATCGGCGGGGCGGTGAGGTTCCCTACTTCGTGCATCGGGCGGCGATGGGAGAGTGGCAGCCGCTTGCGGACTATTTCTTGGAGCGCCAAAGCTGGGTGGCGCGGCCCAACGACTCTACGGGATACCATTTCTCGGTGATCTGCGCCGAGAGCATCGACTTCGTCACCGACGAGGAGGTGCGCCGGCACACGAAGGGTACCTTTCTCGGCGACTTCCTGATCGGCGCCTATCGAGAGGCTTGCCGTACGTGGCCTCACATTCGTTTGCGGTCGTCGTTCCTTGAGCCGGTGAAAAGCGACGTGCCGACCCTGATCCTGTCCGGCGAGCGCGACCCGGTCACGCCGCCGAGCAATGGCAAGGCGTTGGAGGCGGTGTTCACCAACAGCCGCCATGTGGTGGTGCCCAACGGTGGCCACGGCGTGTTTGGCCCATGTTTCCAGGGCATGGTGCAAAATCTGGTGGAAAGCGGGCGGGTCGACGGTCTCGACGACTCCTGCGTGAAAGGGGCCGAGCCGACCTCTTTCCGCTTGCCGGACTAGCAAACACAGGGTCTCGTCTCAGGCATGAGCGGATTGGGCTGGGGCCGATCCCCGCGTGTGCGGGGGAGACTCAGGGACCAAAGGCAGTGGTGTCAGCTATGCAGGCCGATCCCCGCGTGTGCGGGGGAGACCGGGTGGCCGACTCGCGTCTCTTTCGCCGAGACGGCCGATCCCCGCGTGTGCGGGGGAGACCGCGGGTCGATATCCAGAGGATCGATAGAAAAAGGCCGATCCCCGCGTGTGCGGGGGAGACCTTTGTCCGATGTCCAAACGATCCGAGTCAAAAGGCCGATCCCCGCGTGTGCGGGGGAGACGCGCCCCGCTGATACACACGGTGGCCCGGCGTGGGCCGATCCCCGCGTGTGCGGGGGAGACGATGGCAGCTGGAGCCCTACTAAATGGGGCCTGGGCCGATCCCCGCGTGTGCGGGGGGAGACTTCACACGTTCCCGTGTGGGTCTACTGTCACGCGGCCGATCCCCGCGTGTGCGGGGGAGACCTTGAGGACCAAGCTCGGCGACACGATCGAGGAGGCCGATCCCCGCGTGTGCGGGGGAGACACTCTAGGACGATACCTCAAGAACTATCCTCAGGGCCGATCCCCGCGTGTGCGGGGGAGACAGGTCCGCGGGTCCGGGCGACATGCGCTTAGGAGGCCGATCCCCGCGTGTGCGGGGGAGACTCTCCGCGGCCTATGACCCTGTGCGGGATGCAAGGCCGATCCCCGCGTGTGCGGGGGAGACGGACCTGTCACCGGGCTCTGCACGATCTCGGCAGGCCGATCCCCGCGTGTGCGGGGGAGACAAGCGCGAGCTGTGCAGGTGCAGGGGCCGGTAGGGCCGATCCCCGCGTGTGCGGGGGAGACGAAACCCGTGGCATAGAGCCCATCACCACCGAGGGCCGATCCCCGCGTGTGCGGGGGAGACCCAGCCGACTGTCGCACAAACTGTGTCGTCGTCGGCCGATCCCCGCGTGTGCGGGGGAGACCAGACATCAAATCCATGGAAGCAGGCACCAAGGGGCCGATCCCCGCGTGTGCGGGGGAGACTAATAGAGGCTGTAGACATTCACTCCGAGCCGGGGCCGATCCCCGCGTGTGCGGGGGAGACGTATTGAGGGAATCAAGATCGTAGATTCATGAAGGCCGATCCCCGCGTGTGCGGGGGAGACCCGATGAAGAATGTCCCCTTGATCAGGAAGTGAGGCCGATCCCCGCGTGTGCGGGGGAGACTCTGCGACATTTTGTCGCGGTTTGACGGTGGCCCTTGGTCTATCCTATTAAATTTTCAAGGATCGATTCCAGCGAATCCACCTTATTAGAGCCGATCCGCACAAAACGGCCCATTGAATCTCCAAGAAAGAAGACCGGGGCCATCGGCCGGGCGGTCCGAGACTCCAAGGCCGGTGGCGCTGAAGGTTTAAGGTTCTACCAGGACTTGGGAGCTTTGGATAGGCAGGATATGGCTCAAGCTCGCCGTATTTTCAGAACCGTTGAAAGTATGGCAAGTAAAGCAATTCTTACCCAAGATTTGATCCGTGCCGCCAGCCGGCAAGGGAGCCTGGTCGTAGGTTTCCATGACTGTGCTCGCCAAGTTCACGGAACCGTCCTGGATCCACGGCGCCAGGTTGGAGGTGGGATTTCTCAGCCAAAGAGTGCCCGCATGGAAGTAGTTCTTGATCACGGCCATGGGGTCGTCGGCCGCCAGCTGGGTCAAGATGCCGTCCGGCCCCACCAACTGATCGTTCAAGCTGGTGATATTTTGTTGGTTGTTTAGATTTCCGCCGCCGTTTTCGCTCGCCAAGCAGACTTCCGTGGGTTTGAGATCTCCTGGATAGGTGTTGAATTTGCAATCTTGCAAGGTCTGGGGGCAAGTGCCACTGTACGGGGTTGCCAAGCAATCCGCACAGGTCTGGCTGGTGAACGACCAACCGGACGGAGGGGGATCCGCCTGGTCGCCCGCGGGATTACAAACCGGGGCATTGTCTTTGTGCTCAAAAGTTGCCCAGATGAATTCCGGATGATTCGGTGTGTTCTTGACCATGTGGAAACCCACCAAACCGAGGAGCACGGTTTGCGAGGTGTCGTTGGAGTCGATAATGGTGCCCTCGGCGGAGAAGAATCGATTCGCGTCTTGGGGATCGATTTGACGCCAAGCGGTTTTTAGCTCGGTCACCGTATTCGGAGGAGTATTGGGGAAGCTGGCGTCCAAGCTATTTGGGTTTACTTTACATTCGTTCGGCGTATAGCGAATGTTGTAATAAACCACTTTATTGTTTTGGTCCACCAAAGGCTCGTGGGAGCCGGCTTGGGTGATGTCTTTCGGCAAGAAGAATGAGAACGGACCCGAGTCTTTGGGTTTGCTGACCCGAATGCCGAGACCCAAGGAGTCGGACGCCAGCAGGCCGGCTTCAGATTCCGATCCCGGGCAAGGATCCACGCCGAGGGTGGGATGTTGGGTGGAATCCTCGAAAATCCGCTGGTCGGAGCCCGAGGTGACGGGCGAGGTGAGGTCCAAGAACCACTGCCAAGCAAACTGATGGAATTCGCAATTCAGGCCATTCGCGGTGACGTCGTCCGGCGGATTCGGGTTTGTGACCCAGGTTGACGACGCTGCGCAAGTAGGCGCCGGTGGGGTTTCGACATCGACCGACACGGAGTCGTTAGTGTCTTTTTCAACCACGCAGGACCACATCAACCAAGGCACGACCAACAGGGCGAGCAACGGGAGTCTTCGCACAATAAGCTCCTTTGACGGACGGAAGAGTGTAGGGCCAGTTAGAACAAAGTGTACACGAGAATCCGGCTTCTCGGATTCGAGCGAAACTTTCCTTCGGCTGAACGTGCAAAATTATCTGGAATTGTTCGATTCCCGGGTGGCCACGCCGTGTAGAAGTGCGGTAGATGTTGGGTCCGATGAAGAGTGAGTGGGTGAAAACCGGTAGGGTCTAGACAATTCGATCTTCGAGTGTAAGGATATGACTGTCCAGCGGGTTTGGCGTTGTCTGGTTCATGGCCCGCTTTCCCGACGACCATTACATTGAAGACGGAGCTGTCGTGATGAAGAAGAGCTTGATGTCGGCCCTTGTGGCCCTTTTTTGGATGGCCGGCATGGGCGGGATGGCCGGCGAGGCGGTGGCGTCGACGGATCCTTTGCCCGGGGCCGTGGAAATTGCCGACTTGGCCCGGACCAAGGATTGGGTGCTCGCCGTCGACGGGGTCGAGCTGGATACGGCGGCCATTTACTATTCCGACTATGAGGTGGCCTGGTTGGTTTCTGAGCCGGATTTGGGCACCTTGTTGATCAGCCCTAGGGGCAATTCCGTGCAGGCGGTTTCGGCCAAGAGCTTCAAGAGCGCCGGCTCTGAACCGGTGGCGGTGCTCAAGGCCGGGTCGGTGCTGCGCCATATCGGCACTTTCAAGACCGCCCAGGGCGTCATGGCTTTTGAGCTCGACGGCCTGAAGGTCGAGCTGAAACCTGCGCCGCCGCTTTTGGGTCGGCGAGCCTTCAGCGCTCTCGAGGCGCGCCATCCATCCTTTGAGCTCAAGTCCGCGGCCTACGGCCAACATTTTTCGACCCAAGCAGTACCGTTTAAATCCTTGCCCGAGGATTTGGTAGTGCGGGTCTACTTCGGCAGCTGGTCGCCGATTTGTGAGCGCATTGTGCCGAAGATCATCGCGGTTGAGAAAGCTTGGCCGGGGGTGCGGTTCGAATATTACGGCGTTCCCAAGGTCATCCCCGACGACGAGCAGGCGCGCCGAGACCGAATCACCGGCGTGCCGACCGTGCTCGTGGTGTCGGGAGATACGGAAATTGAGCGCCTCGCCGGTCGCCTGCTCGACGACCCCGCCGAATCCATCGGCCAGGCCCTCTCCAGCTTCTGAGCAAACGCCTTCTCCCTGCAATACCTCCTCGCTTGCGCCTTCCCATCCGGTTCTCCCGCCACGCCTCGTAGGGGAGGGCCTTGCGCCCTCCCGCGCCTCCACCAAGGCTTCTTTGTCCACTCAATGTAGGGGAGGGCCTTGCGCCCTCCCGCCTCTCCACTAAAGCCTATTTGTCCACGATCCGTAGGGGAGGGCCTTGCGCCCTCCCGTTCTGCTTTCCAGGTCGTGGTGCCGGTCACCTCGCGGCCTCCATGGCGCCACGGAATAAACTCCAGGCTCCTTTTTGCCTTGCCCCTGCTGGGCGGCCCGAAGATGTGAACCGCACTCCTGCTTGCCTCATGGTGGTGCCGGGCATTTCTGCGCCGTCCTCGAAAAGCCTCTTGTCAGGCGATTTACCGGGATTCCTAGGGCAATGCCCCTCAAAACAAAATTCTGTCTTGCATTTCCTTACGTGAGATGATCCAATCTGGATCTCTCAAGTGTGAGGTATTGCACTTCGCGTTGGTGCGAAGTGGTCCGGGAGCCTAGAATTTTCCTCATTCCCTAGACCGGTCGGCTTGTTTCCGTGATGCAGATTGCGAGCTACAAGGGCAGACGCCAGGGAATCACCTTCGGATTGAATTGTTATGCGCCTTATCCAGACCCGTCTTCTCCAGTCCAAGATCTCCAAGGTTTTGGGATTGATCCTAGGTTCGACGCTGTGGGCTATTTCGGCTCCGGGGTGGGTGAGCGCGGCGACCGGCACGGAGATCGGCCGAGCTGAGCTGCAGATAGCCGGGACTCGGCTGTTGGCCTCGCCGGCCAGCCAAACCGTGCCCTTCGACACACCGACCGTGGTGCACACTTCCCTCGACGGCTACGATCCGGGCCTGGGCATCTTGCCGGTGTCCATGAGGGTGGAGGGCGATCTGGTGGGTCCGGAAGTCAGCGGGGTGCTGACCCTCGAGACCACGCCGGGGGAGCCCTTTCGCATCCCGCGCATGCGTCTCGAAGGCGAGTATCGGCTCGAGAACATCCGACTGGTGAACGACGGCGCGGTGTTGGCCTATGGGGAGCCCCGTGAGGCGCGCATCAACGTCACCGAGATTTTGATCACCCGGGTCAGCTCCCGAGCTTTAACCCTGGACGAGATCCGCTCCCGCGGGTTGGTGATCGACGACAGCTTCGAAGCGATCAATTTGACCTTCGCCTACGGCGTGGCCGGACGAACCTTCGACTTCAACATGCCGATGGTTTACGACACCCTCGGCCCGTCGGTGAAGCTGGTGGCCAACCCGGATCTGGCTCGGTTGCCGAACCTCGACGACTCCCAAAAAACCGTCAAGCCGCGCTTCAAGGTGCCCAAGGTGGTGCCTTTCATGATCGAGGTGGAGAAGCCGGAGCAGGTGCCGATTCCTGCGGGTGGTTGTGATCCCCGGGAAGAATGCCGGCCCGAGCTGAAGCTGATCCGACCCATGGTGGGCGTGATTCTTTTTCCGACGGAAATCAGCCTGCTGCATCAATTTTTCTCGGTGGTCTTGCAGGTCGAGAACGGCGCGCCGGAGGGGGATCCGGCGGTGCTCAGGGACCTCTTCGCGACGATCAAGGTTCCTTCCGGCATCAAGCTCGGAGAAACCGAGCCGCCGACCATTCTGGGCCGACCGGTGCCGATTAAGGATCCCGGTCCCGACGGGATCCGCGGCACCGCCGACGACAAGAATCTCCTCGTCGCCCACGCTTCGGGCGACGTGGAAGTGCTTCTGGAGGGGGTCAAACACGGCACCCACGTGGTGGAATTCGACATCAAGGGTGTTTTGGAAGGTCTGCCCACGGGGCCGCAGCCGATCAGCGGTTCTGCCAAAGGCGCGATCGCCGTGCGCGATCCTCGCTTGACGGCCCACATCGCCCATCCCCAGGTGGTGCGCGCGAATGTCGAATATTCCCTCTTTATCACCCTGGCCAACGTCGGCACCTCGCCGGTGAATTTGATCGAGCTCAAGCTGCCGAGCCACGCGGTTTCGGGCGTGACCCTGGTGGACGGCCACTCGCGCCAAATTGAAACTTTGAATCCGGGCGAGTCGGAAACCGTGGAATTCAGGGTCGAGGCCCAGCGCACGGGCAAGGTGGTTTCGAGCTCGTTGCGCATGGGCAGCTCGGTGGATCCGTCGTTCGAATGGAGCGTGGCCGTGGGTGACGACGGCTCCTTGTCATCGGACACCCTGGTCCTGCCCAACACCAGCGAGGCCCTGCCCAAGGAGCTGAGCAAACAGGCGTTGGCCCTGTTGGGCATCGGTTATTCCCTCGCCCAAGCGCCGCCGTCGTTCGGCAGCGGCCTACCGCGGGTGGGCGAAGAGGTGATCGCCGAGCGCACCTACCGCTTCGGCCAGCTGGGACGCCACCTCGATTACGGCGAGCCGACGATCGATGTGGTGTCCACCCTGATCGTCGATTGGCTCGGCGCACGCGACGGCGATTGGGATTGGGATCAGCTCCAGCGGGAGAGTCAAAACGGCGGCAAGCTGGCGGTAGCGATCGCCGATTTGTTGGACCAAGAATCCAGCTCTCCCGTCGACGCCTTTCGTCGCTTGGCGTCGACCACCCATTACTTAGGACCCCAAGCGGTATTGGCCGAGGGCACTTTGCAAGTGCAGGTGTCGAGCCGCACCAGCGGCAAGGAGATTTCCGGTGCCGGTGACGACGACGAGCGGCTGCGCCATTTGCCCTTTGCCGAGCTTTACGACCTGGAGGGCGGGGATTTGGTGGTGCTCGGTCGGCCGGAGGAGGGCGGGTACAGCGCTCGGCTCTTGGCTCCGGTGGCGGGTTCCGGCGATCTTTTCTTGATGGTTCCGGACGCCGCAGGCACCCTGCGGGAGGTCCGGTTCACGAATATCTCCCTACAAGCCGGCGGCAGTGCCTACGTCGACTTCCAGACCTCGAGCGACCACTTTGTGTTGGAACTCGACCAAGACGGGGACGGCATCTACGAGAGTTCGCGCTCGCCGTTCCAGGACACCATTGCGTCCCGGCCGTTCCAGGTGCTTTCGGCGGTGCAGAACGTGGTGGTCGACGAAGGCGGCCACGTGATCGACGTGTTGTTTTCCGAGGAGATCGACCTGGCCTCCATGGTGCCCCGTTCCGCGGGGCGTTTCGTTTTGCCGGACAATAAATCCAACGGCGGTTTGGTGCGCACCGAAGAGGATTTGGTGCTCGGCATGTTGTCCGGTTTCGACGTCATCGAAAATCCCTTCGAAGGGCTCAACAACCCGCGCATCGTGCGGGTGATTTTCGATAATCCGGCGTCGCCGTTTTTCGACAATCTGCTGACCGTATCGAATTTGGAGAACGTCGAGGGCGAGCCCCTCGGAACCCAAGAGGTGTTGGTGGAAACCCGGGTCGATGTGCCCGCGATCCAGCTCGAAGGGGTGATCTACGGCCCGGACGGTTTGCCCTTGCCCGGTGCCACGGTGGTGCTCTACGAGCGCGATCTGACCGGCATCGAGCACCTCGGCTTGCATTGTAAGGAGCATCCCACCGCCAGCACCACCGCCGACGAAAACGGTCGTTACCATTTTGGTTTCGTGCGTTACGGCGCCTGCGGACCGAAATTTCGAGTGTATGCCCAGGATCCGCAGGAGGGATACTTCGGCAACGTGCGCGGCAAGGTCCGTTTTGCCGGTGAGACCCAAGAGCTCAATTTGGTCATGCCCGGTCGTGGCTCGGTGGTCGGCCGGGTAACCTATGAGGACGGTTCGGTGCCCGAGAATCTGAGGGTCACCGTTTACAACCCTCAATTCAAGGCCGGTCGCCGAGCCCACATCGGCGAAAACGGCCAATACGACGTGGCCAATATGGTCGTCGGTACCTTGACCATGTCCGCCGACGACGGCCACGGCCATTACGCCTTCGGCACCTTCGAGCTGCCGGAGCGCGGCGCCACCGCCGCAAAGAATTTGGTGATCATCCGCAACGATCCCCAGGTGCGACCGCCCGGCCGCATCCAAGGCACGGTCAAGACGGTCGACGGCGAACCGATCTTCGACGCTTTTGTCGCGCTTTACGTGGAACAAGAGCGCACGGCGGTCGTCAGGACCCAATTGGACGGCTCGTTCGACTTTGGTCAAGTGCCGAGCGGCATTGCGGAGATCGAGGTCTTCACCGAGTCGTCGACCTATCCGGGCATCGGCTCGGCGGCCCAAGTCTTCTTCGAGGTCCACCCCGACCGGACCGAAAATATCGACATCATCGTGCGCGAGGACCGGGGCGAGATCCGCGGCCACGTCTACCAATTGGGCCTCGACGGCAGCACCACGCCGGTCGAAGGCGCCGTGGTTTGGGCCCGTGATACGGATTACCACACGATTACCGGGGCCGACGGCTCGTATGTTTTGACCGACGTCTTTGTCGGCAGCTGGAAAGTGCACGCGATCCTTCCGGACACCGGCAAGGAAGTGACGGCGGCGGTGACCCTCACGTCGACCGCGGAGGTGGTGGATCGTGATCTCTACTTCCAGCCCAAGCTGCCCGACGGGGGTCTGATCGGCAGGGTGTTGGACTACGACAATGAGCCCGTGGCCAATGCCGCGGTGCATTTGGCCGGTGGTTATTTGTCGGTGCGTTGGCACCACGAAGCGATCACAGACAGCGACGGTCGGTTTGTGATTTCCGGCCTTGGACCGGGCAGCTATGGCGTGCACGCGGTGCACGGCTCCAACGGCGGCGTGGCCTGGGGCAAGATCCGATTCCCGGGTGATACGGAGCAGGTCACGGTGCGTTTCCAAAAAGGAACCATCAAAGGACGAACCGTGGCGCCGGTGGGTGAGGACGGCACCATCGACGGCGTGTTGTCTCAGCTCGCCTATCGAAAGGTCGAGGTGGTTTCCCAATGGGGTCTGGTGGTGGTGCCGCCCGACTACACTTACATTGAGACCGATCCCAACGGTTATTTCGAAATCGAAGGGCTGGTGGGGCCTTACGAGATAAAGGTTTTCAATGCCTTCCACGGCAACCTGCAGGCGGAAGGGCAGCTGGACTACCACGGCCAAGAGGTGGAGCACATCTTCCAATTCAAGGCCAACGGTGACATTCGCGGGGTGGTGTTCGACCACGACGGCGAAACGCCGGTGGTCGACGCCAAGGTCAGCTTGCACGGCGGCAACTTCGACGGTTACGACGTGCGAACCGACGAGCACGGTGCTTTCCACTTTCCTCTGGTGCCGACCGGCTCCTATGAAATCAAGGTTTTCCACAGCGAGGGTGTGATCTATCGCCGGGCGGAAGCCACCGTCGGCATGCGCTATCGCGGCCAGCAGGTCAACGACGTCGAAGTGGTGTTGCCGATCCAAGGCTCCTTGACGGGCTGGGTGACGGACGCCGACGGCTATCCCGTTCCGGGCGCCGTGATCACCATGCAGGAGGGTGTGTATCCCTGGCGCAAATGGGTCCAAAACGCCGACGAAGAGGGCAACTACGCCTTCGAGAATGTGTTCGGCGGCGGTCCGGTGACGCTCTACGCCAAAGCACCTTCCCTGGGCGGATTGAAGGCGCGGACCCGGGCCGAAATCTTCTTTGAAGCCCAAGACGTGTTGACGGTGCTGACCCTGGAACCTACCGGTGAACTCGAAGGCCGGGTGGTGATGCCCGACGGCACGCCGGTGTTCTTGGCGTCGGTGGAGCTGAGTCGGGACTACAGTTTTGAGGACGCCGCCACCACCGAAGAAGACGGCATGTTCTACTTCGATAAGTTGCGCATGGGTTGGTATCGGGTCTTGGTTTACGACAAGGGAACGGGCCGCAAGGGTCGATCCGCTTGGGTGGAGCTGGAAGAGCACAATCAGGTGGTGACCGCCAATGTGGAGCTGGAAAGCCGGGGCATCGTCACCGGACGATTCACCGACGGCGATACGGGCTCGGCCTTGCCCGGTCATCTGATCCGCCTATCGAGCCGCTTCCTCACCTATTACGCCACCACGGATCTCGACGGTAACTTCGATTTCGGCGGAATTCGCGAGGGCGATTTCTCCCTCAAAGCCTCCGACTCCAGCAAGCGGCGCTGGACCCGGCGATCGGGCTCGATCCAATACGAGGACCAAGAGGTGGTGCTCGATCTCACCCTGGCGCCCCTGAGCGACGTCACCGGCCGGGTGCACAATCCACCGGGTGCTCCGGCGGGTCTTGCGGACGGCATCAACATCCGCATCGAGCAGAGCGGGCGGGTGGTGGGCGCGGGTTTCGACAATCCGTTCTCTTTCGGCGGCATCATTCCGCGCCAGAGCTTCAAGTTGATCGCCACCCAAGCGGGCACCCTGCGCCAAGCGCGGCGCAGCTCGAAGATTTCGGTGATCGGCCAGGATCGTGACTACGACCTGACCTTGCAGGCCATCGGCGCGGTGACCGTGCGGGTCAACGACAGCTTCGGCCAGCCGGTCAACGGCGCGTCGGTGCACGTGTTCAACCGCCACGATTACGGTCAGGAGACCTTCAACGGCTCCACCGGCAGCGACCACGAGATCACCTTCGGCGACCTGCGGGAAGGCCGGGTCACGGCGACCGCGCGCAATCCCATCAACGGCTTGAAGGGCTCGACCCACGGCGAGCTGACCCTCGACGGCGAGAATCTGATCTTGGACGTCACCCTGCAAAACACGGGTTATGTGCGCGGGCGGGTTTATCTCTCCGATGGGGTGACCCCGGCGGTGGCCGCGCTCGTGGCCCTCAAACGGGGCTCGAAATGGTATTTGGGTGAGACCGACGAGCTGGGTCTCTTCGACTTCCAATACGTCAAGATGGGCGCTTACACCCTGGTGGTGCAGGAAGCGGATCTCGGCCTGGGCTCGATCGAACGATTCGGCGACCTGTCCAGCAACGGCGAGATCGACGATTGGGGCAACCTGGTGCTCGACGACGAGGATCCCCACGTGGTGTCGATCGAGCCGGCCTCGGGCACCCGAGATCTGCCCCTCAACACCCAGGTGGTGGTGACCTTCAGCGAGCCCATGAACGTGGCGCGTCAAGGCAGCGCGGTGAAGCTGCGCAAGATTTCGGGCAGCAACGTGAACTTCACGTCCTCGTGGTCGGCGGATAAAACCCAGCTGACCATGATTCCCAACAGCGCCCTCAAGAGCGCCACGGGTTATGAGGTTTACATCAGCCAAAACATCTACGATTTGGCCGGTCGCGACCTCGAATGGCGAGTGCGCACCAATTTCCACACGGCCGATGTGTTGCCGCCGGCGGTGATCCGCACCTTGCCGCGCAACAACGCGACCCAGGTGCCGGTGGACAGCGATGTGCGGGTGACGTTCTCCGAACCCGTGGAACTGACTTCTTTGTCGGGCACGGCCCTGCAGCTGACGGATCTCACCACCGGCGCAGGCCTGACCACCACCTTCCAGCTGCGTCCCGGGGATCGCGAGGTGATCGTCACGCCGACGACGGATTTCGAGCCCGACCACGACATTCGGTTGACGATTCAAAACGTCGCGGATCGGGCGGGCAATGTGATGCCGAATCCGGTCTCGATCACCTTCTGGACCCCGGACGAGAGTCCGCCGACGGCCGAGCTGACCGCTCCCGAGGCCGGTGCGACCTACACCTCCGGCGATGCCATCGAAGCGTGGGTCACCGCCACCGACAATCGGGGCATGGGCAGTGTCACTTTCTCCATCGGCGAGCTGACCGCCAAGGACACCTCGAGTCCGTTCACGGCGACTCTGTGGGCGCCGGTGGTCGATCAGGGTCAGAACGTGACCCTGACCGCAGAAGCCGTGGACCGTTTCGGCAATGCCGTCACCCTGCAACGGGACGTTTGGGTCGAGCCGCATGTCAACGGCAACGCGCCGACCGTGACTCCGGATTGTTGGTACGACGGTGACTTGATCCAGCCGGCGGTGGACATCCCGATCCAATTCCGGGCCGAGGACGACGAGCGTCTCGAGTCGTACACCCTGTGGGTCAACGGTGAGGTGGTCCAGCGGGCACCGGCGGTCAACACCGCCTCCGTGGACAAAACCATCACTTGGATGCCGCCCCACGACGCACTGCCGGGCACGGTTTTCGTGGTCGAGGTGCAGGCGCGGGATTACGCCGGCAATGTGGGCTCCTACACGGCGACCATGACCGTGCCGACCGCCTATCGCACCAGCGATCAGGTGCTCAACGAGCTGGTCAACGGCCAGGACTTGGTCTTGGGCACCGGTGCGTACACCCTCGACAAACACCTCGACCTGAACTCCCTGACCATGATGCGCGGCTCGGAGCTGAGGACCCGGGTCGACGGCATCGATCTCAACATCGTCGGTGAGCTGCGACTGCAATGTGAGTCCAAGATCACCGCTTATGCCAACGGTTACGATGGCGACGTGGGCGGTGGGGTGGGCGGCGCCCCCGACTGGGTGCAGCCTTCGATCCGCGACGCCGGCGGTAGCCACGGCGGGCGTGGCCTGACCCACAATTCCGGGTCTGCCGGTGAGGTTTACGACAGCGTTTATCGACCGACCCTGATGGGCGGCGGCGGGCCGCAAAACAGCTCGTCCCAGGCCGGCGATGGCGGTGGCATCATCCATCTCGAGGTGGGTGGCGCGGTCTTGCTCAACGGTGACATCGTCGCCCGCGGCGAGCGCTCCAGCACCCGCGGCGGCGGTGGCGGTGGCACGGTGTCGATCCACGCCCCGTCGATCACCGGCAAGCACGGCCTCATCAGCACCTACGGCAGCGACGGTGACCATCACAGTGAGCTCGGTTACGGCGGTCCGGCTGGCGGTGGGCGTATTGCCCTGTGGGTCGACGATCTGGCTGCCATCGACGTTGCCAACCAGCTCTTCTCCCGCGGCGGAACGAATGGGGCGGGGGCCTACGCGGCACCGGGCACCATCTATTTGCGTTCGTCCCAATCGACCTACGGCGACCTGGTGATCAGCAACGGTTACGACGGTGGGGATCGTCGAGTTGCCGACGTGCCGGCGGAACTGCCGGAGCTGGGATCCGGGGCGGTTCTCGGCGCGACCGTCGACGGTGCGGATCTGTGGATCGCGGCGGCCGACGTCTTCCGACCCAGGTGGATGGGGGTTTGGGTGACCTTGCTCGACGGCCCATCCGCGGAGCTCGGCACCTTCGAGGTCATCGAGCTGACCGACGGCCAGATCCGTCTGGCCGGTGCGGCGGCTGTCGTCGGCGCGACCTCCTACCGGGGTCTCTACCGATTCGACAGCTTGTCGGTCACCAACGCCCAGCTCGAGCTCTACGATCGAGTCGAGGTGCCGACCTTCGAGATCGACGGTCCGGTGGCTTATCCCTCGGATCTGCTGATCACCGACCACGTTGTGCTCAAGGGCAGCGGCGACATCACCGGGCCGATCCAGGCCGAGCAGCTGACGATTGCGGCCGGTGCGGTGCTCAAACCCACCAACATTCCCGACTTCCACATGCAGGTGGAAGGCCTGTTGACGATCGAAGCCGGGGCGGTGATCGATGTCACGGGCCTGGGTTATTGGGGTGGCGCCTTCGGCCAACCCGGTGACGCACCGGCCAATGTCGACCCGTCCACCGGCAATGCCGGCGGCTCCCACGGTGGCTCGGGCGGTGTCGGTACCTTGGTGGCGGGAACGGCGGGTGAGGTCTACGACAGCGTTTACGATCCGGTGTTGCCGGGCGCGGGCGGCGGGCCGTCGGACGAATTCCACGGTTCCGCCGGCGGCGGAGTGCTGTGGATCGACGCGGGCTCCTTGCAGCTCGACGGCACCCTCAAAGCCCGCGGTTTGCGCAAACCCGGCCAGCGGGGACCGGGCGCCGGCGGAACCATCCGGGTGAGCGCCTCTTCGTTGACGGGCACGGGCACCATCGACGTGCAAGGCGGCGACGGCTCTTGGTCCAATTGCTGCGGTGACGGCGGCTCGGGCGGCGGCGGCAGGATTGCACTCCATGTGGACGACCTGACGGGATTCGATCCGGCCGGCCTGATCATGTTCGGCGCCGTGCGTCCGAACGGCACGCCCAAGGCGGCGCCGGGCACCGCTTATCTCTTCGATGCGCAGTCGGTTTACGGCGATTTGGTCATCGACGGCTTCCACAGCAGCAGCTCGCCGGTCACCCGTCTGCCGTCCATCGGCCATGGGGTGATCGGTGCGGTCACCGCCGACGGGGACGATCTGTGGATTGCTCCCCAGGACGCCGACCGGCGCTACGGCGTGGGTGTGGCCGGCATGTGGTTGCGGGTGAACGGCGTCGATTACAAGGTTTTGGAAGAGCAGCCCGATCGGCGAGGTCTGCGGATCCAAGGGGCCGCCCAAACCCTCGTGGTCGGCGATCGCTACGTCGGCATTTACAAATTCGACTCGGTAACGCTCAGCGGCGGCGCGCGCTTGGTATTGGACGATGGCCTAGAGGCCCAAGAGCTTCTCGTCAGCCCGGATTGCTCGTTGACCCAAGTGGATCTCGAGCCGCCGAGCATCGTGTTGGGGGCTCCGGTGGTGGCCTCCTCAGGTGATCTGGTGAGCCTGGGAGCCACCGTGACCGACAACGAGGCTTTGGCGACGGTCGAAATTACTTTCAATGGCCAAACCGAGGTGCTGACCGACGCGCCGTTCACCTTCGGCTTCCGCATGCCGATCGTCGACCAGACCGCGGTCCTGACCTTGGGCATCGCCGCTCTCGACGAGGAGGGCAACTTTGCCGCCGTCGAGCAGGACGTGACCGTGCATCCGAGCAGCGACGAAAGCCCGCCGACGATCGCCTTCGGCGCCTGTCCGGCGGACGGCGATTGGATCGAGCCCGGGGGCACGGTGGCTTTGCCCTACTCGGTGTCCGACGACCAATTGATCGAACGGGTGATTTTGAAGGTCGACGGCGTCGAGTTTGATGCCGAGGTGTTGGAACTCGGCTCCGCGGAGGGCGAGCTGATCTTCCAGGTGCCGGCCACCCTCGGCCAAACCTACTCGGTGACCTTCGAAGCTCGGGACTTCGGCAATAACGTCGCTTCCCAAACTCGAACCCTGTCGACACCTTCGATTCCCGTACGCTCGGGCGACCAGATCCTGGACGCCTCGGTCGACGGCTCGCCATTGATCCTGGGCTCGGGAGCTTTCGACGCCCAAGGTCCCTTGGCGCCGTCGAGCTTGCTGCTGCTCAAGGGCGCGACCTTGAGCACGGCCCAGGGGCAGACCTTGGATCTGCGGGTTGAAGACGGCGAAGGGCCCGGCCCCGTCGATATCTCGTGTGGCTCGTCAATCGACGTGAGCGCGGTCGGGTTCGTCGGCGGTTATTCCGGCATCCCGGGCGGTTCGCCCGCGGGTCTGGCCGGCTCGTTGATGAACGCCGGCGGCAGCCACGGTGGCCGAGGCTGGACCGGTGATCTCGGTGGCGTGCCCGGCGCGGCTTACGGCAGCGTGTACTTCCCGAGCTTGCCCGGCGGCGGCGGTGCCGGCGCGGACGCGGCTCGACCCGGCGGCGCCGGTGGCGGCGCGGTTCGACTGATCGCAGGTGAGCTGGTGCTCGAAGGCGACCTGCTCGCCGGCGGATCCAGCTCCGACAGCCAGGCGGATTCGAGTCGACGGGCGGCGGGTGCGGGCGCCGGCGGCTCGATTTGGATCGACGTCACCAGTCTCAGGGGCGCCGGCCGGATCGACGCGTCCGGTGGACGCTACCTCGCTTCCACCGGCAGCATCGGCGGCAGCGGCGCGGGTGGACGGGTCGCGGTCTATGCCGACGATTTGGCGACCTTCGACCGGTCCCGCCTCACCGCCGACGGCGGTTATGTGGTGGCTTCCGACGGCAGCCTGGAGCGGCTGGCGGCGGCCGGCACGGTGTTGATCCACGACGCGGCTTCCACCTACGGCGATTTGATCCTCTCCCAAGCGGTGGAGGTGGTCGGCTCGGTGGGTGAGACCGTGTTGGTGCAGCTCGGCTCCGGGACCTTGGACACGGTCGAGGCGATTCAAGATTCCACCGACGCCTGGGTCGGCTCGTCCAACGGGCCGTTCGGCCTCGGGGTCGAGGGAGCTTGGTTGCGGATCGCCGGAACCGATTATCGGATCGTCAGCCGTGGCGCCGACGGCCGGGTACGCCTGGCGGATGCCGCCGGGGTGCTCGGGGCGGGTGCGGCCTACACCGGGGTCTATAAATTCGACAGCCTGGCGGACGACGGCCGGGCCACCTTCCAACCCCAGGATGCGGCCGAATTCGGATCGGCCCCCGTGGTCGACACACCGATGGTGGTCGGGGACTTGTCGGAAGGCTCGGTGCTGGACCTGAGCGCGGCGTTCTCGGGTCTGTTCACGGCGCCGGGGTCCTATTCCGCGACTTTCGATTGGGGTGACGGCAACGTGTCCTCCGGTCTTGTCTCCGCCCCGGGCGGTAGCCTGCAGGTCGACGGCTCGCATATTTACGCCGGCCACGGCAGCTATGGTGTGTCGGTCTGCTTGACCGACGAGCGCGGAACCCGGGGCTGCAACGGCCTGAGCGTGGTGATCACCAACGTCGCGCCGGTGATCGAGCTGGTGGGGACCCCTGCGGCCGTCGAGCTGGAGGTGGGCCAAAGCCTCGATTTGTTGTGGCGTTTCCTCGATCCGGGCACCGGCGATGTCCACAGCGCGGACATCGATTGGGGTGACGGCATCGTGCAATCCCTGCCGTCCGTGGCGCCCACGGTCTTCGAATCCCAGAGCCACATCTACGGTGGAGCCGGCTCGTTGGTCGCCACCGTTTGCGTCGACGACGGTGCGGATCGGACTTGCCGAGGCATCGCCGTCGAGGTGACTGCCGGCGGCGGGCCGACGGTGACCGTCGATAGCCTGACGGAAGGCGCGGCTCAGGGTCAGAGTGTCGAGTTGGGCGCTTCCTTCGTCTCCCAGCCGGGCGGGCCGTATGCGGCGAGCGTCGATTGGGGTGACGGTAGCGCCGCCGAGGCGCTGGCGGTGACACCGGTCACCGGTGGCGGAACCCTGGTCGGCAGCCATGTGTATGCGGATGCAGGCACCTTCTCGGTGACGGTGTGCGTCAACGACAGCCAAGGTGCCGGATGCGGCTTCGGCTCGGCCGTGGTAGCCAACGAGGCGCCGGAGGTGTCGGTCTTCGAGCCGTTCGATTACTCAACGTGGCATGCGGCGGATATGCCGTTCGGCGACCTGGGCAGCTCGTCCTGGACGGTCACCGGTAGCCAGGTGAAACAAACCCACAACAGCCAGCCGACCTTCTTCATCGGTGATGTGCCGTCGGTCGGTGCTCGCCTGCGCGGTTCCATGATCCCCACCGACGACGACGTCATCGGATTCGTGCTGGGTTATAACCCGGGCGAGCTGACCGACCCCCATGGCGACTATTTGGTGTTGGCTTGGCGCGCCACCGGCCCGTGGGCCGGCCTGAGATTGGTGCGGATCCACGGTCAACGGCCGAAGATCGGTTATTTGGTGGAAGACGATTCCCTCGAGGTGCTGGCCCACGCCCAGAACCTGGGTGAGACTCCATTCGTGGTCGGCCAGGCCTACGACGTTCAGATTGAAGCCCTACCCGAACGGCTCAAGATCCGAGTCGACGGCGTGCTGGAATTTGATCTGCGGGGTAGCGACTTGGTGTCCTTGGAAACCGGAGTCTTCGGCTTCCATGCCCACGCCCAGCAGGATGCGGTCTTTGAAGACTTCGGCCGCGAAGCCTGGATCGGCGAGGAAGGAGCGCCCTTGACGGTGTCCGTATCGATCTCCGACCTGGGCTCCATCGACAGCTATTCCGGCTGGGTGAGCTGGGGCGACGGCAGCGCTCTGGAGAGCGTCGAGATCGCGGAAGTGGACGGGCTTCGTATCGCCCGGGCGAGCCACGTCTTCGTCGACCAGGGCACCTATAGCCCACGGGTTTGTGTCGACGACGGCCAAGCCGAGACCTGCACGGATCTGGCGGTCGAGATCTGGAATGGGGTTCCCCAACCGACCCTGGCCCTGCCTTTCGAGGTCGCCGCCGGTCTTGGGGTCGACGCCACTCTCGACTTCACCGACGGCGGTGTGCTCGACGCCCATTCGGCGAGTATGGATTGGGGTGACGGCAGCTCCGAGCCGCTGACCTTGGCGAGCACGGGACCGGGCTCCGGCTCGGCGGACGCCAATCACGTCTACGCCACTGCCGGTTTCTATTCGGTAACCGCCTGTGTGGTGGACAACGACGGTGATCAGGAATGTGTCGAAGCTCCGGTCACGGTGACCGGCGGTGGCCTTGCCCTGTCGGTGGATTCGATCGCGAGCACCGAGGAAGGTTCCGTGGCGCTGCTCGACGGGAGCTTGAGCGGCTCGGCCGGGGAGATGAGCGCGGTGGTGGATTGGGGCGACGGTCAAGTGCAAACCGTGGTGCTCGGCGCCGATCCCGTGGCTCTCAGTGTCGAGCATGTTTACGTCGAGGACGGCAGTTACGGGGTCTCCGTGTGCGTGGCCGGCACGGGCCTCGGAGCCTGTGCCGGCACGTCCGCCCTGGTGACCAATGACGCCCCTGAGCTGCGCGGTTATCTCGGACCCTTCGACTATTCCGATTGGCACTACATGGACGTGCCGATCGGCTCCTCAGGAGATTCCCGCTGGGTCGAGACCACCGACGGCGTGATCCAAGAGCTGAGTTCCCGGCCGTCCTACTTCGCCGGCGGCGTGCCCAGTGAGAACGTGCGGATTCGCGGCAAATTCCGCGTGCCTTCGGACAACGATTGGATCGGTTTCGTATTCGGCTACGACCTGAACGAGCAGACCCGTCCGGACGGTGATTATCTGCTCCTGGGGTGGAAGCGGACCACCGAGTCGGACTCCAACCTGGGGATGCGCTTGGCGCGAATCCAAGGGGTGACCTCCGGGCTGTGGCGGTTGGTGAATAGCTCGACGGTCAGCATCTTGGGCCACGGCCTGACCCTCGGCAATGAGCGCTTCGACAGCGGCCGGACCTACGAGATCCTGTACGAGAACGTCGACGGGCGGACCCAGATCTGGATCGACGACGTCTTGCAATTCGATCTCGAGCAAGAGCTGCCGACGGGTTCCTTCGGTTTCTACTCCTATTCCCAGCCGACCGAGTTCTGGGACTTCGAGGTCGAAGCCTTATTGGCCAAGCAGGGTCGCTCCGCCGACTTCAGGGTCGATTTCAGCGACGCGGGCTTATGGGATACCCACGACGGTCCGGGTCCGATCGATCCGCACTACGGTGGCGGCCGGCTGACCCAATTGGTGGTCTTCCAGGGCTACGGCGTCCGCAGCCTGGGCGCCTGCGTGACCGATGATGAAGGCGATACCGGCTGCATCGAGCAACCGATCACGGTCCTGCCGGGCGAGGTCGATCCTGCCGCGCCGGTGGTGGCGTCGCCTTCGATCACGGGAGATTTCCTCGAAGGCTCGTCGCTCAGCTTGAGCACCACCTTCGGCTCCAACGACGGCGACCGTGCCTACACGGCGACCGTGGATTGGGGTGACGGCACCAGCTCCTATGCGGCGGTCAGCGGCGTGTTGCCGATCCTGTCGGTGGATGCGAGCCATACCTACGCCGACCAGGGGTCCTATGCCCTGACCGTCTGCGTGCAGGACGATCTCGGCTTCCAGGGCTGCAATAGCGCCATTCCCGTGATCGCCAACGTTCCGGCCACGGTGGTGCTCGGAAGCACGCCGCCTGCGGTCGAGATCTTCGCCGAATACCTCTTCGACCTGGATTGGTCGTTCACCGATCCGGGCCTCAACGACGCCCATCTGGCGTCGATCGATTGGGGTGACGGCACGGTCGAGTCCTTGGGGCCGGTGATCGCCGGTCAGAGCTTGCTCCACAGCCACGTCTACCAAGGAGCCGGCAGCTTTACCATCCAGGCCTGCATCGACGACGGCATCGACAGCGCCTGCGTGCAGGTGGCGGCCGAGGTCGAGATCCTGCCCATTCCGGAGGTGACCATCGATTCCTTGTCCAGCGGCATCAGCCAGGGCGGTTTCGTCGATTTGGCGGCGTCGTGGCTCTCCGAGGACGTGGGTCCGTTCGTCGCCACGGTGGATTGGGGTGACGGCTCGGCGGTGGAAACCGTGCCCGTCAGCCAAGTGACCGGCGGCGGCAATTTGTCGGCATCCCACGTTTTTGCCGACGACGGTGACTTCACCGTCGAGGTGTGCATCGTGGATTCCTTGGAATTCCAGGGCTGCGCGACCGCGTGGGTCACCGTGGCCAACGTCGCGCCGACCCTCGAAGCGCTCGGTCCCTACGACTTCTCCGACTGGCATCGTGCGGATATCGCCTATGGCGCAGCCGGTGCTTCGAGCTGGTCGGTGGCCTCGGCTACGGAGGTGCGCCAAAGCGGCAACAACCAACCGTCCTTCTTCGTCGGCAACGCCTGGTCCTCGGGCATGCGGATCCGCGGCAAGCTGTGGACCCAAGGCGACAACGATTGGATCGGTCTGGTTTTGGGCTACGACGAAGGGGAGGTCACCGCGCCGCAAGACGATTATTTGGTCCTGGGTTGGAAAGACCCGGGAGACAGCGATGTGGCGGCCGGCATGCGTTTGGCGCGTGTGACCGGAACCGGCGGCAACCTTTGGAAGCTGATCGACTCCCAGAATGTCGAGATCCTGGCGGATGCCGTCACCCGCGGAAGCTCGGGATATGCCGACAGCACCGAATATGAATTCCTGGTGGAAAGCTTGCCGGGTCAGCTCAGGGTGTGGGTCAACGGCGTTTTGCAATTCGACCAACGCCAAGGGGTCGACGCCCTCGGCTCCGGACTGTTTGGTTTCTATGCCTACGCCCAAGAAGACGTGCGTTTCCGCAACTTTGCCGCGGAGTCGGTGCTCGGTCGCGAGGGTGAAACCACCCGCTTGACCCTCAACCTCTCGGACCCGGGTGTTTTGGACACCTACACGGGCACCGTCGATTGGGGCGACGGCGCAGTAGGCACCCTCGAAGCTCGCAACCTCGACGGCCGCCGGGTGGTGGAGGCGCAACACGTCTACGCAGAAGAAGGGGTGTTCACCGCCCAGGTCTGCGTCAGCGACGATGCCTTGGACAGTCATTGCGTCGAGGTGCCGGTCGAGATTTGGAATGCCGAGCCCGTGGTCAGCGTCGAGCTGCCCTGGCAAGCCGATGGCCAAGGCGCGGTCAGCGGCCAGGCGCTCTACGTCGATGGGGCGGGTGACACCCAAACCGCGACGGTGGATTGGGGCGACGGATCCAGCGAATCGATTACCCTACAAGACCTGGGCGGCGGCGCCGGCAGCGGTGATCTTGCCTATGTATACGGTGCGGCGGGTCGCTACACGGTGTCCGTTTGCGTCACCGATGACGAAGGCGCTTCGGGTTGCACGTCTAAGGCGGTCACGTTCAGCGGTGGCGGTCTGGTGCTCGGGGCCGCCACGGCGAATGATGCCGATGAAGGTGCCCCCGTGGATCTCCAAGTCGATTGGGCGGGCGCTACGGGCGATCTGCAGGCGACGGTGGATTGGGGCGACGGCGCGGTGGAGACCTTCTCCTTCGTGTCCACCGACACCCAGCTCACGGCCCAGCACGTCTACGGTGACAACGGCAGCTTCGGCATCGAAATCTGTGTCGGCAATGCCGGTCAAGGGGATTGTGCTTCGACGACCGTCGTCGTCGGCAATCTGCCGCCGGAGGTCAGCGGTTTCTCGGGTCCGTTCGACTATGGCGATTGGCACACCATGGACACCCAAGACGGCGATTGGGCGACCGGTAATTGGTCGCAGATCACGGGCGGCGTGCACCAGGTCGGCAACAGTCGTCCGACCTTCTTCGTCGGCAACGTGCCGAGTGACAACGTTCGGATCCGCGGCAAGATGAAGATGTTCAGCGACGACGATTGGGTCGGCCTGGCCTTCGGTTTACAGCTCAACGAGCAGAACATGCCCGATCCCGACTTCATGGTGCTCGGTTGGAAAGACATCACCCAGGCGCCGGCAACCCGAGGTCTGCGGCTGGTGAGATTCCGCGGTGGCATGATCAACGGCGGTCTGTGGAATATGAACGACGGGTCCCGCCGAGAAGTGGTGGCCTTGGCCGAAACCCTCGGCGCGTCGGGATATTCCAATAGCGCGACCTACGAGTTCGTTTACGAGCAAGTGGGCAACCATTTCCGCCTGTGGGTCGATGACGTCTTGCAATTCGACCTGGAAGGCGATTTCCCCCGAGGCTCCTTTGGCTTCTTCACCAACGCCCACGAAAAGGTCCAATTCACCGATTGGCAAGTGGAGGCCTTGCTCGCGGAAGAGGGACAAGAGAGCTCGGTCCGGGCGATCTTCACCGACCCGGGCTCGGACGATACCCACGTGTCCACGGGCGTGTTGCAACTAGAACACGACTTCGGTCGAGTCGAGCATCCGGTGAGCTTCCCGACCGAGGGTCTCTGGACCACGGACGTCTGCGTTACCGACGACGATGCCGAAACCGGGTGTCTCGAACAGTCGGTGCTGGTGGTGCCCGAGTCGCCGTAGTCGCGCCCGCCCATCGCTCCGGGTGTAGGGGCGGGGCTTGTCCCCGCCCGCCCGAGGCGAAGCCGAGGTTTCCTTTCTAGCCCATCGGATTCGCGTGCCCATCGCTCCGGGTGTAGGGGCGGGGCTTGTCCCCGCCCGCCCGAGGCGAAGCCGAGGTTTCCTTTCTAGCCCATCGGATTCGCGTGCCCATCGCTCCGGGTGTAGGGGCGGGGCTTGTCCCCGCCCGCACGAGGCGAAGC
>CBDUGP010000012.1:0-120083 GCA_965366625.1 uncultured bacterium
AAGAGCCCGCTGTCGAGGCTGCGGCGGAAGAGGCTTCTGAGGAAGCTGTTGCAGAGGAGCCTGCGGCTGAAGAGCCCGCTGTCGAGGCTTCGGCGGAGGAAGCTTCGGCGGAGGAGGCTTCGGAAGAAGCTCCTGCTGAGGACGCAGCCGAGGAGAAGAAGGAAGAGTAATCTTCGTAAGGTGGGCTCGGTTGAGCCGAGCCCACCCGACGCGAACCCAACCAGGAGGGCGGAGAGTTGCCGAAACGGGATGCCATGACCAAGGCCGAGCTCGTGGAAGAAGTCGCGGGTATGACCCAATTGACGAAGAAACACGCAGAGATCATCGTCAACACCGTCTTCGGCAGCATTGTCGATTCCCTCAGAGGTGGCTCGAAGATCGAGCTTCGTGGGTTCGGCAGCTTCCGGATTAGAAATAGGGGAGCCCGGATCGGACGCAATCCGAAAACCGGCGCCAAAGTCGATGTACCGGCTAAGCGAATCCCCTATTTCAAACCGGGCAAAGAGCTGCGAGAAATGCTCAATACCTGAGTCTTCGGCTCGGGTTGAGATCGGTGGGCAGGGTCGCTTAGTCGGCCTAGCCTCGTCGATCTCTCGATATCCACCCTCTCCCTAGGTAGGGGCGGATGCAAGGGTGATATCCGATCCTGGATGTCACCCTTGTTGTATTCAACTCCAAATCGGAAGAAATATGGCGAAGAGCTCGAAGTCTGAAAAAGCGGACGAATTCGTCCCGACGGTCAATCCGTACCTAGCCGCTGGACTGGCTTGGTTCGTTCCGGGAGGTGGCCATTTCTATCTCGCCCGTCGAGGACGTGGCGCGATTTTCTTCGTCATCATCTTGCTTTGCTTGGGAGTCGGTGTATTGCTTGACGGACGCCTTCCCTGGCAATTTTCCAATGCACCGTTGACCACCCTTGCCACCCTGGGAGCCCTGGGTAGCGGCCTTCCGTGCCTGATTCTGAAAATCGGTTTGGGTTACGAAGGGGATATGACTGCGGCCGGATATGAGTACGGCGGTGCATTCATCCTCACAGCCGGGCTCATGAACCTTCTCTTAGTTTTAGACGTCTGGGATATTGCTTGGGGCAAAGAAGATTTGGCAGTAGAGGATGACCCAAAGGAGGAATCGTCGCAATGACCGATCACGTGCTCCTGATGGCCCTCTATTCTGGCCTGGTCAGCTTGTTCTTTGCAGTGCTCTCCCGGCGGCAAAGGAGAGATCAGATTCGGCTATTCTTGACCCTCTTCCTTGGGCTGATGGGCGGTGGCCTGGCGTTGGCTTGGCTGATGTACTTCTTCCCCTCGGGGCCACCGGCACCGATCCCCTGAAGCGACATGCCGGCAACCGACATTCTGATGGTGGCGGGAGAAGCTTCCGGTGACCTTCACGGCGCCCGCTTGCTTACGGAACTTAAGCAGCGGGTCCCCGACCTTCGAGCCTTCGGTCTCGGTGGGGACGAGCTGGAAGACGCAGGCTTTGATGCGGTCGCACACAGCTCCGAAATCGCTGTGGTCGGAATCGCGGAGGTCTTGAAGATCCTTCGGAGAGCCCGCGAGATTTTCGCCGCGATCTTGGCTGAGGTCGATCGCCGTGGCGCCCGTTGGGCCATCTTGATCGACTCTCCCGACTTTAATCTTCGACTGGCCAAGCAGCTCCGGCGCCGTGGGGTTCGGGTGATCTACTACATCAGCCCCCAGGTTTGGGCCTGGCGAAAACGCCGAATCCATGCCATCGCCAGGGATGTGGATCTCATGTTGGTGCTGTTTCCGTTCGAAAAAGAATTCTATCGAAATCACGATGTGGACGTCCGTCACGTCGGCCATCCTTTGGTCGACGAGGTGCCGAGACTCGAGCAGGTTTGGGATCGAGAGTCTCTGGACGACGGTCAGCCTGCCAGGCCCACGCTGGCTTTGCTTCCGGGGTCACGCCGCAGTGAGATCCATGCCCTCTTGCCCTGGATGCTCGAAGCGGTGTCCCAGGTCGCGTCGCGCCGAGTGGGCGGGCTGACCTGCCGGTTGATCCAAGCGCCGAACATTCCGGAGCAGCTTTTCGACCAAATTCTCGGGGCTTCCAGGGCAGAAGAGTGTGGTGTTGAGGTTCTGAGAATCCGCTCCGACCGATTTCAGGCCATCGCCGGCAGCCATTTGGCGGTATGTGCCTCAGGAACCGCCACCTTAGAGGTGGCCCTGCTGAGCACGCCGCTGTTGGTGATGTATCGGCTCAAATGGACCAGCTATATTCTGGGCAAGCTATTGGTCGATTTACCGTATTTCTGCATGGTGAATCTGGTTCTCGATCGGGGCGTGGTACCCGAACTCTTGCAAAGGGAAGCGCGCCCGGAAAAAGTCGCGGCCCAAATAGAAGAGCTGCTGAGTTCTGAGGAGAAAATCCACCAGATGCGAGAGGGCTTGGCGTTGCTACGACCGGCCTTGGGAAGCTCAGGTGCGAGTTCGCGAGCCGCGCAAGCCGTTGCCGAGCGTCTGTTGGAGACGACGCCATGAGCCTCTTGCGTTTTTTGGGCACCTACTTTAGGCCATACCTCGGCCAGGTCGGGCTTGCGGTGCTAGCGGCGTTGGTCTATGCCGTCTGCAGCGTGTTGATGTTGGTGGTCTTCCAAATGGTCCTGTCGGACGTGGTCCAGACCGATCGCTCGCTTCAGGACCTAGTGGGTGGAGGAGCTTCCGACGCATCTGACCCGGGCGATCAGGACGCCGTCGACCCAGAAGGCCTGCTGCCCATTGACCTTCAAGACCTGGACTTGCACGGGCGCCTTTTAGAGGGTTACGAGAGTCTGAAGACCTGGCTCGGGGTGGATGAGACCTCGGTAGTTTATTTCGTTCCCATGCTCATGATCTTGGTGGTGGCCTTCCGGAGCCTGGCTCGATTCGCCAATGGTTATCTTTTTCAGATCATAGGATTAGGGGCTACCAACGATCTGAGAAACCATCTCTATGAGCGGCTGTTGCACCAGAGCAGCAACTTCTATTCGAGACATCCTTCCGGCGAAATCCTGAGTCGCATAGGCAACGATATCGGTGTTTTGCAAAACGCGGTGTCAACTCGCTTCGTGGACTTCTTCCAACAGGTGCCGACCTTTATCGGCATCCTTTGGTTTCTGTTGTCCTTGAATTTGGAGCTGACCTTGATCGTTTTTCTGGTGGTGCCGGCCATCGCCCTGCCGATTGTGCAATTCGGCAAAGGAATGAGAAAAACCAGCCACAAGAGCCAAGAGCGGCTGGCCGACCTTTCCAATTTGGTGGCTGAGGCGGTCCGTGGACATCGGGTGGTCAAGGCCTTCGGCATGGAAGATTTCGAGCTGAAGCGTTTCGGTGAGGCCACAGCACGCCATCTGCGGGTCAAGTTGCGCGCGCAGCTTCTAGCCTATGCATCGGGGCCGGTGATCGAAACCTTGGCGGTGATCGGTGCGGGAGGTTTCCTGATCTTCGCTGGACAGGCGGTGCGCAAGGGCGAGCTGACGGCTTCCGTTTTGGTAACTTTCTTGGTTGCGGTTTTGTCCCTCTACGACCCCATCCGCAAGCTGAATAAAGTCAATCTGGTGCTGCAGGAGGCCCTGGCGGCAGCTCATCGGGTAAGAGACATTATTGAAGCACCCAACGAGATCGTGTCGCGACCAGATGCCCCGGCTCTGCCGGCTATCGAGCAACAGATTCGGTTCGATGGGGTGTCTTTTGCCTATGACCAAGAGTCGGTGCTGAAGGGGATCGACCTGACCATTCCTCGCGGGCAAGTCGTGGCCTTGGTGGGTTTTACGGGCGCCGGCAAGTCGACCCTGGTCAACCTGCTTCCGAGGTTCTTCGATCCCACGGAAGGCCGCGTGGAGATCGACGGCATGGATCTACGGGACGTGTCCCTGGACAGCTTGCGTTCGCAGATCGGATTAGTGACCCAGGATACTGTGCTCTTTAACGACACTGTTCGCAACAACATCGCTTATGGGCGCGCGGACGCCTCGATGGATAAGGTGAAGGCGGCAGCCCGTGCAGCCTATGCGGACGGTTTCATCGAGGAGATGAAGGACGGTTACAACACCCGGGTCGGGGAGTCGGGAGCAAATCTGTCGGGCGGGCAACGCCAACGTCTGGCGATTGCCAGGGCCCTGTTCAAAGATCCACCGATCCTGATTCTGGATGAGGCGACCTCCCATCTCGACAGTGAAGCGGAATCCTTGGTGCAAAAAGCCCTCTACAATCTCATGTCCGGTAGAACAGCCCTGGTGATCGCCCATCGACTCTCGACGATCCAAAGGGCGGATAGGATCTTGGTCATGAATGAGGGGCAGGTCGTGGAGGAAGGCACCCACGAGCAGCTCTTAAATCAGGAAGGCATCTATCGTCGCCTCCATGATCTGCAATTACAGGAAGGGGACCGCTCTGATGCGTAGTATGACCGGCTTCGGACAGGGGTCGGCGGAGGGGGAGAGGTTTCGGGTCGCGGTGACCCTTCGTGCGGTGAACCACCGATACTTGGATTTGGTGCTTCGGCTCAAAGATGAAGTGAGATCCGCTGAACGGGACCTACGAAATTTGCTGACCGAGGTCTTGGAGCGGGGAAGGGTAGAAGCGGTATTCGATTTTGAAGCCGTTGGTGATCGGGGGGCGAAAATCGTCGTTGATCGAGCGCTGGCCAAATCCTTGCGCGGCGCGGTGGACGAACTCGCCTCGGCAGGGCTCCTGGCCTCGGAGATCACGTTGTCCGATTTGCTTCGTCTGCCGGAAGCACTGAAAGTTGAGGCGCAGGACGATCCGTGGAGCAGTGAAGATTTAGATCTGTTGTTCGCCGCGACTCGCCGAGCCCTGGCGCAATTGACGGAGGCACGATCTGTCGAGGGCAAGACCCTGGAGACGGTCGTTCTGGAGCGAATTTCCTTGCTGCGAGAGTTGCATCAAAAAATGGTCGGGCTGGCTGCGGCCCTGCCTGAGCAATTGGCGACGGCCTTGGCTGAGCGAATCGAGCACTTGGTGGACTCCGACTCCCTGCCCGACGGCACCCGAATCGCCCAAGAGGTGGCCTTATTGGTCGACCGAACCGATGTCAGCGAGGAACTCGACCGGTTGGTGTCTCATTTGGACCATTTCGAGCAAATCGTAGGGGCTGAAGGCTCCATCGGCAAACGTTTGGATTTCTTGAGCCAGGAGATATTTCGGGAGCTCAATACCATCGGCTCAAAGTGTCGGGATGCTCCATTGGTTCGGCTCGTGTTGGAAGCAAAGTTCTTGGTCGAGCAAATTCGAGAGCAAGTTCAAAATGTCGAATGATCTAGACCGTGTTGAAGGCGCGCAGCGGGTTGAAGGGGGTGACCTCTTCGTATTGTCGGCCCCATCGGGCGCCGGCAAGTCGACATTGATCCGTATGCTCTTCGAGCGCTTTCCAGAACTCGCCCGGCGCCTTGCCTTTTCAGTCAGCCATGCCACGCGCCCTGCCCGGAAAGGGGAGGTCCACGGACGTCACTACTATTTCGTCGAGGAACCGACATTCCGGCAGATGATCGAGCAGGGGAGTTTCTTGGAATGGGCAGAAGTCCACGGTCACTTCAAGGGCACGAGCCTCGATGAAGTGGAGCGGTTGCGTGCAGCCGGACGAGACGTCCTTTTGGAGATCGATGTCCAAGGGGCGGCGCAGATTCGAGATCGCTTTGAAGGGGCGATTTCGGTTTTCGTGCTTCCCCCCAGCTATGCGGTTCTGGAGCGTAGATTGCGGGGTAGAGGATCCGACAGCGAAGAACAGATTCAGCGCAGGCTGCGCGACGCAGTGAACGAGATTCGCCAATGCGTAGACTACGAATATGTTATCCTCAACGACGATTTAGCCGCCGCGTGTGAGGCCTTAGCCGCCGTTTTCCATGCCAGGCGCTTCCACCACGATCGCATGCAACCTCAGATTCAACGAGTTCTGCATACCCTTCCGGACGATTCTTCCTGACGGAGTGGTTCGGATTTGGACTTTGATCGCCCCTTCTTCTTCACCAGGGGCTAGGAGCTTCCCATGCACGATATGCCCGAAAAGATCGACAGCAAATTTCGCTACGTCTTGTTGGCCGCAACCCGTGCCGAGCAGTTGATGCTTGGCGCTCAGTCCAAGCTTGCCAAACCCGAAAAACCCACCAGCGCAGGCATGCGTGAGGTGATGGAGGAACTCGTGGAGTGGGATTACGGCCCCCGGCCCGAGCCGATTGCCGTCGAGTCCAAGGACGAGGATCTGATCGAAGACGTCGATAGCGTCGAAAGCTGATAGGCACCTGAACGCCAACTGCCATTTTCTGAGGTCTTAGGTGGGCGATTATTCTCCCAAGCCGTTGAGCGATGTCTTGACTTATCTGGACGGCCTGGGCTTCGATCACCTCTACATATCGTCTCCTTCCACGGGCACCGCCCGGGGTGCAGGGAGAAGATCGGCAATTCGGGCCAAGCAACCCGATCCGAAACCGAATTTGCCCGAACATGCTTCGGGCCGGTCTTCGGACCCAAACCCGGGGCGACAGGTCACGGAACCGGAGAGGATCTCCGGTGGCTCGAGTCCGAGTTCTTTGCCGACGATTCCCGCCTCGCCTCCTCCCGAGCAAAGGGCGGAGCTGTTCCGTCAGATTCAGCAAGCAGCGGAATCTTGTACCGCCTGCAGTCTGAGCGAAACTCGCAAGACAGTGGTATTCGGCTCTGGGGATCCCAAAGCGCAGCTCATGTTGATCGGCGAAGGGCCCGGCTCTGAGGAGGACCGTCAAGGCCTACCGTTCGTCGGCCCAGCCGGAGCGCTGCTGACTCGAATTCTCCAAGCGATTGGCCTACGCCGTGACGAGGTCTACATCGCCAACGTGGTGAAGTGCAGGCCACCCAGAAATCGGGACCCAAAACCTGATGAAGTGCTGGCTTGTCGAGGGTATTTGGAACGTCAGATTTCGCTGGTCCAGCCGAAAGTAATTTTGGCTTTAGGGCGGGTCGCTGCCCAATCGTTGCTCGGCACCACGGCCTCCCTCGGCAGCTTGCGGGGACGGTGGCATCAGGTGCAGGGAGTGGAGACTCGGGTGACCTATCATCCTGCGGCTCTGCTCAGGAATGAAAGCTGGAAGCGACCCACCTGGGAAGATCTAAAGATTGTAAGGGACCGGCTCCAGCCCAATTCCTGACGGCGGATTTCAGGAGCGCGCGCTTGTATTCCCGAAAACGGATCCGGCATTGGCTTTCCACGGGCGAGCCGTTACTGCGGATTTATCTCTGGCCGTTTTCTTGCTCCGACGATCTGATCGCCACCTTGGCGGACGCGGCTCGTGCCGAGGTTCTCGACGAGGTCCGGTCGCTCAGTCCTTCGCTGATCGTCGACCGTTTCGGTGGCAGCTCTTCAAAAACCATCATCGTGCCCGATTCCAGATCGATCGACGCCCCCTTGTTGGAAGAGGTGTCGAAGTGGCTGCCCAAAGGCGCACGGTTGGTTCTGCTGGTGGACCGATTGGACGATTGGGGGCACCTCGATCTCTCCACGGTGCTCCCAGATCAGGTCAATTTGTGTGCCGAAGAAATGCAGCAGCTCTTCGGCGATTCCCATAGGGCAGCGGTCGCCTCCGAGCTGACCGAAGGATGGGCCGGCCCTGCCTCGCTTCTGGCCCGAAGCCACCAAAGTCCAGATAGTTTTGAAGCTCTGCTCGACGGTGAAGAGTCGGCCAGGCTGCTCGATCAACAGGTTCTGGCAGGTCTTTCCCGCGACCAGCTCGACGCCCTGAAACATCTTGCTTGGGCCGGTCCGATCGATCCCGAGGATTGGCGTCAGATGGTGGTCGACGAACCCAGGAGGTTGGCGGCGTTTGAGCAAATCTTTCGCCGTCGAGCATGGTTGGTGCAGGGCTCGTCAGGCTGGCGGCTGCCGCACGTGCTGAGGCGGCATTTGCTCCACAAGATCCGCTCGAGTTCGAGCGCGGAGAGTCTGGGGAAGCTCGACCGTTTGAAAGTCCGCCTCGAAATCGCGAGGAAGTCTAGCTTCCAGCGGATTCGGGCCGTACCGTTAGAACGGTGTGATGAGCTACCGGCTCCGGTCGCCGATCAGGGCTCACCAAGGGCCGAGCCCGGCCTGCCCAGCTTCCGTTTGGAGCTTTTCGGGCAGCCCAGGTTGATGCGACGTGACGAGCAGGGAACGGAGGAGCAGGTTGCTTGGCGCTTGAAGCGCTCGTTTCGCTGCATGGCATACCTTGCCCTGGCGCCCGAGCACTCTCGTTCCAGGGCTTCCATGATCGAGGATCTGTGGCGCGATGAGCCACCAGCAGCGGCCGACCGCAACTTCCATCCAACCCTTAGCGACGCCCGAAGAACTCTAGGCTCCGCCAACGCGATCAAATATGTTCAAGGGACCTATCGCCTGGGGGACGTTCTGGGTTTGACGGTCGATACCGATGAGCTGCAAGGGCGCTGGCAGGAGGCGACGCGGCTGCTCGATCCCCGAGCCGCCGCAGACGATTCGGAGTCTGTGAAAGCGCAAGCTCTGGAGCATTTGTTGGCTGCTTGGGGGCTATATCGGGGTCCGCTGATGGAAGATCTGGAAGACTCCTGGTTACAAGAACCACGGGAGCGCTTCCGTCAGCTCTATCTCGAGATCCTGCGTCGAGTTGCTGAGCTGAGCTGCGACCTGGGCCGAACGTCTTTAGAACTCGACGCATATCGTTCTTTGTTGATCACCGAGCCCTTTGACGAGGCAGCGCACGTGGCGGTGATGAACATCTACGGCCGTTCAGGGCGGCGTGACTTGGTACGTCGCCAATTCGTCAACCTGCAGGATCAGCTGAAGGAGCTGCGGGTGGAGCCTTCGAGGGAGGCGGTTTCGGCCTACAACCGATGGATGGGTTAGTCTGAGTTGGATACCCTGCCATTCGGTTCGGCGGGTTGGAGGACCCGCCCGGGTCGAACCCTGCTACAATCCACCTCCCACGATGGCAGTCGGCGTTCAGCTCTGCCCGGCCGGACCCGACCGGCCCATCCCCAACTTTAACGACCAAGGCCCATGCGATGTCGCCGGAAGCTTGCGTTGAGCACTAAACCTCCGGATTTCGCAGTGGCCGGCCACCATTTCAATGACGATACCGGCTTTGAGTTCATCCCATTCCCGCGACTCTGACGGCGATCTCCCGGACCCTAGAGCTGTGGACATCAGCGTTTTAGTGCCGGTCCTAAATGAAGAAGAATCGGTTCACGAGCTGACGACTCGAGTTTCAGCCGTGCTCGAAGCGTTGAATCGAAGCTTCGAGATCGTCTTCATCGACGACGGCTCATCCGACCGGACCCCGGCGATTATTCGCGATCTGCACCAACAGGACTCTCGGATCAAGTTGGTTCAATTCCGGCGAAATTTCGGCAAAGCGGCGGCCATCACCGCCGGCGTCGCCCACAGCGTGGGTGCCATCTTGATCACCATCGACGGTGATCTCCAGGACGTGCCGGAAGAGATTCCACGATTCCTCGAAAAGCTCGAAGCTGAAGATCTGGATTTGGTTTCCGGTTGGAAGCGGGATCGACAGGACCCCGTGTCGAAGCGATATCCCTCCAAGCTCTTCAATTGGGTGACGCGACGCTTGGCCCAAGTCGATCTCCATGATTTCAACTGCGGATTCAAGGCTTATCGACGTGAGGTGCTGGAAGAGGTGGCGGTCTATGGTGAGTTGCATCGCTACATTCCCGTCTTGGCGGGTCGCCGGGGTTTTCGCATCGGTGAAATCCAAGTGCAGCACGCGAAGCGCCGCCATGGCCACAGCAAATACGGTTGGGATCGTCTCTACAAAGGGTTGCTCGACCTGATCACGGTGTTGTTCATCACCAAATACAACCGACGCCCGTTGCATCTCTTCGGCGTCATCGGTTTGGTGTTCATCGCGGGCGGCTTGGCGATCAATACCTACCTCGCCACCCTTTGGCTATTTCTTTCCGAGCCTTTATCGAATCGCCCGCTTTTGTTGCTTGGGGTCCTGCTGATGGTGCTCGGAGTGCAAGTGTTGACGACGGGCCTAATCGGCGAAATGGTGACTTTCAAGAACTTCAGGTCCGCCGACAGCTATTCCATTCGAGAGCTGGTGGAGTAGGGCATGGGCAAGAGTGCCGGTTTCCTTTTCCTGACCCAAACCTATCCTCGATTCGACGGCGATACCTCAGGGCCCTTCATTCGTGACTTAGCTCGCGCTTTGGTCTCCGGAGGCGATCGCGTCACGGTGCTGACTCCCCATGCGGAAGGAGTCCAGCCACGGTGGGACGATGGTGGGGTCGATGTCCGCAGCTTTCGATATGCCCCGGAGCGGTGGGAGCTTTTGGGCTACAGCCGGAGTCTCGAAGCTGACGAGACCATGAGGGTGGGCGCCATGGGCGTCACACCCTTATACCTGTTGGGAGCATTCCAGGCGGTCCGTGCAGAGCTGCGTCGTAAGTCCTACGATCTGATTCAAGCCCATTGGGTGGTGCCGAACGGACTGGTGGCTCACCATTTTGCGGACCGGATTCCAGTGGCGGTGGGTTTACACGGTAGCGATGTCTTTTTGGCTGAAAAACGCGGACTGCGTCAATGGGTGAAGGGAGCCTTGAGCCGAACTTCGGTGTTGACGGGCTGCTCGCCGGAACTCGTCGATCGGGTGTGCGCGGTAGGTTTTCCGAAGGAGCGCGCCCGGGTGATTCCCTATGGGGTCAACAGCAGCTTGTTCTCACCAGACCCGTCACGTCGATCGATCTGGCGCCAGAAGCTGGGCATAGCCGACGACGTACCGATGTTGGTCAGCGTAGGAAGAATGGCGACCAAGAAGGGTTATCACGTGCTCTTTGAGGAGTTGGAAGAGCTGATGAACTCGAAACCCGATTTGCATCTCGTGCTGGCGGGAGCAGGAGATCGCCTGGAGGAGCTGCGCAGCCGAGCCCGCGGCTTTTCGCAGCGGGTGCATTTTCCGGGCGCTGTTTACCGAGACACTCTGCCGGACCTCTACCGAGCGGCGGATGCCTTTGTATTGCCGGCTGTCCATGATCCCAAGGGCAACGTTGACGGTCTTCCCAACGTCATTCTCGAAGCCATGGCGAGCGGTCTGCCGGTGGTCGCCACTCGCATCTCGGGAATTCCCTTGGCGATCGAGGATGGGATCCATGGCCGGCTGGTGCCCGAGCAAGATGCCGGCTCGTTGATCGCTGCGATCCTCGATGTCCTTTCCGACGGCGATCGGGCCGGTCGCATGGGCGAAGAAGGGCGGCGGAGAGCGGTGTCCGAGCTCAGCTGGCAATCCGTGGCCGCCCGTTATCGGCAGGCCTATGAGCTAGCCTTGCCGGTCGGCCTTCACCGCAGCTGACTAACTATAACTAGGTTCCGTCCAGATTTGGCTCGGTGCGGTCGGCCGGATGGCCTGCGGGCGTCGCTCCGAACTCGCGCCACCGCCGAAATGCCGCGATAAATTGCTGAAGAGTAGGGACTTATACCGATGCTTCGGGTGTATCGCTCAGACACGCTCGCTTCCGTCCTCGATCCATCCGGCCTTGGTTCATCGGAAAATCCCATTTCTGGATGGACCAGAACTAAAGCCCGAGTCCAGGATTCTCTCGTTCAATTGTTCCTGAGGGTTTGCGCGTCGGCCTCTAGGAGGTCGGCGAGCCAGCTGATTCGCCGGTCGAGGGATCTGAGGTCGACAAATTCTTCTCGGGTGTGCATGCCTCCTCCCACGGGGCCGAGACCGTCGAGGGTCGGCACGGACGACGGATCCTCCAACATGTTGGGGAAAGAAATGCCCCGGCGATCCTCCTCCGCTTCCAAATGCCACCCTTTTTTTCGGGCCAACTCGATCGCCAACCGTGCCCATTGACGGCTCGGCTCAAGGGGAGGTAGCGGTGGGACTTGCTCCAGGACCCCAAAGTCGACTTTGACATCGTGCGACTTCCCAACTTCGGCCGCGAGAACCGCCAAGCGTTCGCCGAGCTGTCGGCCTTCTGCGGCGGTTACGAACCTGGCTTCGCCTTCAACACGGGCTCTGTCGGGCACGACATTGGTTTGTCGTGGGGAGAATAGGAGATCGGAGTGGGCGGCGAGCTGCTCGACGAAACCCGCTTCGCCCGCCACCAACCGTCCGGGATTGATTGTCATTCCACGGCCCGGGACTGACATCTCTGCGGCTTGTAGACACCAACGGGAGGCTGCGACGAGCGCCGAGCGGCCAGACCAAAAACCGTTCCCGGCGTGGGCTGAACGTCCCTTAACGTCCAAGGCCCAGGTGATCAACCCGCGGCGGCCGATGACGAGAGTTTCACCCTCTTTTTCTTTGCCGTGTAGTTTCCTCGGCGAATCGATTACCTCGGCGAGGGGCTGGCCGGGTTCGAGCACCCATAAGCCCCGAGCCCGGCGGCCACGCTCTCGCATCATGAGCCGAGACAAATGCCCAGCCACTTCTTCATCGGGCACGACCACGACGGTCAAGTCCTTGGGAATGCTGCGACCTTGGGCCCGCAAAAGATCGAGAGCACCGACCAGACACGCCAGCCCGCCCTTCATGTCCACGGCACCCGTCGCCCAAAGCCGGTTTCCTTCTCGCCTAGGGGCGATAGCCGGTAGCACGGTGTCCATATGCCCAACCAAGAGGAGGTCTTGTTGGGCCGCGCTATCGGCGAATCGTGCTGTGAGCACCGGCAAGTCTTGTCCTAGGGAGTCTGGCAAGCTTCGAATTTCAACCTGCAGGTCGCGATCCGAGAGTGCTCGGCCATAGCGGGCCATTGCCTTTTCGAGCCCTTGGCGGTCGCCGCTGGGTGAGGAGATAGCGGTCAGCTCTTCGAGCAAGGAAACCGTCGAATGGAAGATGCTCTGAGGCGTAGAACTCGAGTCGAGGTCAGGATCGGAGACTCGCCGACTAGTCATGAAAGATCCTCCAGAGAAACGGCATTCTGTGGGCCTGGAAGACGGTTGTCGGGGTCTCCCCGGATCGATAGACTGCCGCTGCTGATTTCTTTGATTGCAGCCGCGCGTATCCAGCACAGCTCGTGAACACAGGCGATGGCTCCCTTGCCCTAAGGGTTAAGCCATAAACAGCATCAGGCGAAGCCATAAAACAACATTCTGAGGTCGATCACAACCCCCTCCCGGTCGAGCTCTTAGGAGAAAGAGATGAGTGACAAGGTTTGGTATACCGCTGTCGACGGTCAGCAGCAGGGTCCGTTCAGTTTGGAAGAGTTGACCCCCAGGTTTCAAAGCGGCGAGCTGAGCCGTGACACCTATATCTTCACCCAGGGTATGGACAATTGGGAGCCTGCCGGCAATCGGGCGGAATTCGAGGCGGCGTTTGCCCCTGCCCCGACTGCTGTATCTGCCGCGCCGGCGATGGCGTCGGCGCCGGCTGCCGGTGGCGCAACCTATGCGCCCGCCGGTCAAAGTTCCCACGAGATCGACTTCGAGATTTTCGGCGAGGAGATGCAATTCGTAGAGATCACCCTCGATCCTCAGGAAGCCTGTATTGCTGAAGCGGGAGCCTTCATGTACATGGATCCGGGTATCGAAATGGAGACCATCTTCGGTGACGGCTCCAAACAGGGTGGCGGCGGGTTGATGGGCATGCTCGGCTCCGCAGCCAAACGGGTGCTGACCGGCGAATCTCTCTTCATGACCCTGTTTGGAAACAGTGGTAGCGGGCGATCGAAAGTGGCCTTCGCCGCACCCTATCCCGGCAGCATTATTCCGGTGGATCTGAAAGAGCATGGACATCAACTGATTTGCCAGAAAGACGCCTTCCTGTGTGCGGCCAAGGGCGTCTCGGTGGGCATCGCGTTGCAGCGCAAGCTCGGTACCGGATTGTTCGGCGGTGAAGGGTTCATTCTTCAGAAGCTCGAGGGTGACGGCAAAGCCTTCATGCACGCGGGTGGCGCGGTGATGAAGAAGACCCTGGCCCACGGAGAGACCCTGCGTTTGGACACCGGCTGTTTGGTCGGCTTCGAGCCGACGGTGTCCTACGACATCAAGATGATCAAGGGTGTGAAGTCTTGGGTCTTCGGTGGTGAAGGTGTGTTCTATGCCGCACTCACCGGCCCGGGTTCCGTTTGGATTCAGTCCTTGCCGTTCAGCCGATTGGCGAGCAAGGTCTTCGCGGCCGCGCCCCAAGGGGGCGGCAAGTCCGTGGGCGAGGGCTCGGTGCTCGGAAGCATCGGCAATATGGTGATGGGCGGCGACTGACCCTGCTGACCTGTTGAAATGTCGGACCTGTGCCGGCTGATCCACGGGCCGAAAACACCAGACGCACAAACGGCCGCCACTCGAAAGGGAGGCGGCCGTTGCTCCGGTAGTCGGCCATGGTCGATCGGCTTATGGCTGAGATCGGGATAAGAAACGTCGCCAAGCCGTGGCTAGGGAGTCTGGAAGGTCCAACTCGGGAAGCACGGCAAGGAGTTCGTCCGGATCGAGGTATGCCCAGATTTCTTCCCACGGCGCGTAGGAGATCAATTCAGCGATCAAGAGGTGACGTTGCTCGGAATCGGCGCCTCTCAGGATGTGCCGAACGTCGGCTTCAGAAAGATCCCCTTCAGGAAGAAACGGCAACGCAGTCGAGCTGGTCCGGTCCTCAGCGTGCGATGCCGGTAGCTGATCCGAGAGGGTCTTTTCGCTCGGGGAGCGATCATCGGAATGCGTCATAGTGTTCCAGTATAGCCTTACCGTCGGGAATCGCAAGGTAATGCCCCGTAGCTCAGCCAAATCTAACGAGCGCGCATCTCTGGATGTACTTGACCGACGACGTCGTGTGGGCTAAGTTTCTTCGAGTCGAGCGCCACCGAAGGATTCGGAGCTTTTACGGGTCGAGAGGTTGGCTGCACGACCGTAAGAGAGCTTTGAGCGGGCATAACTCAGTTGGTAGAGTGCAAGCTTCCCAAGCTTGATGTCGCGGGTTCGAGTCCCGTTGCCCGCTCCAAATTTGGTGCTTCCCCGTCGGATCCAGGCCTCTGGACCGCCCGTCAGAATCCTACAATCGAGAAGTTCGCGCTTCTCTTGAGGAGAATTGATGAGTATCTTTCGGAAGGGGCGGGAGACTCCGTCGGCGCCCCAACCCTCGCCCGTGTCCCCATCGCCCAGCCCCAGTCCTAGACCACCCGTTCGGCGGGATCCCGCACCGACCCCAGGCTCCGGTAATACCCACATTGCCCGGGGAACGAAAGTTATCGGCGAAATCACCGGTGACGCTCAATTGGTGATAGACGGCGTCGTTGAAGGTGAAATTCGACTCGACAGCCTGGTGGTCGTCGGCAGCGAAGGTACGGTCCGAGGTACGATCCATGCCGTAGCGGTTCGCGTCGGCGGCAAGGTTTTCGGCAACATTCATGGCAAGGAACGGGTTGAGGTCTTGGCTTCGGGTCGTTTGGAGGGTGACATTGTGGCTCCCAGCGTGCCAATCGCCGAGGGTGCATTCTTCCAGGGCAAAGTGGATATGAGCCATCCGCAGGCCACTCCCCAAAAGTCCACGCCCAAAAACGATGGAAAGATCTCCGGTAAGGCAAAAGAGCCTTCTGGTAAGCCCGAACCTACTGCCGCTGCCGGCTCTAATAAACCCACCGCCACCCAAAGTAATTCCACCGCCCGATCTGGCTCCGGCGGCAAATAGATAGGACGACCGGAACGTGAAGATCGGCATACCCAAAGAGCTGAAAGATAACGAATTTCGTGTCGGAATGACCCCGGCGGGCTGTCGCTCGTTGGTCGAAGCCGGTCACGAAGTGATGGTCGAAACCTCGGCCGGAGTTGGTAGCGGTTTCGAAGACGAGGAGTTTGTCGGCGCCGGCGCCACGATCGGGCGCGATGCCGATCACGTGTGGGGCTCGGCCGATATGGTGATTAAGGTCAAGGAACCGATCGAGCCCGAGTATCCGCGCATGCGCGAAGGGCAGACCCTGTTCACCTATTTGCATCTAGCACCTTTGCCTCGGCTGACAGAGGTGTTGTGTGAGAGAAAGATCACTGGCATCGCCTACGAAACCATCACCGATCGACGGGGTGGTTTGCCCTTGCTGGCTCCCATGTCTGAAGTGGCAGGCCGGATGTCGGTTCTGGTGGGCGCGACCCACATGCAGGCGCCCCACGGAGGGTGTGGGGTCCTGATTTCAGGTGTGCCGGGTGTGCCGCCCGCAGAGGTGGTGGTCATCGGTGGTGGAATCGTGGGGCTGAATGCGATCAAGATTGCCCATGGCATGCGTGCCCGCGTTACGGTTCTGGAAACCAACCCGGACCGCATGCGCGAACTCGATGACATTTTTGGCGGCACTGTGACGACCATTCTCAGCAACCCCTATAACCTGGAGGCTTGCCTGCCGACCGCCGATTTGGTGATCGGCGCAGTCCTGATCCCCGGACGCTCAGCTCCCAAGCTCATCACCCGCGACATGTTGAAGTTGATGAAGAAGGGCTCCGTGTTGGTGGACGTGGCGGTGGACCAAGGTGGATGCTTCGAAACCACACGGGCTACCACCCACTCGGATCCGGTCTTCATCGAAGAGGGCATCGTGCACTACTGCGTTGCCAACATGCCCGGCGCAGTGCCTCGAACCTCAACTTTGGCCTTGACGAATTCGACACTGCCTTATGCGCTGGCGTTGGCGGGTAAGGGAGCCGAGCGTGCGGTGAGGGAAGATGCCCATCTTCGGGATGGGGTCAACACCTACAAAGGGCACATCACCTGTGTCCCCGTTGCAGAGTCCCAGAATCTGGCCTATCGGGACGTCTTGGATCTGCTTCCAGCAACTTAGCCCCGGGCTTTTTTCTAGGTCTAAATTCAACGCCCTTCCGAGATTCCTTGGAAGGGCGTTGTTGCGTCTGTGGGCGCCATCCGGCTTAGAGAAACTCGTCGAGCACGAGCGATGCCCGTTCCGCGATTCTTCCGAAACCACGTCTTTCGGCTTCGTCACGGGCTCCTATGAGCTTCTTTCGGGCCTCTTCCGGAAGGAACTCGACGGCGATTTCGCCCCAATCGGTCCTGAGCTCCAGCTCCAACGAAACGAATCCTAAGGCTTGGGCCTCGGCAGCGAGGCTGTCAAGCCGCGCCAATCTGGTTTCTGGCTCGGTCTGTGGCTCTAAAAGAGCTTCCATACGCTCGAAAGCTATGCGCACCATCGGCTGTTGGGATTCAATCGCGAGGGGTTTCGTTTCTTCCAGCACGGTGTCAACTTCGGACCCGCGACCGAGTTGGTCCAGGGATTCGGCGAGAATCGTTGCGGCTGCGATTTCCTCGGCGGGCCGATCGTCCAATTGGCATGAAATTCGAGCCTGAGAGGCAAGTCTCGCCGCTTCGTCGTAGCTCTTAAGCTCCGCGGCGACTCTGGCGAGGCCGATGCGGCTAGAGGTCAGGAGACCGCTTTGGCCGAGGTCGGACCGTAGGTCGTAGGCCTGTTGGTGTGAGCCTTGGGCGGATTCCAAGTCACCGGCCTCACGATGAAGATCCCCGGTGTAGAAATGCACCAGCGCCGTAGCAGTGGGATCTCCGGTTTGTTTCGCCAGCTTCAGGGCTTCATCCAGGGCGTTAGACGAAGCATCTAAGTCGCCCCGCATCAGGTGTAACGCTCCGAGGTTGGCCTGAGAGATCACCATGTCGAGCTTGAGGCCCGCCGCTCGACGTAAACGCAAGGCCTCATTGTGGTTTTCCAAGCTCTTGGCGAGCTGTCCCTGAAGCCGATAGACCTCAGCGATATTGTTGAGGGCATAAGCTTTCGCCGGTCCACCCATCTTTTCCCAGGTCTGTTGGGCACCTTCAAACATGGTCAAGGCTTCGGAAAGCTGGTCCCGATCCACCAAGATCACCGCCCGGTTGTTGACCGTCAGCGCCATGCCGCGGGCATCACCCACCTCGCGGTAGATGGCCTCGGTCTCGCGGTAGAGGTCTTCGGCGCCGTCGAGATCACCGGCCCGTTTGCGAATCACCGCCAAATTGTTGAGGGTCGCAGCTTGACCACCCCGGTTGCCGAGTTCCCGATGGATTTCGAGCGCGGAGTGATATCCCTCGGCTGCGGGCTCCGCCAATCCTTGGTCTAGCTGGGCTGCGGCCAGGGCGCTTAGGGCATTGGCTTGTCCCGGTGTGTGGGAGAGATCCTCGAAAGCTTGGCGAGCCCGTGCGGCGCTCTTGGCAGCCTCGTCGGGCCGACCCATCAATCGCTCCGCCTGGGATCGTGAAAGCAAAGCTCTGGCCAAGATCAATTGCGAGCCGCTGATTTCCGCCTTGGCCACGGCCCGTCCGGCTGCGGTGGCTTGGCGCTCGATTTGGGAAACGGTTCCTGCCGCAGTCGCTTCCCTGAGGTCGATTCGTGGATCGTCGGACAATGGAGGGGGCAGCCGACGGAGTTGATCGATGGTCAGCAAGGCTGCTTGGGGATCATGGGCGGCCAGCTGGGCCGATACCAAAGCCAATCCATAGTCGAGCTGATCGGGAAAGGCCTGCCAGAGGGTCCTGTAGACGTCGCGGGCGGCAGACCCTTGGGAGCGCATTTCCCGATAGCGCCCTTCGATCACCAAGCGCTCTTCCTGAGGTAGGCCCGAACTGAGGTTGAAGGCCCGTTCTGCGGCTTTGGCTGCCTGTTTTTTGAATCCGAGCGCGCCCCAAGCGGAACTCAAGGCGGAATGCACCAACGGATTGTCCGGCTCGAGCTGAGTGGCTTGCTCCAACAGGTCCCGGGCCTCTTCGGCTTGGAATTCACGCAGGGCAGTCAGGGCTTCGGCGTAGAGCTTTGCCGCTTGGGTATTTCGAGGCAGTCCGGAGTCGCCGTCCGCCAATCCGGAGCTGCCCAATTCGCTCAGCAGCTCGCCGCCGAGTTCAGAGACCATGGCGAATAAATCGCTGGTGGAGCCTTCCTTTGAGAATTGCGCCAACGTGCCGCCCCGGGTGGCGTCTTGAAGCCGAAAGTCCAAGCGCAGTTTCGCGTCGGCTTCGCTGCCGGGCAAGCTGACGAAGGAGCCGGAGACGACGAAATCGGAGCCCGTGAGGCGTCGAATTGCTTCCAGTTTTTTAGCGCTCGGCTCGCCCTGGGTCCACGCGAGCTGGCGCCTGGCTTCTGCCATCTCTTGGCTCGAGACGCCTCGGAGGTCGCGGCTTTTGGCCAGCTCCGTGGAGACCATTTCCAATAGGGCGGTTCCTATCCAAGCGGATTCCTCACGTCCCGTGACGTTGTCGAATCCCCAGACGGCGATGGCACGTCGGAGCTTGACTCGACCGGGGTCGAGCGTTTCTCGATTGTTCCACCACAGGACCCCTGAAATCGCCAAAACGACGAGCAAAACAGCGATCAAGATCGGAGCTCGCCGGTCCGCTGCGGCAGAAGGGGGAGGGCCCGGGAACTCATGGGGCGATGCCGCGGGCTTAGCGCTCGGTAGAGAGGCTTTGGACTTTGGGTGTGCCTCTGTTACCGCTGAGATTCCTTGTGCTGGAGCTGGGGGGGAAGCCGGTTTGCTCGACGGCTCCGGAGAGAGCCGGCGCCTTTGCGGTGGTTTGAGCGCTTCCGCCACGTCGAGCACCGAGGCGAACCGATCCTCGGGTTTGAGCTGCAGGCATTTGAGAATCGCCCGTTCCCAATAGGCGGGAAGGTCCGGAACGTGGACGTGCGGTGGCTGGGGCTCCTCCTGGAGGCGTTTCACCGCAGTGGTCAGGGGATTGGTGCTTTCGAATGGAAGCTTGCCCGTGACCATCTCGTAGATCACGATGCCGAGCGCGTAGATATCGGCAGCGGGGGTGATCGCCGGGTCGTTTCTGACTTGCTCGGGGGCCATATACGCGGGGGTGCCGACGATTCCCAATCCCGTGACCTGAGCTGCGAATCGATCTGAAGCATCACTTCCCCGAGCAATGCCGAAGTCGGTCACTACGACTCGGATTCTGGCGCCACCGGTTTCGGGGTCGTTCTCGGGCACCAAGAACACGTTTTCGCTCTTGAAATCTCTGTGCACGACCCGGGCGCTGTGGGCTGCATGCAGGGCTTCTGCCATTTGCTCCACCAGGGGTTTGGCTTCCGACGGCTGTAAGCGCGAGCAGCTGCGCAATCGTTGGGCCAACGTTTCGCCACGCAGCAGCTCCATGGAGAGAAAAACGATCGGTGCCGGAGGCAAACCACCTTCGGGAGGGGAAGAAGGCTCATGGAGATGTTGGCCCAAATCGAAGATACGACAGACGTTGGGATGGGTGACCCGGCGAGCCAAAGCGATTTCTCGTTTGAATCGGTCAACAGCGCCGGCTTCCTCACCGAGGTGGGTGCTGACGGTCTTCAGAGCCACTTCTTGACGTAGCTCGAGATCCTCCGCCTCGTACACCTCACCCATGCCTCCTTGGGCGATGAACCGTACGATTCGGTAGCGATTGGCGACGTGATCACCGGGGTTGAAAATCGGCGGTGATGGGCCGATTCTCGATCCCGTTGAGCCGCCGTGCCCAACACCGGCGTATCCGCCGCTTGGGCTGCCGCCGACGTCGGAGTGGGAAGGGGCGGGTTGAAGGCTCCTGCCGGCACCTGTAGAAATCAAGGTTTGGTCGTCGGAAGGGTCGATGGGCAACCCAGTGGCGCCTGGCGTGGCGGCGGCAGGAGCTGCCATCGACGGCGTCCTGATGGTCGGGGCGTCGGCAGAGAGGGCCGGGGATGTTTGCGGTAGAGACGTCTGCGGTAGGGAAGTTGGGGGCACGGAGGTTGCCGGCGGCGCGGGAGGTGGCACCGCCATCGAGGGTGTGGTTCGTGCCTTGAGATCGGATGCGGTTTGGATCTGACTGACCGGCGGTGACCCGGCCTTGGCCCTAAGACGATACCGAGCTCCGCATTGAGGGCATTGGACCCTGGGCCTGTCGCCCTGCAGAGCGACTTGCTCGATTTCAATTCGATGGCTGCACTTGCTGCAAGTGAGCTTCAATCCGTCCCCCGGTGCAGTTAGTGGCATTTTCCGGTTATCTTACTGGATCTACCCACGCAGTGGCAGGAGTACGACATGCCGAGCCCCCCGACACCCACCGCTTTTGAAGCGATTGAGCTTGAGCTTTTCACCCATCGATTCGGCTCGATCGCCGGCGAGATGGGAGAGATGTTGCAACGGACAGCTCTCTCGACCAACGTCAGAGAGCGCCTAGACTTTTCTTGTGCATTGCTCGACGCCAAGGGGCGGCTGGTGGTGAACGCGCCTCACATTCCAGTCCATCTTGGAGCTCTGGGGCTGTGTGTGCGTCGAATGACCGAAGAAGTAGATATGCGCCCCGGCGACTCTTGGGTGACGAACCATCCCGGATTCGGTGGTTCCCATTTGCCCGACGTGACCCTGGTCACGCCGGTCTATGATCGGGATGCGCATTTGGTGGGCTATGTAGCCAGCCGTTCCCATCACGCCGAAATCGGTGGCACCCGTCCAGGTTCCATGCCCCCGGACGCGTGCTGTCTGGCCGAGGAGGGAGCCGTTATTCCGCCAACCCTCTTCGCGCGCGACGGTAAAGTGCGACGGGAGGCACTTCGGGCATTGTTGACCGAAGGGGCATTTCCCTCACGATCCGTCGACGAGAATCTCGCGGATTTAGATGCCGCGTTGGCGGCGAGTGCCAGGGGGGCGAAGGCTTTGGCCGACCTTGTGGCGAGTTCGGGGCCGGCCAAGGTTTCGTATTACATGGACCAGCTGCGGGAGCTGGCCGCCCGAAAGGCTCTCCAGGCCTTGCAGGGCTTGCCCGAAAGCTCGAAGATCCGGTCGGCGGTCCAATATTTGGACGACGGCACGAAAATTCAAGTCACCCTAGATTTGACTTCGGCCCGTCCGCGGGTCGATTTCACCGGCACGGATCCGGTGCATGCAGGAAATCTAAATGCCACCCCGGCGATCGTCCGCAGTGTGGTGCTCTACGTTTTGCGTTGGTTGGTGGAGGAAGACCTGCCCCTCAACGAAGGTTTGTTGGAGCCCGTGGATTTGGTGATTCCCGAGGGCTGCTTTTTGTCGCCGGTATGGGACCCGGATCCATGGAAGTGTCCGGCGGTGGTCGGCGGCAATGTGGAAACCAGCCAGCGATTGGTGGATACCCTGCTTCAGGCCCTGGAGCTTCAAGCCTGTAGCCAAGGGACGATGAACAACCTACTCTTCGGCGACGAAAGTTTCGGCTACTACGAGACCCTCTGCGGTGGGGCGGGTGCCGGGCCCGACCACGAGGGGGAGAGTGCCGTTCACACCCACATGACCAATACCCGCATCACCGATCCAGAGGTCTTGGAACGTCGATATCCGGTTCGCTTGGACCGCTTCGAGATCCGTCGGGGATCCGGTGGGCACGGCCTATTTCGGGGAGGGGACGGGGTTGTGAGGGAGCTGGTCTTCGATCAAAAGGTCCAGGTGTCGATCCTCTCCCAGCACCGAGTCGAGGCCCCATACGGACAGGCGGGAGGTGGTAGCGGCGCCCGGGGTGAGCAGCGGATCGTGCGCGCTGACGGCACCGTAGAGCGGCTCGAAGGCATGACCCGCGCAGAACTCGGACCGGGTGATCGACTCGTCATCGAAACACCCGGCGGTGGGGGTTGGGGTAGCCCGTAGGATAGCTCAAACGAAGAAAAAACCCCGACGGCACGGGATGCCGATCGGGGTTGCTGCGCACCGAGCAGTACGGGAGCGGAGGCGGTCGAATCAGAGATCGAATTCGACGCCCTGAGCCAAGGGCAACTCGGTGCTCCAATTCAAGGTGTTGGTCTGCCGGCGCATATACGCCTTCCAGGAGTCCGAACCCGCCTCACGGCCGCCACCGGTTTCCTTTTCGCCGCCAAACGCGCCACCGATCTCGGCCCCAGAGGTACCGATATTGACGTTGGCGATGCCGCAGTCAGAGCCCGCGTGGGAAAGGAATCGCTCGGCGGTGCGCATGCTGTTGGTGAAGATCGAGGATGAAAGGCCTTGGGGCACGGCGTTGTGCATTTCAATGACCTCGTCGAGATTCTCAAACTCCATCACGTAGAGGATCGGAGCGAAGGTCTCGTCGCAGGTAATCGGCACCTGTGTCGGAACTTTGATGATCGTCGGCTCGACGAAGTATCCGGGTCGGTCGATGCGCTTGCCGCCGACCAGGACCTCACCGCCTTGCTGCTTGGCGGTTTCGATAGCGGCCATCATGTCGTCGATAGCTTTTTGGTGAATTACCGGTCCCATCAACGTGTTCTCATCCATGGGATCACCGATGCGGATGGTCGGGTAGGCTTTGGTCAAGCGCTCGATCAGCCGGCCGGCAATGTCCTTGTGCAGGAACAGTCGACGGGTGGTGGTGCAGCGTTGGCCGGCCGTGCCCACGGAGCCGAAGAGGATACCTGCGAACGCCAAGTCGAGGTCGGCATCGTCCATGACGATCAGGCCATTGTTGCCACCGAGTTCCAACAGGGAGCGGGCCATTCGTCCAGCCACAACTTGGCCGACGGCGCGGCCCATGCGCACGGAACCCGTGGCGGAGATCAGGGGCAAACGGCTGTCTGCGGTCATGATCTCGCCGATGTCGCGTCCGCCGACCGCCAGCCCGAAAATGGGCGGCGCGTCGTTTTCTTCGAGCACGGCCTGGGCGATTTTGGTGGTGGCGATCGCGGTGAGGGGAGTCACCTCGGACGGCTTCCAAATCATCGAATCACCGCAAACCGCGGCGACGCAGGCATTCCAAGCCCAAACGGCCACTGGGAAGTTGAAGGCGGTGATGATACCCACTGGGCCGAGGGGGTGCCATTGCTCGTACATCCGGTGCTGATAACGCTCCGAATGCATCGTTTTGCCGAAAAGTTGGCGCGACATGCCCACCGCCAGATCGGCCATGTCGATCATCTCCTGGACCTCGCCCAATCCTTCGGAGTAGATCTTGCCCATCTCCAGGGTCACCAGCTGACCAAGAGGATCTTTGAATTCGCGCAGGGCATCACCGATTTGGCGCACGATCTCACCCCGTTTGGGTGCGGGCCATTCGCGCCACGCTTTGAACGCTTCGACGTTGCGGGCGGCAACTTTTTCGTAGTCATCAGGGGTAGCTTGGCGGACCTTGGCGATCACCTCGCCGGTGGTGGGATTGATGCTTTCGAGCCACTCACCCTGGGTGTCGAGCCAGGTGCCGTCAAAGGCGCCGGGGTTCTCGGCTTCCAGGCCGAGTTCGGTGAGCAAGGCGCTGATTTCAGTCGTATCCATGGAAAAGCTCCTCAAGGGGCATAAGTTGCGATCTTATAGGTCTCGGTCAGAGAGAGTCTGAGTGCCTGGGCCGCGGGATTAGGTCGCCGGCGGTGGCTCGGCTGTCTCGGCCCGGCTGGGGCGGGGGACGCGAGAGTTCGGTGGGAGGCGAAGGTCGCCGTCCCGGAACATTATCGCAGGAAGTGGTCGGGGTAAACGCCGAAGCATCGGCGGCGTGGATGGTATCGGCGGCGTACAATGCGTCGATGGTGTGCTCTGAAACTCCCGCAACCGAGGCCGACGAACCTACCGCTGCCGGACCGGCGGCCCACCGAGCTATAACTCTGGGCTTGCTTCCAGCCGGTTTGCTTATGGTGTTTGCCTTCCAGCTCGGGACCTTCCCTGGAGCAGCCCACGCGGATCGGGCAATTGTCGGGCACCTCTTGCTGCTCATGGTCTTGATCTCAGTCATACGGTCACCGGAGTCGAGACCTCGACTCTCAGCGAGAGCCTGGATCGTGGCAGCCTTAGGCGCTTCGATGTTGGTCGGATCCAACTTGCTTTCACCGGTTCCCCGAGCCGGCTGGACGGGTCTTGCCTTATTGCCCGCGTGGCTGGCACTACCGTTTTGGATGGCGTCCTGCTGGCGTCGAGCCGAAGCCTTGATCTGGGGTCTTCGCGGTTTGGCAGCGGTGCTCTTGGCGGTGTCGGCTTGGGCTTTAATCGCCCGTGGTTGGCCGGCTCAGGGGCCCGCTGCCATGCCATTAGGGCACCACAATCTATTGGCCGCTTTCCTGATTCCGTTGATCGCGATGGCGTCTGCCCTTTGGTTTCCTTCGGCGTCGAGCCATCCCGTCCTAGATCGAATCCTCACGGGGGTTTCTGTAGCGTTGGGTGCTGTAGCGTTGATTGCAACAGGGTCCTTGGCTGGAGCGTTGGTGTTGGTTGCCATGGTGTCGGTTGCCCTGGTGTCGGCTGCGGTGCTGTTGTGCTCGCGCGGTCCTGCTCGTCCGTCGTGGGCTTCGGCTCTTTGGATTCTAGCCACAGGTCTGCTTCTGGTGGTGGCGCTGCTTTGGTTTCAAGCGGACCGACTGTGGTCAGTGTTTTCCGGGGCTGACCTCTCGTTGCAGGCTAGGTCGACCTATTGGCTGGCGGGGTGGCAGGGGTTCAAAGCCGGCCCGTGGTGGGGGTGGGGACCTGGAGCCGGCCATTGGAACATTGCCGAGTTTATGGACCCGATACCTGGAATCAACCCTCCGGGCCAGGTGGTGGCGGATCTTCACTGCCTACCCTTACAGTTGCTGTATGAGCTTGGGATGTTGGGCTGTTTGGGTGCCGTGCTGCTTGTGGGTGTCCTGTTTTCCGATGTATTCCCGCGGCTCGGCAACTTTTCTTCTCTTCACGGTTCTCTTTTTGCTTGTGCTGCCGTTGGAGGGCTAGGGATTGGGTTCTTCAGCCTGGCTGGTTTCCCCCTCGATGTTCCGGCTTTGCCGATGGCCGTGATGCCGTGTTTCGCAGTCCTTGTGCTCGGATCGCCGGGAAGGCTTCGGCGACCTCGACCGCCTGAGGTCGACGGATGGGATAGGCAAGCGGCGGCGAGAATCGTCGTCTGGGTGTTCGTGGCGATTCTGGTGGTTTGGCAAGGGCGTCGAGATTTGGCCCATAGATTCTATGACCAAGCGTTGACTTCCGAGCACGGCCGGGTTGCGGCGCTCGAGCGAGCCCATGGATTAGATACCCGGCACCCGCTCTATGCTTGGCAGTTGGCACAGGAGATCTCGGATCCCCTAATGGCACTGCAAGCCGCTGAAAGTGCGCGTGGGCTTGGGATGTTTTGGCTGACGGCGGGAGATCAACAGACCGACGAGAGATTGAGGATCCAGTCTTGGAGACGATCCTCCGAGTTGGATCCGTTTGGTGCACCGGCACCTTTTCGTCTGGCGATGAGTTCCTTGGCCAAGCGGGAAAGGCTCCAATGGGCAACTCTGGCCTTAGCTTTGGAACCCTTGCTGGTCTCGGCAACGGCTTGGTCTGAGACCGACGGTCTGTTGGTCGAAGCGGCACAGGAGTTGGCCGCAGATGCGAACCTGAACACGTATTGGCGGGAGCGGTTGTTGGACTTGGCCGGCCGGTACAGCCTGTCAGGCGATCCACGAAAGATCGGGCTGAGAGTCGACGCCGTCGCATCTGAGTCCCTATCTCTCTTCGCTTTTCGCCGGCGGCCTTGGCCGAGATCCGTGGGACGGATCGAAGTGGATGCAGGTCTGGCTGGGCAAGTGGACCTTCAGCCTAATCCGGGTGCCGCAGATAGGTTGCTCGGCCGATCGGACTCGCATTGAAAAGAAAAAGGAGCGCAATGCGCTCCTAGAGGGCTGGGTTGCCACAGCCTGTTGACGACCTGGCCAATCCTGAAAAAGGCAGGTTGATCTCAGTCCGGCGGATCGAGATCGAAATGGGTGTAATTTTCGGCTGTAAATGCTGCCCATTTCTCGGGCATCTCTTCCTCGGGGAAGATGGCCTCAACCGGGCATGCGTCGACGCAGAGTCCACAATCGATGCATTCTTCCGGCTGAATGTACAGCTGTTTCCAGTCTTCATCTGCACCATAAATGCAGTCCACTGGACATACATCGACGCAGGCGGTGTCTTTAACGCCGATACATGGCTCGGCGATGATATGGGTCACGGGATGAGCTCCTTCAGCAGTGACGAATCTTCTTCAGGGAAGTCCGTCGTGGAAGTCGAGGTTCCTCCGAACGTGGCGCGTCCGAACGGAAAAAGTATATACCAAAGCTCAAGATTTCTGGTCCTGTGGGGTGCCTTCCGATGCCGGCCCATAGCTGGACTTCGGAGCCACACGTCGATGTCAGGGCTTTCCGCGGCCAGGTTCGCCGCGGAGCGGCGATTGTGGTACCATCTCGGCGTTTCGCCGCACTGCGGCGAAGTCTTAGAGCGCCTCACTCAATACCTCGATCCACGTTTGCGAATCCTCGATCTCAAGACCCCTTCTAGGCGGAGCAGCATCTTCGATGGAGATACTCATCATCGGCCTTGGATTGGGGCTCGCCGCAGGTTTCAGCCCTGGGCCTTTGCTCACGTTGGTTCTGACCGCGACTTTACAGCGGGGCGCGGCGGCTGGGATGAGGGTGGCGGTGACTCCATTGCTCACCGATCTACCGATTGTGATGTCGGCCATCTGGCTGGCCAGCTCGATTCCCGCTTGGACTCTAAACGGATTATCTCTGTTGGGCGGGCTCTTCGTGGTCTTTCTTGGAGCGTACACTTGGCGGGATGCGAGAGATGCCCGTTTGGACGTGAGCGAAAGCGCGGAGCGCTCCGCGGCTAAGGACTTGCTGACGGGCGCGCTCGTGAATGTCCTAAGTCCGCATCCGTGGTTGTTTTGGGCCGGAATCGGAGCTCCTAGGGTGGTCGAGCTACAGCGGGGTGCCGGGTTGAAATGGGCAGCGGCATTCCTCTTTCTGTTCTATTTGGGGCTGATCGGTAGCAAGGTGCTCCTAGCCCTTGGTGTCGCCGGCGGGCGTCAGGCCCTGACCGACGTTTGGTATCGCCGGATTTTGTTGGCCTGCGGGGCGCTCTTGATAGGGCTCGGCCTGTGGTTGGGCTTCGACGGTGCCCAAGGGTTGTTTGCCGACTTTTCCACTACGACTTGAGTGAATGAACCGAGTGAATGAACGAATCGATGCATGAAGCTATAGAACGCTTGGCCAAGCGCAAGCTGATCGTGGTCACCGGAAAAGGCGGTGTCGGCAAGAGCGCCGTGACCGCGGCCCTTGGGCGCGTACTTGCATCCATGGGTCGTCGGACCCTGGTGCTCGAGGTGGATCCGCGAGAAAACCTGCACCAGCTCCTGGACGTCGCCCCTTCTGGAGGGGAGATCAGCCCGGTCGACGATCATCTGTGGTTACAGAATCTAAAACCAATCCAGGTCGTTGATTGGGTCGTTCGGCGTCAAGTCAAAATCGAAATGCTCGTCCAGAGAGTGCTCAAGAGCCCGGTTTACCACCGCTTCGTTGAAGGGGCACCGGGCTTGCGGGAAATAGCGATCCTCGGGCATGCTTTGCGTTTGGTACGCGGAGACGCGAAGGAAGCCCCGACAGTTGACACCATCATTCTGGACGCCCCGGCCACCGGGCACGGCATCTACCTTCTAACCGCAGCGCGTCTCTATGCCGAGGCGATCGGTGAAGGTCCGTTTTCCGAGCTGGCAGGGGAAATCGCCGACTTTTCCTCAGATCCAGAAGCAACTTCCGTGGTGATGGTGACCTCCGCCGAGGAAATGCCGGTCCAGGAAGCCCTGGAGATGCGCGAAGACCTCGAGCAGAAATTCAACCGAGGCCCCGACTTATTGGTAGTCAACAGCATTTATCCGCCTTTGCCCGAGGAAGCTTCCGGCACTCCCGACGATTCCCTGACCGGCGAGCGAGCACGGCTCGTAGACCTGTGGCGCCAACGCCGGGCGGTCAATGAGCGCGAACTCGCCCGCATACGCCGAGAGTGGCACGGGCCCGCCATTCAACTACCTTTGCTGCCGGTAGCCAGAGCCTCCGTCTTGATCGAGCAATTAGCACCTCTACTGGGCCGAGCTTCGGACTTGTCCAAACCGGAGATGGAGCAACGCCATGCCCACTGAGCTGCGGCAGCGCCTGGACCTGGGGAAAGACTCGTCCCCGTTGGTGATCGTGGTTGGTGGTGGGGGGGTCGGCAAGACGACCCTCGCGGCCGCCATGGGGGTGGCTTCGGCTGAATTCGGGGTCGACAATCTGGTGATGACTTTCGACCCGTCTTTACGATTGAAGGATGCCCTCGGAGTAGAAAAGGCCGACGGGGATGAGGAGATAAAGGTGTCTGGTGCTCGGGGAGAGCTTTACGCCGGCCTGTTGGATGCCGGTGCAACTTTTGACCGATTGGTGACTCGCCATGCTCCGGACCCAGAATCTAGGCGACGCATCTTGGAGAATTCGTACTACCGCCACTTGGCCGGTCATCTCGGCGGAATTTTGGAATATATGGCCGTAGAGCGCCTCTATGAGGTCGCCGAAGAGGGCCGTTTCAGCCGAATCATTCTCGATACTCCGCCGACCTCCCAAGCGATTGATTTCCTCGAGGCGCCGCAGAGGGTCAGCAGTTTCTTGGATAGTGGCGCCTTGAAGATTGCTCTTCGCCCTTGGTTTGACGGCAAAGGGCGGCTCAAGGTCTCTAAGGGCATGGGTTTCGTAGGCCGAGGGCTGGAAGGTTTCCTCGACCGGGTGGTGGGAATGGAGTTGCTGAGGGATATGTCGGAGTTCTTTAGGGCCTTTGAGCCTCTATTCGGAGGATTCCGGGAGCGGGCCGAAAAAGTGCGCGAGATGCTCGCATCCAAAGAGGCGCTCTTCGTCTTGGTCACCGGTCCCGGTGAAGCCAGAATTGCCGACACACTCTTCTTTGCCCGTCGGTTGAAGGAAGGTGGGCATCGCTTGGGACCCATTATCGTCAATCGGCTGCATCCGCACTTCGAGATCGAGGGTGCTGAATGGCACGGAGCCGGGCAGAACCCTTATGCCTCGGGCGAAGAACTGTTCGGGTGGTTGGGTCGCAGCCACCGTCAAGGATTCGACGAACTCCGAAGGCTTTTGCCGGACGACCAGCAGTTGATTGGTTTGCCGCTAGAGCCTGACGAGCCCACCAGCTTGCAGGATTTGGCGAAACTCGGCAACCGGCTGTCCAGAATGTTGCTCGTGTAATTGCTGATTCGCTAAAGTTCTTGCCGCAGCGCGTCAGAAAAATTATTGACACTCTTGCCGCAGTGCGGTATATTTTTCCTGTTGATGCCGCGTGGCGGCAAAACAGAACTCGTTAGGAACTCTTCCAAGAGGTCCGACCTATCGCCATCGGCTCAACCGTTAGGAGAAAGCAATGATTCGTGTGATCAAAAGGTACGAAAGTCGGAAGCTCTACGACACCGAAGAAAGCCGTTATATATCGCTCGAGGATATTGCCCGCTGGGTTCGAGACGGCCAGGAAATTCAGGTGATCGATAACGCTTCGTCTGAAGATGTGACGGCTCAGGTGCTGACTCAGATCATTCTCGACGAAGGTAAGCGAGGTACGTCCTTCTTGCCGACCGAGCTGCTACACGAGCTCGTTCGGGCTGGAGAGCGGGCGGTTTCTTCCGGTGTGGAGCAGGTTCAGGGCAAGGTCGACAAGTTGGTCCAGCGATCGATCGATCGTTTGGCTCCAGTTCGTCGGGCGCGTGAAGAAATGTCACAGCTGAGAGATCGCCTCTCGCAGCTCGAGAGCACCTTGCACGAGCTGGAAGCTCAGAGTGCGGATGCGGAGCAACCCGCTCCGAAACGGCGAACTCCGGTCAAGCGGACCCCGGCTAAAAAGGCTCCGGCAAAGCGAGCCACTACCCGAAAGTCCTCCGCCACCGCCAAGAAGTCGGCGGCTGGGGCTAAATCAGAACAAAAAGACTGAGGCCCGACCGCTGACCGGCGAGGGTTCTCAGTAGCACGGCTTTTAAGAGCACGGCTTTTCAGGAGCAATTGAGATGACCACCCGTGAGCAATTCAACGAGGGTATGGACCGAATCGGAAACGGTGTGAAAACCGCAAGCCGCAACCTCTGGTTAGCAAGCTTGGGCGCCGTCGGCATCGCCGATGAAATGGGCCGGAGAGTCTTTTCGGACTTTGTCCGGCGAGGCGAGACGATCGAGAGCCACCCTGAGGAACTCGTGCGCCGACGTTGGCAGGAAGCCACCGGCCGAGTGAAATCGGTGGGAGATCGATTCGAAGATCGAATCGAAGCCGGAATGTCCAAAACCCTCAATCGGTTCGGCGCGCCGGCGCGCCGCGATGTGGAAGAGTTGAGCGATCGCTTGACCATCCTCGGAAAACAAGTAGAAGCCTTACGCTGAATCGAATCATAAATAACCACGGCGGATCCCGGACTAGATTCCATCTAATCGAGATGATTCCGCATTGCAGTCCATCTGACAACAGGAGCTGAACATGAGCAAGAACGACGAAAAGAACGCTGAGCAGGCCAACATGAAAGACCGGATTCCGGCTGAGATGAAAGAGTCTGCACAAAAGATTTGGCTAGCCGGACTAGGTGCTTTGTCGGCGGCGGAGCAAGAAGGCTCCAAACTCTTCAAGACTTTGGTTGAGAAGGGCGAGAACTTTGAGAGCCGCGGCAAGGTTGCCTTTGGCGATGCCAAAGAAGACGTGACCGAAGCCGTTCATGACGCGCGATCGAAGGCCGAGTCCACCTGGGACAAAGTCGAGGAGCGTCTCGACGATGTCGTCAGTGGTGCTTTGAAGCGTTTCGGAGTGCCGAGCCGCGAAGAGATTTCGACCTTGACCCAGCGGGTTGAGGAACTCACCCGAGTGGTTGAGAGCCTGAAACCGGCCGCGAAGCCGGCCGCGACCCCGGCGAAGAAACCGACGACTCGCTCGTCGAAGACCGGTTCCGCAACCCACTGAGACGGGAGATCCTGTCTCGATGAGCGGTAGACCGCATCAAGAACCCTTGACGTCACCTGTCGGCCTCGCGCTGGCGGGTGGCGCTCCTGGTGGCGCCATCTATGAAATCGGTGCGCTACGGGCGTTGGATGAAGCCCTCGTGGGTTTAGACCTGCGAGACTGCGGCTGTTTCGTCGGAGTCAGCGCCGGGGCATTCCTGGCATCCTGTCTGGCGAACGGACTGTCCACCGCGCAGCAGGTTCGTGCGGTTGTCAAAGACGAGCCCGGCGAGCATCCCTTCGTGCCGGAGACCTTCTTCAAACCGGCTGTCGGGGAGTTCGCCGGAAGATTGCTGCGAACCCCAAAATTGCTCTCCATAGCTTTGCGCGACTACGTCAGCCGGCGGGAAAAGCGATTGCTGGACGCCTTGACCGTGTTGGGTCAGGCGGTACCGGTGGGGCTCTTTGACAACGATCCAATCCGTGACTACGTGGCTAGGATCTTCTCGATCAAAGGGCGCACCGACGACTTCACCGAGCTTAAAAGCAAGCTGACGGTGGTCGCTACCGACCTGGCGTCCGGGGAGTCCATGCTTTTCGGGCACTTGGGTTGGCCCTATGTTCCGATTTCTAAAGCGGTTCAAGCTTCAACGGCGTTGCCGGGTTTGTATCCGCCGGTCAAAATTCAAGGTCGCAATTACGTCGACGGCATTTTGCTGAAGACGATGCATGCGTCGGTGGCCCTGGAGGCGGGTGCCGAGCTGGTGTTCTGTATCAACCCGTTGGTTCCGGTAGATACACGCCAAGCTGAGCAGCAAAATTTGCTGCCCGCAGGCGAGGTCACCCGAAGTGGTCTGCCTTCGGTTCTATCCCAGACCGTTAGGACGCTCATTCACTCCCGACTGCGACTAGGCATGCAGACCTACGAGACTCGGTATCCCAACGCCGACGTCATCTTGATCGAGCCACCCACGGACGACTACGAAGACTTCTTCTCCAACATTTTCAGCTTCTCGTCCCGCCGAGCTGTTGTCGAGCGAGCCTACGAAGCGACTCGAAAGACTCTCTTGCTGAGGAAAGACGAACTGATTCCGATGCTCGAGCGATGGGATCTCGGATTGGATGTCGACTTTCTTGAAGATCCTGAGCGAGACATCTGGCGTGGCGTAGGGTTGCCCGAGCTATCGAGCAATCCGCCGATCGAACCCACCGTCGCCGAGCTACAAGACGAAATCTCGGGAATGTTGGAGCGGATTGAAGCAGCAGCGGGCCGCTTGGCAGCTAAGGCAACCTCAGTCTGAGGCGTCGGGTGTTGAGATGCCTTGCTCCCGAGAATGCTTCGGGCGCATATCTTTCTGCGCGAAGTCGGACCCGTCGATGGCACGATCCTCGGTGTTTTGCTGCGGGTCGGGGAGTCGTTTGCGAAGTGGCCACGCCGTCGTCGCTGAAAGCCCGAAAGTTCCATGTATTCAGAAGGTTTGGCCCGATCGCCGTTGACAAGCCGAGGGTGATGGGAGGAAAATCTTTGTGTAGATTGTCGATATGTCGTAAGCTCATGAGCGATCAATAGAGATCGCCCCTGAGCACGACATCTCAGCGGTGCGCCGAATTTTCGGTACCGCCTGTCGAGGAGAGTCAGGGAAGCACATGGAACAAGCCTTAGTGATGGCCAGCGAAATACCAATACCAACACTGCGCGAGCGGTACGAATCCCTCAGGGACAAAAGCCGCATCGAGGTCGAAGCCGGACGTTTCGAGGAAGCCTTGGTTTTGGTCCAGGATGCCTTGGGATTGGCCGAGTCTCTCGGAGATGAAGAGCTGATTGCCATGGCACGTTGCAACGTGGCAGCTTTGGCGTTGGCCACAGGTAAGCCGGGCGATCACATCGCTGATCTACGCTCCATTTTGATGCGCAATTACGATGTGATGACCAGCTTCATGGCTGCGTACAATCTGTGTTACGCCTACGAGCTGAAGAAAGAATTCAAAAAGGCTCTTTTCTACGGCCGCATCGCCCGTGATCGTGCTCGAGCTGCCGACAGTCCCGAGCATCTGGCAACCAGCTACAACCAAATCGGCAACAGCCTCTTGGCGGGTAGTTACTTTTCGGAAGCCCGTGAACACTACGAGAAGGGCTTAGCTCTACTCCCTGATCAGCTCAGCTATGTGACGGTGCCGACCCAATTCAATCTCGGATATTGCATGATCATGTTGGGTGAGGTCCGAGAAGGTTTCTCCCGTCTGTTCCGCTGCTTGCGCTGGCTTCGTCCCCGCCAAATGCGCTCCATGCAGGTCTGGGCCCACCTCTTTACTTGCGCAGGTTATCTCGAACTCGGGAAAGTTCGTCGGGCCTGGATCCACGGTAGAAAAGCGTTGGCGTTCGCTTACGAAACAGGCGAGCAAGACGCAATCAAGATGTCCCTCTTCATGATGGGTGAAGTCGAGCGTAGCGGTGGAGACATCGACGCGGCCTACGGCTATTTCGCCAAAGTTCAACAACGCTTCTTCCCTGACCAAGAGGAAGTCCCGGCTCTGCTTTCAGTCGTAAGTATGGCCAAGGTGGTCAACTTGAGGGCCTGAACATGAACATCCCCAAGAACGAATATTTAGTCGAAGCGGTGGAGCTGCCAGTTTATGGAATTGTGCTCAATCGCTTTATGATGGTTTCGGCCTTGGCACTTTTGGCGCTGACCCTTTGCACAGCGCCGATTCATGCCGATGGTGGGGCTTTCGTGGTCGGAGCCGACGGTGAGCTGCTCAAGATTCAGAACGGCCTTTATGGCGAGCTTTTTCCCGAAGGGGGAGAGGCGGATCCCAAAGCTTCGGTCTTGGCGTTGGACAGTATTGTCGGGGAATCGCTGAACAGATTTCTCGTGCCCCAGACCGAGTCTTCTTGGACGGAGAGTTCTGCGCGGCTGATTACCGACGAGCGAGCCGGGGTCAGCTACCTGCTGTGGGAGGCACGCATCAACGGCGTCCACCCGCTTTTGCGATTGGTGGCCTTTGACGGCGAAGCATTCGGTGAGGTTCAGGAGATTACCGCTGGAGTCTTTGCGACCAAAGGCGAGCCCAAGCTGCGGGTGACCCACGATTCCCACGGCGAAGGCGAAGAGGCCAGAGAGCGGACTGTGCTCCACGTATCCTGGTGGGAAGAGCATCAATCGGCCAAGGAAAAACGCTATGCCTCCTTGGTCCTCGAAGACGGTAATTTTGTCGATGCAGACGTGGTGGTGAATCTTTCCGCGTTGCTTTCGGCAGAGAATTTCGGGACGGGCACGGTGTCCCCGCTGGACGCCTTGATCCGAATGCAGGCGGGGCCTCACAAAGACGTCGTGATTCTCGGATTTTCGGATCCACGGTTGGGCAGGGTCGTCAGCCTGGAAATCGAAGTGCTGCCCCAAGCCTTGAGCCGATTGTCAGATCTCATCAGAGCCGAGCTGATCGCGTTGGGTCCGAATGCCGGCTCAATAGCGGCCTACGCAGCAGTTCAAAGGGCGATCGACGAGATGGCCGATGAATTCCATTCCGTGGGTCTGGAGCTAATTCGGCAGGATCTCATGGCCTACCTCGACCAGTTGATGGAAGAAGGCCCGTCGGATCTGCCTTTGTCCTCCAAAATGGGCGGCCGGGTGATCTGGATCGGAGCCAAAATCGGTCGAACAGGTCTCGCCAACCCTGGTGAGCCCCAGCTGTTGGAAATCAGTGGCTCAGAGGGTCGATCCCATCACTTGGCCGTGACCCAGACCGCAACGTGGGACCTTCCCGAGGTCGGAGCTACGAGCCCGCAGATCTTCCTTTCCCAAGACGGCAGCGAGGCCTTGGTCGCCTGGATCGGTGAAGGCGGCGAAGCGGTCTACTATCGGGTCTCCGAGGGCGGTTCCTGGGGAGAAGTCCAATCGCTTCAGCTGCAATCGGGTATCGACGCCGAGCAGGCTCTCTCCCTGCTGGAAAAGCGAGCCCTGGATCGCTGAGCAAGTCTACTAGGTGGCTGTCGACAGGCGGCTGTCGACAAGGTCGCAGTCGACACACAAAATCGACCGCGACCCACCGGAATGACCCCCAAACCCCCAGCCTTTCTGGGGGTTTTTTCATGTCCAGGATCAGTCCAGGCTTTCGGCCAAGCTACTGGAGGCTTCATCGGCCGACATGGGGGCAGAGAAGTAGAAACCTTGAGCCAGGGAAACGCCCATCGACCGAATCTCGTCCAGTCGATCCTGGTCCTCGACTCCCACCGCAATGACGTTGATCCCCAGGCTTTCGCCGAGGGCGGCAATGGCACGAACGATTTCTAGGTTTTGCCCACCTGGGCTCATTTGCTGGATGAATGACCGATGTATCTTGAGGTTGTCGATGGGGTAGCGATGCAAAGATGAGAGCGACGAAGGCCCCGTTCCGAAGTCGTCGATCGACAGCCGAAAACCCATTTTTCTCAAATGCCACAGCACATCTTGGAGATTTTCAGTGCTTGCAATGGCGTCTTCGGTGATCTCGAATGTCAACGACGCTGGGTGGGCACCACTTTCTTTGAGAATCTGATTCAGCTCATGAAGAAAATCCGGGTGGGAAATTTCTTTGGGTGCCAAGTTGATGCTGAGCGCGATGCCGTCTGCCTCTGGGAATCGGTCTTGCCATGCCTGAAGTTGTAAGCAAGCACGGCGCAGGACCCAGCGGCCCACCGCCGACATCAGGCCCGTCTCCTCACAGATGGGAAGCCAATCCCCAGGAGGTAGTAGGCCCTTTTGGGGATGGTTCCAGCGTACCAGAGCCTCGAAACCCACCGTCTTCGAGCGGGCCAGGGAGACGATCGGCTGAAAGTAGAGTTCAAGCTGATCATTCGAGATCGCCTTCCGCAACTCGTTCTCTACGGTCAATCTTTCGACGGCGCTTCTATGCATGTCGGCGTCGAAGATCTCATACCGTGCCTTGCCGCGGCTCTTGGCTCGATACATGGCAATGTCGGCGTCGCGCATCAAGTCTTCGCCCGAGTCATAACCGGAGAAGCTGAATGCGATGCCAATGGATCCCGAGCTGACCACCTCCTGATCTGCCACCGAGAATGGTCGGCTCAAGGATTCGAGAACGCGATCTGCGATTCGGGTCGCGTCCGCCACTTCCTGGATGTCCTCCAAGATGATGTTGAACTCGTCTCCCCCGAGGCGGGCGACCGTATCTCCGGGGCGCAGGCATCCTTCGAGCCGGCGGGCCATTTCGATCAAGAGTTGGTCACCCGCCGCGTGGCCGAGGCTGTCGTTGATCACTTTGAATCGGTCTAAGTCGATAAAGAGCAGGGCGAATTGGTAGTCGCGGCGACGCTTGGCGCGGCGAACGCTTCGGTCCAGCCTTTCGGTGAGCAACGTGCGGTTGGGCAATCCCGTCAAGTTGTCGTGAAAAGCCTCGTGGAAGAGCTTGCGCTCGAAGCTCTTACGTTCGGTGATGTCGCTGTAGATACCGTACGCGCCGATTTTTCTCTCGGCCAGCTCGATCGGGTAGCCGAGGATCGCCACATCGACTTTTGTGCCGTCCTTGCGCTTTCGTTCGGTCTCTCGGTCGACGGTTTGGTGTTCCAAAACCAGATCCGTGAGTTCAGAGGCTTCCTGCTTGAGTTCGTCGGGCACGATGAGCTGGGTGAGCGGCTTTCCCGCCAGCTCCTCGACCTCGAATTGAAAAAGGTCCACGAACGAGCTATTGGCGTCGACCACACGGTCTTGATTGTCGAGAATGACGATGCCCGCCGGCGAGTTTCTGAACAGCTGTTGGAAGAAAGCTCGTTCCCGTTTGAGGGCGGCTTCAACCTTGCGCCGTTCGGTAATGTCCCGCGAGGTCACGATAATTCCACCCAGAACTGGATTCTCCACCAGGTTCTTGCATTGGCAGTCCAGGTAACGCCAATCTCCCTCCTGGCTTCTGAATCTGACTTGAGCTGAGGCCGTTTGACCTTCAGCCGCCAGGACCTGATCGATGGCTTCCGAAAGCAGGTCACGATCTTCAGGGTGTACAAAGTCCCCTAAAGGCTGACCGAGCATGAGTTCTGGCGGGGCACCTAAGGTACGCAGGCTGGAGGGGCTTTGATAGAGAATTTGACCTTGGAGACCGATGATAGAAATCAAGTCGGTTGAGCTTTCGAGCAGAGCGCGAAAGTACTCCTCCTTGTGTCTCAGGTCTTCCTCTGCGTTTCGCTGCTCCGAGATGTCCTGGACGATACCAAGGGCGCCCGGGGTGCCGTCCTCTAAGCTCAACGGCACGGCGATTAACTTGACCCAAGCCCGTTCGCCATCCTTGGTGACGAGCGGCAGAGTGTGCTCTTCAGAGCCGATATCGGGTCCCAACAAGGTCTGACCTGGGAGCCGCTGGCGGAACTCCTCTTCGACTAAAAGGTCGTCAGCCACCTGGCCGACGAGTTCCTCGACGGTATAACCCGTCAGGCTCGACATACGGGTGTTGACGAGTTCGATACGACCTTGCCCGTCGACTTGAAAAAGGCCCTCGTTCATATGCTGAACGAGGGTCCGATAACGACGGTCGAGCATGGTTGAACGATCATCCACCTGCTTGCTCTTGCGTCGAATGGCCAGGGAGCGTTCACCGACCACCAAGCGCAGCTGCAAGGCGGAAATGGTGAGCGGGCGGGCCAGGAAGTCGTCGGCACCAGCTTCGAAAGCGGTTCGCAGCTGGGCTGGAGTGTCCTCCTCGGGCAGAACCAAGATATACGAGTCGTTTTGGGTTTGGCGGGCACGCCTGCACAGCTCGATGGCGTCATCTGGAACCATCAGATCGACGACCACGAATTGGAAGCTGTATTGGTCAAGAGCGCGCGCCGCTTCTTCACAATCATCGCAAGTCAGCGATTTGTGGCGTCGGCTGGAGAAGAAGTCGCTGACTTCTTCCCGGATCGAGTTGTCTGACACGACCACAAGGGCCTTCATCGATTCAATCCGTCTCAAAGGAATCCACCGGAGGTAGGAGTGCGCAACGAAGTGGGTCGACCGCAACGCTGACCGGAAGGAAGGCTATCACGCCAGGTCCTACCCTCGCGGCGGTCGAACCCGATCCGGAAGGGGCGAAATGCCCCGAGCTCAGCTACCGATTTCGGCCGTATTGTTCGTGACTCGAGACCCAATCCAATGACGAGATGGCGGAGGCCAGGGAGACTTCTCCGGCCAAGCAAACCCCAGCGATGATCTCAGCGAGTTTTTTTACTTTACCCGTGCCGTAACACCCCATGATCTCGAGGCATTCCCGCTGGGTTGCGAGGCCGGTTCCACCGCCGTAAGTGGCGACGATCAATGATGGAATCGTCAGCGAGATGTAGAGATCCTTGTCGGGAGTGATCTCTGTGTACATCAAGCCGGCCGAGGACTCGGCGACATTGGCCACGTCTTGGCCGGTGGCAATGAACATGGCGGTGATCGAGTTCGGCGAGTGAAGGCCATTGTTGTTGGCGCCGGAAAGGAAAGCTCCGACGTTGGCGACTCCGCCGTGGTAGGAGAGGCTTTCAGGCTCGACTCGCATGTGTTGGATCAGCACGTCGCGGGGGATGGTGCATTCGGCGGTAACCCTCTTGCCCCGGGTGCGCATGATGTTGACTTGGGATCCCTTCTTGTCGGTCGCCAAATTGGATTCGAGGTAGAAACGGCGAATGTCGTCTCGGTGCTCCAAAATCCAACTGCAGGCGGCGAAAGTCGCGCGTCCCACCATGTTCTGACCGGCGGCGTCGCCGGTCTCGAAGTTGAACCGAAGATAGGCCATCTTGTTGGACAAGAAAGTGTCGATGTAGATCAGCTTGGCGATGCTAGAGGTTTCCTCCGCTGCGGTTCGGATCGGCTCGATATTGTCGTTCACCCAATCCCTGAAATCCCGCGCCCCACGGGCATCGTCGAAAATGAAAACGGGAGCCCGTTGCATGCAATCGTCGGAGACGGTGCACTTAACACCGCCGGATAAATTCAAGACCTTGATCCCCCGATTGTAGGACGCCACCAAGGTGCCTTCGGTGGTGGCCAAAGGCACGATGAAATCTCCTTGAGCGTGCTCGCCGTCGATTTGAATCGGCCCGGCGAATCCCAGCGGCACTTGAGCCACGCCGGTGAAGTTTTCAATATTGCCGCCAGTGGTCTTCGGGTCGAGGGAATGTTTGAAGATGTGTTTCAACGCGACCTTGGCGAAATCCTTGACGAATTTTTGGCGCTTTCGAATGATGCTGCGGCTTTGGTTGTCTTCTTTGTCGTAAGGGATGGTCGTGGGCTTGGATTTCGAGTCGACGATCGCATCCTTAACGGTGAATGCCAGGTTGCCGAAGCTGTCAGTTTCGAATCCGAGGCAGATCTCGTGTTTTCCAAGGGGTAGCTTGCCGGCCGGCAATTTCACCACGGCGGTCTGGCCGAGTTCGAAGGTTGTCGGCGAATCCGGTGAGATCTCCGAAGCTTTGACCATGTCGCCCTCGCCGAAGTCGAGCGTCACTTGGCCCAAGGGCATGGCTTCGCCGTCTAGCTCGAGCTTCGAGATGCGCTGAATAGACACGTCGGAGAGCCGATTCTTGATCACAAACCGGGCGCCTCCGCGGATATTTTCAAGGCTGCCGAAGTTGTACAGTCGTTTCAGAATCAAGGCTGGGATTTTCATGGAGCTCTTCCTCGTCGTTTTGCGGCTTCACCACATTCCGGCGGCTGATAGCGCGTCGTCGTAGGTGAGATCGGCGTTGGCTCTTCTAGAATCAATATTGGAATTGTACCGACACCGAGACTCGGCAACCAAAGATTCGAACTGCAGCCTCACTTTTCTTTGAGGTGCTTAAAAACTGGGCCGCGGATTGGAATCAGCTCTTGCAGCCGGAGAGTCGGCGGATTAGGTTGTGGCCATGCGTTTGCTCTTTGTCACCGCCCGTCCCCCTTGGCCCGGATTCCGAGGCGACCAAGCCCGTCCGGCGGGTTGGATTCAACATCTGCGCGCGCGCCATGACATCCGTGTGGTGTGCCAGCGCTGGCCCGGTTTTCCAACACCATCGCCGCCTGCGGGGGTTGAACTGAAAACGGTGGATGTGGACTCCGCCGCCCTGATGCTGTCGGCTTTGATCGGGACGGCGAGGTCAACGTTCGGAACCGGTCGTCCCTTGCAAGTCAACCTCTTTCACCAGAGAGCATTTCGGGTGGCGGTCCAGAGGTCGGTGGAGCAATTTCGGCCCGATGCGGCAGTGCTGATGCTGTCCCGCCTGGCGGACACCCTGCCGGCTTTGGATGGTGTTCCCGTTCTCTTGGACTTTGTCGATGCTCTGGCCCTGAATATGGAACATCGGGCTCGTCACGAGAACTGGCCGATGTCGGCGTTTCTACGACGGGAAAGCGGGCTGTTGAAGGATTGGGATCGTCGGGCGCTCGGTCGGGTTCAAGCTGCTTCCGTGGTCGCAGAACGGGATCGCACATCCATTCTCGAAGGCATTTCCGCGCAGGATGAGCGTCGCTCGGCCGCGGAGAAGCTCGAGGTCTTGCCCTTTGGCTTGGACCTTCCGGAGCAGCTTCCGTGGTCTGCGCCAACAGCTCCGCCAAGGATCGTGCTGACCGGCAATTTGGGCTACTTTCCTACTGTGGATGGGGCGCGTTGGTTTGCCGACAGGATCTGGCCGAAAGTGAGAAAGCGCTGTCCCGAAACGATTTGGCAGTTGGCCGGCGCCCGTCCCGGCCCTGAGATCCGCCGACTTGAACGTCGTCCTGGAATTCGAATCACACCGGATCCGCCGGACCTTGCTGCGGTCCGGAGTGGGGCGACTGTGGCGATTGCCCCTCTACGTTCCGGCTCGGGAACGCCGATCAAGATTCTCGAAGCGATGGCTGACGGCATTCCGGTTGTCACCACACCCGCAGGTGCAGATGGGTTGGACGAGTTGCCCGAGTCGGCGATCGCAGTGGCTGCGGACGAAGAAGAATTTTCCGAGCTGACCATTCGCCTGTTGCGAGATTCCCAGGAGGCAGCGCGTTTAACCCAGCTGGCCTGGGATTGGTTGCGCGAGCGCCATGACCTGAAGCTCTCCGCTTTACGTCTAGAGGAACGGCTGAATCAAATCGCGTTTGGGATGGGATCCAGGAGTTAGTCCCGGACTCCTACCAAGGCAGCGCTGGCCGTGCGCAAGAGGGTCAGCAGATACAACCGTGTGCTGCGTTCTCGGATGAAGTAGAGGTCGTATTCGAGTTTACGCCGATGGTGGTCGAGTTCGCGGGCATAGGACGTATTGACTTGCGCCCAGCCCGTGATGCCGGGGGGAACGGCCATCCGAAAAGCGTAGTACGGGATTTCGTCGGTCAAGCGGGTGACGAATTCCGGCCGTTCGGGCCGTGGGCCGACCAAGGACATTTCGCCCTTCAAGACATTGATCAGCTGGGGTAGCTCGTCGATTCGCAGGCGGCGTAATAAATGACCGGCGGGGATGGTTCTAGGATCCTTTTCGCTGGCAAATTCCGGTCCGTTGCGCTCCGCATCCCGATACATGGTCCGCAGCTTATACATGATGAACGGTCGGCCGTATTGGCCCAGGCGTTCTTGGCGGTACAGGATCGGAAAACCGTCGCTGATCACGATTGCCACCGCTGCGCCGACCCACAGGGGTGTGGACAAGATCAGCATGGCCAGGGACAGCACCACATCGGCGATTCGGGTCACGCGATTGAAAAGGGTGTAATGAACCGCTCCGAATCCGGGCTGGTGCAAGAAAATGGCCGGGCTCAGGGCCTCGATCGGCAACCGCTCTTCGAGCCAGGCCCAGATTTCAGAAGACGCGACCACGGGCACCCCGGAAAAGTGCAGATGGGCCAAGTCATGGCCCATGGTTCTGGCATGCTCGTCACTGCCCCTGAGGATGACCACCGAGGCTTGGTGCATGGCAATGGCGCCGGGAATCTCCTCCATAGAGAGGTGGCTGGCGTCGATTGGGCGCCAGGGTGCCGACGGACGGGCTTCCAGCTCCTGGCAAAACTCTCGACTGGTCTCGGGGTCTCCCACGACCAGGGCGATGAAGCGGGTTCTTCCTCGCATCCAGGAGGTCAGAGAGAAACGTAGGGCCATCATCTGCAGGGCCCACAGCACAACGGTCAAGGCCAACACACCGCGGCCGACTCCCCAGGCGGGCACCAGGAATCCGGCAAGGGCCAATCCCAACACCCAGAACGTGACCGTGACAGCAATCCGAATGCTCATCTCACGCCGGCGATAGAGAATTTCCGGCTCGTAGAGTTCAGCGGCGCCGATCAACAGGAGCCCGCTGAGAGTCGCCCAAATGATCAGTCCAGGGCTGGCGAGCAGCTCTGGCCATTTCAATTTCATGGCCCCGGGATCAAAGCGCACTTGATAAGCCAACCAGGCAGCGCCCAACAAACCGAGCAAGTCCATTAAGGCCAAGCTGGTTCGCAGTCGGTTGCGATGAGGGAGATAGGCGCTCATGGGGGCAGTCGACCTCGTAGGATAGGTCGGGGCTGAAAACTCAGGAACTTGAATGGGGTGGGTCAAAGGTTGCTGCTCAAGGTGCCGTGCTCAAGGGCCGTGCTCAAAGGGCCGTGACTCTCAACACCTCTTCGAAGGTGGTCTCGCCGTCTGCCAGCTTGCGTAGGGCGGCTTGACGCAAGGTTTTCATGCCCCGGCGAACCGCTTCCCGTTTGATGGTTTGGGCGTTGGCATCGTTGTTGATCAGCTCCTTTGCCTTTTCGTCGATTCCGAGAATCTCGAAAATGCCGCTCCGGCCTCGATAGCCGGTGAGTCTGCATTCATGGCAGCCTTCCCCTTCGAATACTTTGACCCGCTTGCCTTTCGGCACGGTTAGGCTGAGGGTATCGGCTTCCTCCTGGGAAAGAAAGCGCTCGATTTTGCAGGTCTGGCAGATGCGGCGCACCAAGCGTTGGGCCATGGCCCCGATCAGGGTCGAGCTGATCATGAATTTTTCGATCCCCAGATCCCCAAGCCTCGAAATCGACGAGGCGGCATCGTTGGTATGCAAGGTTGAGAAGACTAGGTGACCGGTCATCGCAGCTTGAATAGCGTATTGGGCAGTCTCTCCGTCCCGGATCTCACCAACCATGATGATGTCGGGATCTTGGCGCAAGATCGAGCGCAGGGCCGAGGAGAAAGTGATGCCGATTTTGGGATTGACGGCGGTTTGATTGAAAATGTCGTAGACGAGTTCGATCGGGTCCTCGATCGTGGTGATGTTCTGCTCTCTCGATGCGATGCTCTTGAGCGCCGAGTATAGAGTGGTGGTCTTACCAGAGCCGGTTGGGCCGGTGACCAGAATGATGCCGTGGGGTCGAGCGATGAAATCGGCGAAGGTGCCGAGTTCTTCGGGATAAAAACCCAAACCCTCCAAATCTTGAAGCAGCACGCCGGGATCGAAGATACGCATCACCACCTTTTCGCCGAAGGCTACCGGCAAGGTGGAGACACGAAGCTCAATTTCTTCGTTGAGCCGCACGGTCTTGATACGCCCGTCTTGGGGCTTTCGCTTCTCGGCGATGTCCAACCGCGCCATGGCTTTGATCCGGCTGATCACCGCGGCGTGCACGACCTTGGGAATCGCCTGAATATCGTGCAGGATGCCGTCGATTCTAAATCGGATGAGGCTCTCGTCGCGCCGGGGCTCGATGTGGATGTCACTGGCGCGTTGGTCATAGGCATGCTGCAGCATGTATTCGACCGCGTTGACCACGTGCTGGTCGCTGGACTCGATCTCCGATTCGCTTTTCATGCGAACCAATTGCTCGAGGTTACCGAGGTCGAAGCCGCCACCCAGGTCGCGTTCGGCCTTTTTCATCGATTGGCGCAGACCGTAGAACTCGGTCAGCGCCTTCATGATCTCCGGTTCAGAGGCGACGACCAGCTCTAGCTCACGGCCGGCCATCCGGCGGTAAGCGTCGATGCCCTCCATGTCGAAGGGATTGGCCAGGGCGACCCGAAGCTTGCCGTCCTGCATCGCCAACGGAATCATTCGATGGCGGCGGGCAAAGGGACGGGAGATCTGCCGTTCGATCAAGTTGGCGTCGAGGGCCAGGGGATCGATGCGGACACGGTTGAGTTTGGCTTCTCGGGCGATGGCGTCGGCAATGATGTGCTCATCGATCATCACCCGACCGTTGGCTTCGCTCAACAAGCCGAGGTCGACAATCAACTCGTAGGAGATCGATCGCTGTTGGAAAGCCTTGGCGGATCGCTGGTGCCGGGGCAGACGACGTGCTTCTTTCTTGATTTCGTTGGCTTGATCGACGGTCACCAACTTTTGTCGCGCCAACACATTGGCGATCAAATCTGGGGTCAAGTGCATCATGGTTGGGTCCTCGTGACGCGAGACGCCCTTCGCCGGGTACCTTTGGGAGCCCCCGCCTGGCGCTTGCAGGTCTATCTTATCGAAGGTCGGCTATTTAAGGCAGGTTTGGATCACGAACACAGGCTGCTAGGGGGCCTTGAGACGGATGGTCACCGGCCTGTTGTCGCGCAACAGCTCCAAAGTCATGATCTGGCCTTGGGGTAAACCGGCGGCAAATTCGCGTAGGGCATTCGCGCTCGAAATGGGTCGGCCGTCCATCTTGAGCAAGAGATCGTTGGCCTGAATTCCGGCGCGCGCCGCAGATGTATTCTCGTAGACCTGCTCGACCATGACCCCTTGGAGACCGAGAGAAGCATAGTCGACTTCCGAGAAGCGGATGCCGAGGCTCGGTCGCTGGGTCGGCTGGCGGGAAGGTTGATCGCGAGTCCGGGTCGACGGACGTTGAGTCCCCGAATTCCGCCGTCCAGCTACGGCGTCCCCGCGCTTGACGGTGATCACCGCATCCAGGTTGCTTTGAGCTCCGGCCAGCTGGGGATTGATTTCCAAGGCCCTGCGGAAGGCTTGCTCGGCCTCGTCGAATCGGGCAAGCTCAAAGAGCACGCTGCCTGCGCTGTTGTGAATGTCCGCCCGGGTCGGGTCGAGGCGCAAGGCTGTCCGCAAGCTTTCCAGGGCATTTTGGTGGTCCCCCAAGCTCTGCTGAGCGAGCCCGAGGTAGACCCAGCCATTGACCTGGTCCGGCAGCCAGCGGACTACTCGATCTGCTTGGCGTCTAGCACCTTGGAAATCCGACTCACCGTAAAGGGTGGCCGCCAACTGAAGAGCGGCTTGACCTGCCCAATTGGACGCATTATCGGAGTCACGGGCGATCGATGATTCGAAGGCGAGCACCGCACCGGAAGCGTCTCCCATCGCTTTTTTCGCCATACCCAAGTACAACCACAGGCCGGCATCATCGGGATGGGCCGAGGTGATCTCTTCCAACAGCCGGGCTGCAGCTTCCGGCTTTCCGGAGTCCAAATAGGCGAGGGCTAGATTTCTGCCCGCTCCGGCATCGGATTTGTCCAGAGCCCAGGCACGTTCGAAGGCTTGGGCCGCTCGTTCAGGCTGGCCGGATCTGCGGCTGGCAATACCCAGGTTGAGCCAAGCCGTGGCATTGGCGGGGTCCAAGACCACAGCTCGCCGCAGCGCATCGGATGCTTCCTGGTCTTGTCCGCGCTCCATGTATAAGAGCGAGAGGTTGGTCAGGGCCAGGGCTTGGAGCTGAGCATCGACGGCCTCTGGCTTAGCGGCGGCCAGTGCCAGAACCCTCTGGAATCCATCGAACGCGTCGTCGGAACGTTGGTCGTAATAGTTCACCAAAGCCAGGTTGTAGATTCCGCTAGCTTGTTCTGGCCAGATCTTCACCGCTTCAGTGAGCTTGGCGCGGGCCTCAGGGTACCGGCGAGCCCGCAGTAAGTCCGATCCCTCGCTGACCAGGAGTGAAGCATCGGCCCTTCGGGTCTGCAAAGCCCTTTTCTGAGCTTCGTAGAAAAGAGGGGCAAAATCTTCACTGTAGAGGTCGGAGCGGAAGGTGTAGTCTGGATCCAGCATGAGGACTTCGGTCAAGGTGTCTAGGGCTTGGCCGGCGGAGCCTTTTTGATGCTGCAACCAGCCGACGACCATCATGATTCTGATTTTTTCTGAGCGGTCTGTGTGACGATCTGCCAGTTGGCGGTAGAGGGCGACTGCGGTGACCAGATCGTCCTGGGCGAAGCTCTCTTCGGCCAGTCGCTCTAAATCTAAGAGTTCGTTGGAGAACGAACCGGTAGGGTTGGGAGGGCTTTGGGTCTGCGGGGTGGTTTGGGGAGAGGGCTCTTCCAAATCCTCGGATTCGATAGGAGTCTGGGCCTGGGTGGCCGAAGCAAGAGTCAGGGCCAAAAACACGACCTGCAGAGCTTGGAAGAAAAGATCCAAAGGTTGCCGGAAGGCGGGGCAGGTGTATTCTGCAGGATCGTAGTTGGAGTCTGCGGGGCGGCTAGCTTTCATGGCCCTAGATTATCGACACCCAGGGACTTGGAAAAGGCTCGCGGCTCGAAACTATGGGGTGAAGCTCAATTTTTTTGACCGGCGAAGGGTTTGTTCGACATCCGCACCCTTTTTGAGGACAGATCGAAGGTGACGATGGTCTCTTGACCTCCGGAAAGGGTCAGATTCTGGGTGAGCACATTGCCGGGATCCCCGTCGCCACGAGGACGAATTTCCAACACATAACCAGCGGGTTCGAAAAGTCGGCGGCGAACAGGGGTTTGCCCCAGGGGCTCACCGGCCATCAGCACGTCGCCTTGGGGTCGCCCGGGTGAGGCGAGCACTGTGAGCGCCGCCGGGCGGGGAATTGGCGGGCTGACTCTGCGATCGGCCCCCTCTTCAACTTGGGCTCGGACCGTCTTACGAACGCTATATCCCCCTTCGTCGAGCGCAAAACGCAGGTCGTAGGTCCCGGGGTCGAGCCGGAAAGTGCGCCGCCGCGTCAACGGCCAGGTCTTGCCCTGGTTGCCGACCTGGACGGTCATCGCATCGGTCCAACCGGGGCTAGATACGAGGATTCGACCCTTTTCGACCAACGGGGCTTCGGGCTCCGAGCCCGATCTGCCCATGGAAGCGGGGGTGATCGAGCCATCGGTCGTTCCGGCACCGGTGCTCGCGGTGACGTCCTCCACCTCGGGCTCGGCGGTGCTGGTCACCACGGGCTCTTCGGTCTCCGCGGCCCCGGGATCCCGATGGCCCATCCACCACCCCACCAAGCCGGCGACCATCACCAAAGCGACGCCGATACCGAGGGTTAGGGTCAACGACGACCTACGGGTTGTCCTAATTCCCGATCTAGGCGTCAGCCGCTGTGGGGTGTCTGGCCTCGCCAAGGCCGGCTCGTCGGTGATCGTCGGTGACGAGCCGGTGAGATCGAAATCGTCCAATCCACGGCGAGGCGAGGGTTTCTTGGCCATTTCACCGGCCATTTCACCGGCCGAGTCGAGCCGCATCGTAGGCGGCTCAGTCTTCGGTTTTGCTTGGCCGTAGACGTCGGATCGTTCCCTGCCTTTGCGTTGGATGCCTTCCAAAGCTCGGAGTAAATCGGTGCCGTCTTGGAAACGCCTTGTGGGGGATTTTTGCAAGCAGCGATCGAGCAGCTCGACAACCTCTGGAGGCGCGGCCGGCCAGCAATCCGTGAGAGGTTTGGGATCGTTGTTCAGCAGCTGGTAGAGCACGGCGGAAATTTGTTCGCCGCGAAAAGGGCGCTCATAAGCCAACAGTTCGTAGGCCAACACCCCGAACGAGAAAATGTCGGTCCTGACGTCCATGGAGTCGCCCCGGATCTGCTCCGGTGACAAATAGGCGGCGGTTCCCAGGGTCATGCCCGTTTGAGTCAGCCCGGTTTGCTGTTGGGCCAGCTTTGCAATGCCGAAGTCCATGATCTTGACGGTGCCGTCTTCTAGGACCCTGACATTGGCAGGTTTGATGTCGCGGTGCATCACCCCTTGGATGTGAGCTTCGCCTAAACCGCGGGCGATTTGGATGAGGTAGAAGAGCTTCTCGGCGAAGGGTAGGTAATCTTTGCGCCGAATCTTGACGTCCAGGTCCTCGCCGGAGAGGTATTCCTGGATTAAATAGGGCAGCTCTCCCTCGACCCCGAAATCGTAAACCGTGGTGATATTTCGGTGGTGGAGGTTGCCCGCGATTTCCGCTTCCTGAAAGAAGCGGCTGCGTATTTCATCGCTCTTGGAGCTACAGGTCTTGATGGCGACGTGGCGCTTGATATAAGGATCGAATCCTTTAAATACCTCGCCGAATCCGCCAACGCCGATTTGCTCGATGAGCTGGTACTTTCCGATTTGCTGCATGAGTGGCTCGTTGGAACCCTCGGATGCTAACACGGAGCCGGAGGATTCAAGATCCTTCGGTCCTAGGATTTTTCGAATTGGAAGCAATGCGTTGCCGCAGACTCGCTGCCTGCTCAAATTCTCCGTAGAGCCCGACCGCAAAGTCTAGGGCTTGAGCTGCCATTCGGAGGTCGCCTTTTGACAACAGCTCTTCAATCGAAGCCACCGCTTCGAGTTGCTTCTGATTCTGACCCGGACTCTGGCCGATCGGTTGGGGCACGGCTACGGCTTGGCTCTCGGCTCTGACCATCGCCAGAATGTCCCGGGACGCTAGATCTTCGGCGTCGAGTTCCTGGGCGCGTTGTGCCAGAATTTCTGCCAGCTCGACTTGTAGACGACCCTTTTGGCGTAGCTGAATCATCTGGTCGACGATCCGTCGAGCGGCCTGCAAGGCTTCGCCCTTGACCTTGCTGACCTGCACCCGCGCTTGGCTGAGGGTGCGTCGCATCAATCCTGGGGCGTCTTCGATGGGACCGAAGAGGGTGCCGGCGAATTTAATCGCCTCCAAGGCAGCGACCAATTGTCCGGATTCGATGTATTGCTCGATCGAAGCAACGGCCTCACCCCGCTTGCGAGCTCGGCGCTCTTCAGGGCCTTCCCACGACAAAAGATGTTTGCTGGTCGAGGTCACCAGAGCAGGATCTACTTGAGTCTCTCCGGGAAAAGCGTCGGCGGCAGCACGGCAGGCCGCGGTGAGCTGCTGGGCCTCGAGGTTGTCGGGAGCCATTTCGAGCACCTCTTCAAGCATCACCAATGCGCGGTCGATTTTGCCGCGGGCGTGCAGTTGGCGCGCCCGTTCGAGTAGGCCGGTCACCTGTAGATTCGGCTGAGGCAGGGTGATGGTAGAGCTTTGCTCGGAAAACAAGCCAGGGCGCACACCACCGTTGATCTCGACAATGACCTCATCTAGATCGCCCAGGACCTCGGTGCAAGTGGTGTAGCGTTCTTGCGGGTCCTTGAGCAAGCACCTATGAACAATCTCCGAGAGCTTGGGCGGGCACTCGGGCCATGCGTCGAGCAGGGAGATCGGTGAGGCGTTGAGAACCTGATCGATGAGGTGAGGAATATTGCGGCCTGCAAATGGGCGGCGAAAGGAGAGCAGCTCGTAGGCCAACACCCCATAGGAGAAGACGTCGGCATTTATTCGCGTTTCACGGCCCAAGAGCCGTTCCGGCGAAAGATAGGCGACAGTCCCCAGGGTCATTCCGGCTTGGGTCAGGTGGCTTTCGACGTTGGCCAGCTTGGCGGTGCCGAAGTCCATGATCTTGCACCGTCCAGATTCGAGGACCCGAACGTTGGCGGGTTTGATATCCCGGTGGATGACGCCATTTTGGTGGGCATACTCCAAACCGCTCGCGATTTGCGCCAGGAAGTCCAAGCGTTTCGCGAGGTCGGTAGGCTCTTGGCGTCGGATCAAGTGGGCGAGATCCTCACCCGGAAGGTATTCTTCAACCAGGTACGGATTTTCTTCATGCAAGCCAAAGTCGAAGACCGTAGTGATATTACGATGCTCCAGGGATCCGGCGATTTCAGCCTCGCGGAAGAACCTTTGTCTGGACTCTTGGTCCCTTGTATTGCAGACCTTGATCGCTACCGGCCGTTTGATGAAAGGATCATAACCCTTAAAAACGGTGGCAAAGCCACCTGAGCCGATTCGATCGAGGACTTCGTATTTGCCGATCCTATCCATGGGCCGTCGCAATCGTGATGAATGCGGAGAGTCTAGCATCAACGAGGATTGGGTGCACTGTATTTGGGCGCGTTGTAAAGGTGGGAACATGGCTCTCGATGGGTGAGTAGAACAAGCGGATTTGATTCCCGTGCTCATGAGTCTGTGATGTGGCAGAGCGCAACGTTACACCTTTGAATGCTCGAGACGGTCAATGTGTTTCAGCTTGCGGAGCAGGGCTGCTCAGGTGATAACCGATAGCCTTGTAGGCCAGCTTGGCGGCGACGAAGTCGCTCACGGTTCGATCGGGCTCTGGGGCCAGCTCGACGATGTCCATCGCGATCACCTTCTTATGCTCGAAGAGATAGCGAAGAGCTGCGAGGGTAGGATGCCAGGTACCACCGCCGGGTTCCGGCGTCCCGGTGCCGGGCAACAAGGATGGATCGAGAAAATCGAGGTCGAAGGTCAAATAGATCTGGTCCGGCAGCTGCTCGAGATGGGCTGCCAATCGCTCCAGGGATCCGGTGCGGGCGTCTTCGTGCCAATCGTGGCTCCAGATCACCGGCAGGTTGCGCTCTTTGACCAACTGCGCCTCCGGACCCGAAAGTGAGCGGATGCCCACGGCGAGGCTCGGAAGGCCCAGGTCGTCGACGATCCGTCGCATGACGGCGGCATGGCTGAATCGGGTTCCTTCATATTCGTCCCGCAGATCCGCATGGGCGTCGAATTGAACCACTCCGATGGGGCCTTGAAAGGCCTCGCAAGCCGCTGAAACCAAGGGGTAGGTCAGGCTGTGTTCGCCGCCAATGGAGACCAAGAGCTTCCCGGACTCCATCAAACCGCGGGCGTGGTCCTGTATCTCCTGCATCGCCTCTGAAAGCTCAACGCTGGAGGGGTCGAAGGGCGGTGCGGTGAAGATCCGAGAGCTATGGGCTTCGGACTGCAGCTCTTCGTCGTAGAGCTCCACATACGCCGAGGCCTCGATCAGGGCTTCGGGGCCGCGGGCGGTACCTTTGCCGTAGGAAACCGTACGTTCGAAAGGCAAGGGCAGAATTACCGCCTCGGCATCTTTGAAGTCGGGCTGCTCGGCGTCGAGACCTAGAAAAATTGGGTGCTGTCGATTCATGGCCGGGAGGGTAGCAGTTCCTCGATGCCGACGAAAGACGACGCTGAGGTTCAATTGACCACAAAAGTAGAAAAAGAAGAAAAAGTTGGGCCCACCGCAGAATTGCGGAGCCTTTTTTCGTCCAAGTCTCCTTAGAGGCCCTAGGTGGGTCCATTCAGACCTGGCCTAGAAATTAGGCCGAAGCCTTCACATGAGGAGATTGAGATGAAAACGAAGGAAACCGTGGTGGAAAAGGCGAGTTCCGAGGCGCCGGTTGTTTCATGGGTGGAGCAACCGATCAACAAGCGACCGAAGAGCCAGCGTCCCAGGGAGCGAATGCTCACGTACGGTGAAGGAGCCCTGTCGGACGAAGAGTTGGTGGCCATCTTGCTGCGGTCCGGTAAACCGGGCCAATCCGCGATTGCCATGGCGGCCGAGCTGATCCAGGAGCATGGTGGAGTGGGAGGGTTGCTGTGGACGGATTTACGGCGGATGCGAAGGTATGGCCTTGGGCCGGCGAAAGCAGCCTCGATCATGGCGGCGGTAGAACTCGGCCGTCGATTGGCCAAGGCGGGGTTGAGCAAGGACAACCTCTTGGATCGGCCGGAATCCGTGGCTCGCTACCTTTATCTTCGATACGGCAGGGTAGATCAGGAGGTGATGGGCGCTCTTTTCGTCGATATGCGCAATCATTTGACCGGCGAATCAGAGATTTTCCGCGGCACCTTGACCCGAGCGGCGGTGGAACCCAGAGCTATTCTCAGGGAGGCCCTACTCTCCGGAGCCGCGGGGCTTTTGCTCTTTCACACCCATCCGAGCGGCGATCCGTCGCCGAGCCAGGAGGACCTCGACTTCACCTTTCGAATGGCGCAGGCTTGCGAGCTGATGGGGGTTAGGTTGATGGATCATCTGATTGTCGGCGATCACGGTAGCTGGGTCTCCCTCAAGCAGCGCGGAGCGTGGTAGCTTTGGCGGCGGATCGGACCCGTCGATCCGCCGACCTACCCCAAGCCGGACCCCGCGGCCATTAGGCGCGGTCCCGCACTATCGAATTCGGTCTTGAGCAAGATGCAAGAAAACATAGAGCCTTTGTATGCCTCGGCCGACGAGGATGCGGTCGGCCGGCTCCGTTTAGGGCTGGCCGGAAAGGGTGACCTTCGGTGGGCTGCCGCCGATATTACCCGCCCCATGGAAAGCCTGCGCCGGCGCTTGGATCCGTCTCCAGTGGCGGCGATCGCGCTCGGTAGAGCCTTGTCGGCAGCAGCGCTGCTATTGCGCTTCAGCACCAAATACCCAGGGCGCTTGCGGGTTGACGTGTTGGGGGACGGCCCTTTGGGCAAGATCCAAGCCGAGGTTGATAGTGATGGCAACATGCGAGCGATTTTGGGTCAATTGCGTTTCCCCGGTATCGAAGGACAAGCCCTAGATGTCGGAGGAGCGGTAGGCGACGGCCTGTTTCGGGTGACCCAAGAAAGCCGGAAACGTCCGGAGCCTTGGGTTAGTCAGACAAAGCTGGTTTCGGGCGAAATCGGCGAAGATCTCGTGCACTTCTTGAACCAGAGCCAGCAGGTCCGCTCAGCGGCATTGCTGACGACCAAACCTGGATCCTCGGGCATCCTGGCGGCAGGCGGCCTTCTGGTAGAAGCCTTGCCAGGGGCGTCTGAAGACAGCCTACTGGTGCTGGAGAAGAATCTGGCGGGCCTCACAGACATCGGATCTTTGATTCAAGAAGGCGGCGTGAGCAGCCTGTTGGGCGATGCGCTGCAGGGCTTGGATATCCAAGAGCTGGAAGAGCACTCTCTCTTTTATCGTTGCGCCTGCAGCCGGGACGTCCTACTCAAGAGGTTGTTGGCCCTTCCCGCCGAGCAGCTCAGAGACGTGGGAGACGAGCGCGGAGAGGCGATCCTCGAATGTGCGTTCTGCTTGGGTCAATTTGTTTTTTCCGTAGACGACCTGCGGGTCAATTGAAGGGGCCCGCGGGCCTTTGGAAGGGCATGTGCCGAGGAAGCCTGTCATGAGCAAGTACTACATCACGACTCCGATTTACTACGTCAATGATTTACCCCATATCGGTCACATCTATACGACCCTAGTGGCGGACACCGTCGCTCGCTACCGCCGGTTAGAAGGAGACGACGTCTACTTTCTGACCGGAACCGACGAGCACGGCCAGAAGATCGAAAAAACCGCGGCTGAGCAAGGGGTCGAGCCCATTGTCCTCGCGAATCGGGTGGTGGAGCGCTACCACCAGCTGTGGAAGCAGCTGGAGATCACCCACGACGACTTTATCCGCACCACCGAGCCGAGGCATCGGGCGGGGGTGGAAAAGATCGTCGCGCGCATTGCCGAGAAGGGTGATCTTTATGTCGACCGCCACGAGGGTTTTTATTGCGTCCGCTGCGAGACCTTCTACACCGACAAGGAGCTGCTCGACGGCGATCGTTGCCCGATCCACGAGACCCCATGCGATCGGCAGAGTGAGGAAAACGTCTTCTTTCGGCTGTCGAAATACCAGGACGCATTGCTGGCCCACTATGAGGCCCATCCGAGCTTCGTACAGCCCGAAAGCCGACTGAACGAGGTCAAGCAATTCGTGGCCCAAGGTTTGAAAGACCTGTCGGTCTCGCGCACCACGGTCGACTGGGGAATTCCCTTGCCGGGGTTTGAGGGCCACACGATTTACGTCTGGCTTGATGCCTTAACCAATTACATCAGCGCCTTGGGTTTCGGCTCCGACTCCGACCAGCTCTACCAGGATCTCTGGCAAGGCGACGGCACCCGCATTCACTTGGTCGGCAAGGACATCTTGCGTTTTCACGCCGTGTTTTGGCCCGCGTTTCTTTTGGCGGCGGACCTACCGCTGCCGACCACGGTTTGGGCTCACGGGTGGTGGCTGCGCGACGACCTGAAAATGTCGAAGTCGATCGGCAACGTGGTTCGGCCGGACAACTTGCTGGAAGACTTCGGCCATGAAGCCCTGCGCTATTACGTTTTGCGGGATATGGCTTTTGGCCAGGATGCGGCTTTTTCTGATGAAGCCTTCATCGACCGCTACAACAGCGACCTGGCCAACGACATCGGCAATACCCTCAGCCGTTTGGTGACCCTTTCGCGCCGAGCTTTCGACGGAACCTTGCCACCCAAAAAAGGGGACGGCCTTAAGGAAGCCGCTGAGCGGGCCATGGCCGAGTATCGAAGCCACATGGAGAGCTTCAGTTTCCATGAGGCCCTGCGTTGTCTCTCCAAGCTCAACCAGGAAATCAGCCAATTCTTGGTTCAAAACGAGCCTTGGAAGAAGCTCAAGGACGACTCCCTAAAAGAAGAGGTGTCCGAAATCCTGTGGGCGGGTCTCGAAGCCCTGCGCTTGGCAGCCACGGCTTTGATCCCGATCTTGCCCGAGAAGGCGCCCAAAATATTGACCTCGATCGGTGCAGACGTGCCCGAAACCTTTACCGACGGCGCCTTGTCATGGGGCGGCTTGGGCACGGGTTCAACGCTCGGAGGGGTGGAGCCTCTCTTTCCTCGGATCGATAAGAAAGACTATTTGGCCGAACTCGCGGCCGCTGACCCGAAGGAAGGCAAGAAGCCTCAGCCGCAAGAAAAGAAGGGCAAAAAAGAACCCAAGGGTGATGCTGCGAAAACCGGCCAGGCGACGGAAGGGTTGATCTCGATCGACGACTTTTTTAACGTGATGCTCAAAGTGGCCACCGTCCGAAGTGCCGAGAGGGTGCCCAAGTCCGACAAATTGTTGCGCCTTTCTCTCGATGCCGGGGAGGAGTCCGAACGAACCGTGGTGGCGGGGCTGGGCAAAGCCTACGAGCCGGAAGCTTTGGTCGATCGTCAGGTGATTGTGGTCGCGAATCTGAAACCGGCCAAGCTGATGGGGGTGGAGTCCAACGGCATGGTGTTGGCAGCTACCGCCGACGGCAAGCCGGTTTTGCTCGGCCCGGAGTCGGAGGTTCCCGCGGGAACTCGGGTGAAGTGAGATGGCCGTTGACAGGATAGCCCAGGAATTAGGGGTCGTAGATTCCCATTGCCATCTCCAATCTCTTGCAACCGAAGAGCTTCCAGCGGCCTTGGACCGGGCTCGCGAGCGAGGGGTGGTCGGTTTCTTGGCTCCCGCAATCCGCCTCTCCGATGCGGACTTCTTGTTGGATCTTTGTCATCGAAACGATGACATCTGGTGCGCTTTGGGGGTCCATCCCCACGAAGCTTCAACTTGGAACGACGGTGATCTGACGGCTCTTCGGGACCTGGCTGCCGATCCGAAAGTGGTGGCGATCGGTGAGTGCGGATTGGACTTCTACTACGATCACGCCCCACGGGACCTACAAGAGCGGGTCATGCGACAGCAGTGGGAGCTTGCGATGGAGCTGGATTTACCGGTGATCGTGCACAATCGCGACTCGAACGAGCTGATGACCGAGGTCTACTTGGATCCCACCTTTGCTCGACTGAAAATCGATTTCCACTCGTTCGCGGGCGGAAAAACGATGGCGGAAGCCGTGTTGCCACGCGGTGCCTACCTGGGATTCTCCGGAATGGTGACTTTCAACCGAGCGGACAACGTTCGCGAGGTATTGCCCATGGTGGCCCAGGACCGGCTGCTGGTGGAAACCGACAGCCCTTATCTCGCACCCGTTCCCCATCGTGGCAAAAAAAATGAGCCGGGGTTTGTGGTGGAGGTGCTCGAGCGGGTCGCCGATGAGCTGGGATGGAGCCGCCAAGAGGCTGCATCCCAAACCACCGAGAACTTTTTTCGACTCTTTCCCAAGGCTGCTCCCCAGCCGGCTGGCTAGGCTAGGGCCCTTCCAGGAATGGGGTTCTCAACGATCAGAAAGGCCCGCTGAGCCGAGGACGAAAGCGAGCTTGTCTGAGCGGCACATCCAGTAATTCGACGTAAGATCTTGCTCATCAGCATCTTAGATCGGAACCGCAGCGGCGCCGCGAGTTAGGAGCGCCGCCCGCAGGTCAGCGGGCCGACCCCCGGGATGCTGAAACTGGACTGGCCCTAGGCTAGGCGAGCGACCGCAACGAAAAAAGGCCCAGAACATTGTCCGGGCCATTTTCGTCTAACCACTGCGAAATGACGCTAGCCTGGTCGATGACCGACTAGACGCCCATCCCGGTCGATGGCCGCTGAGCTGAAAAGCTGGGTCGGCAAGGTCGATCGCCACAGGTCGATTGCCAGAACCTATGCCGACTCCGAAGCCTACGTGGGTTTCCAGCTCCCCGACTGGAGAGCTGAACACGCCGTCATGCTTGCGGCGTCGGCTGGTTGAGCGGTGCAAGGATCATCGTCATCTGACGCCCTTCGAGCCGTGACCGGCTCTCCACTGCAGCGACCTCTGTCGTGGACTTGGTCACTTTGTCCAGGATCTGGACACCGAGTTCTGGGCGGCGGAGCTGGCGATACCGGAAGAATACGGTCACTTTGACCTTCTTACCCTTTTCGAGGAATTTGATCGCCCGATTGAGCTTGATGCCGAAGTCGTGGTCGTCGATAGTCGGACGGAATTTGACTTCCTTAATCTCAATCGTGACGCTCTTCTTCTTGGCTTCGCGGGCTTTCTTTTCGCGATCGAATTTGGCCTTGCCCCAATCCATGACCTTGACCACGGGTGGCTCGGCACTGGCTCCGACCTCGACGAGGTCTAGACCTTGTTCCTTGGCTCTTTTCCGCGCGTCCTCGACGGGAACGATACCCACTTGGGTGCCGTCGGCGTCGATTAGGCGTACGGGACTCTTACGAATGCGGTGGTTGATGCGCGGCTCGTTGGCGTTGGGCCGCACAGGTCGCACGAATCTACGACTACGAATGGGGACCTCCCCCTCGGACGGTTCCGAGGAATGCAGTTCTGGTGTGAGTTCTGATCCGGAACATCACCGGATTCGAAGCGGATTTTTGGAAAATTTTCCTGATATGCCGAAAGATACCCTGACAGGAAGAGAATCCTGGGGTAGCAGGCGAGGCAGCCGCGCGCGGCTCATACCGAGGCATCGGTGGAGAGCAGCTGAGGCAGACCCGTAGGATCGGGTAGCTTCATAGCGCAAGAAGTTCGGTAAGCTGGCATGCAGCCCAATATTACCAGATTTCGTGACAAAAGCGTTCGCCAATCAAGTCTCAAGGTGCCAAATTTTTTTCGAAAAGTCGGAAGATCCGCCGATATTCGTCGAGCCAACTCGACGGGCGTCGAAAACCGTGGGGCTCAACGGGGTAAAGAGCGACCTCAAAGTTGGTTTGTCCTAACTCGATAAAGCGTTGGGTCAAGCGCACCGTGTCCTGGAAGAAGACGTTGTCGTCGAGCATCGGCGCACAAATCAGCAGGTGGTGCTTTAGACCCTCTGCAAATTCAATCGGCGAACTCCGGGCGTAGGCTTCCGGGTCGACTTCCGGCGTGTTGAGGATGTTCGAGGTATACGGGTGGTTGTAATGAGCCCAATCGGTCACAGGGCGAAGGGCCGCACCGGCGGCAAATAGCTCGGGCTCCTTGAACAGCGCCATCATGGTCATGAACCCACCATAGCTGCCGCCGTAGACACCCGCTCGGTCGGCATCCACGCCGTGGTTGGCAACCAGCCAGGCCACACCATCCTTCAGGTCTTCGAGTTCGGGAGTCCCCATCTGCCGATAAATTGCCGTACGCCATTCCACGCCGTAACCGGCGGATGCGCGGTAGTCCATGTCGAGTACATGGTAGCCGTGCTCGGAAAGCCAAGTGTGGAACATGAATTCGCGGAAGTATCCGGAAAAGCCCTGGTGAGAGTTCTGGAGATAACCTGCCCCGTGGACAAAAACTACCGCTGGAATTTTGCCGTCGGCGTCGCGTAGGCGCTCGGGATTCCGTGAGGGGTAAAAGCGGGAGTAGATCGGTCGGTCATGATGGGTCGACGGAACTTCGACGATCTTGGGCTCGACCCAATCGATAGCAGCGAAGGTGTCACTGACGGTGTGGGTTAGCCGGCGCGCTTCGGGTCCCGGGCTCGTCGCCGCAAGGTAGAGTTCGGTCGGCTGCAGCAGCGAGGAGTGTTGGAGCAGGAGCGACTCGCCGGAAGGTGAAAGCTCGAACGTGGTCCGGCCACCCAAATCGGTGATTTGCTCGATCTTGCCCGTTTCGACTTCAACCCTATAGGTGTCGTAACGACCGGGGTGGTCGGGATTGGCGGTGAAGTAAATGAAGCGGTGATCCGGGGAAGGGGTGGGGTTGGAAACCACGGCGTCGCCACGGCTCAGCCGTACGGTTTTTCCGGAATCCAACTGATGAAGATAGAGCTGCGACCAACCGCTTTCCTCCGAGAGGAACCACAGCCGATCTTCATCCAACCATCCGAGGTCGTTGTAGCTCCAATTGATCCAGCTGTCGAGGTGGAGATGGTGGACGGTCTGGAGTTCTGCTCCATCCTCGCTGATGGCGATCCACCGATCCTTGTTGTCGTAACTATGAATCTGTACCGCGAGCCGTTTGCCCGAGGGGCTCCACTCGAGGATCTCGATTTCCACGGCCCGTGGTTTCGATTCGTCCGCCGCTTTGGATTCGCTCGCCTGTTCCGAATCTGTGATCTTGGAATTCTCGTCGTTTGCGGCCGATTCGGCTGCCGTGGACTGTGCTTTTTTCTTGTCCTTCTGAGCTTGCTTGAGATCGGCCAAGGGATCCTCTGAGATGCCGGAAAGCGCTGAGAGATCCAAGGTTCGTGCCTCGGCAGCTGCCACATCGATCATCATCAGGTTCTGTTCGGGCTCGGGAATGGTGCCGACCTTGGCACGAACATCGCGGACCTCCACATAACCGTCGGCGCTGACGAAATTCGGCATGTGGTCGCCCTTGCCTTCCTCAGGCTCTGAAGGGGTCGTCAACAGGACCAGGAATCGGCCATCGGGAGACAGCTCGCTATTGAGAATCGTCACACCTTTGCCGAGATAAATCGGATTTGGGGGGGCCGTAGGGTCTGCGTGGCGTCGAGCGTCGTCCCTGGCCTCCCGCCGTTCTTTCCTTGCCTCTTGGTCGCGCACGACCTCAAATAGGCGGGTTTGTTGTTGGTCGAGAAAGCCGTCGGGCGCTTCGGTGTCGTCCGGATCGTCCTCGGTCCGCAAATCGGCAATTTGCTGTTCTAGACCGCTGTCGAGATCGCGGACGAAGAATTGATCACCCCTTTTGAAGGCAATCTTTCGATCTCCCTGTAAGAAGAGAGGCGCGGTTTCCCGGCCACTGGTTCGGGTCAGCTGGATCAGATCACCGTCGATGGAGCGAATGAAAAGGTCGCCGTTTCGCTCAAAGACCGCCCGATTCCGGTCGGTAGAGAAAACCCGCCGGGGGACGTCGATGGATCCCCACCCCTGGCCTTCAATCAGCACGGCATCGGTGGCGTCGCTCAAGGACAGCCGCAGCAGGTCGTTGAAATCGTCCTCGGCCCTCGGTTGCTCGAAATAGATCGACTTACCGTCTACGGACCAATAGGGGTTCTCGGGCGTGGCGCCGATCCATGTTGGATTGGACATGATCAGCTCGAGGGAGAGGGGCTCGGAGCCCACCGCGCCTTGGGCCGTCAACAAGACCAGCGCGGTGGAGGTCCAGAAGGCTGAGATTCGATTTCTACGGCTCATGGGGATCGAACACTCCGAAGCATGTTCAGGAACGACTCCTTCTGTGCGTCGAGCGTCGCGGCAGGGCCGGTGATCTTGAAGAACCAAGGGCCTTGATCGCCCTCAACCACAGCGCCCAGCAGGCTGAAATTGGGTTGGGCGTCGGCGGGACCACCCATGGTGCCCGATTTCAAGGTCCCGTGCACTTGGGTCCAGGTGGCCTTAAACGCGCCGGTCTCAAAGGATTCTCGGGTCGGCTGTGAGCCTGGGTCCACTTCCATTTGAGCCACCCAGCGGTCGAGGTTTTCGTCGATTGGCCCGCCTCCGCCGGGGCCGAAATAGAAGACCGTCAATTTGCCGGCGCCGTCTGCTCCGGGTACCTCCGCTTGGGCCAAACGCATGCTCGAGCTGGGCGTCTCCTGGATCCAACCTGCCGGCAGAGTGAAGAGTGCACCGGGAGCCTGAATCGTTTCGGCGCTGGGGTCGTTGGCCGAGTTGCGGGAGGTCACGGGGGAGAGGCCCGGCGCCGGGGCATTGCCGGCTTGGCTCTGCTCTTCTGAAGCCGGCGGCGGTGTGCTTTCCGTTGAGGATGCTGGATCGGCCGGAGACTCCGATCCACCGGAGCAACCGATCAACGATAAGACCGCAAAGGTGGCGATCAAGAGCATCGGCACCAAAATATGGCCGTAACGGGATGGTTTCGAACTCGTTTGAAAACGAAAGGCTGAGGGGTAGCGAAAGCTCATCGGTGCTCTCCGAAGACGTTGGGAGATGAAAAGGGGGCGGCTCAGGGAGCGGCGCCCGTGGTGGCGCCGTGGGTCGACAGAACGCCGAGATCGGAGAACTTACCATGTCGGAATCGGCCTGTGGAGGGGGGCGACCCTACCTCCAGGGGCAAGTCCGATGTTGACGAGAGGTCCCGGACCTGGGCCGGAGCATCTCCTGGATCGCGGCAGCGGCAGCGCGTATTGCCGAACCGAAACTGCGGCCGGTTCGTATCGCTCGGTGTAGATCGATATGATTCGACTTCACTCTTTGCACCTTCCAGAGCAACTCACGGAGATCCACAGCCATGGCCGCATACGAAATTCTAGATTCCCAGGAGAAGTTGGACGCACTTTTTTCGGCTCCCGAATCTCAGAGCATCATCATTTTCAAGCACAGCTTGACGTGCCCCATCTCCAGCTCGGGCCTACGTCAATACGAACGGTTTCTCGATGGGCGGGAAGATCGAGACGGAGAGTCCTTCGTTCTGATCGAAATCCAACGGCGGCGGGACTTATCAAATCGGGTCACCGAGGTCAGTGGCGTGCGTCATGAGTCACCGCAAGCATTGCTGCTGAGGAACGGTAAAGTTGATTGGCATGCGAGCCATTCGGCGATTACCGCTGAAAGCCTGGCTGCGGCCATCGAAGAGTGAAATCTTTTCTCGGGCGGTCGCCTAGCTGCCGCCCAGCTGCCGCCCACAGGGTGCTGAGTCAGGGACTTAGGCGGTAGCGGGCCATTTGTGAGCCCGCGGTTTTGAGCTTCTCTTGCAGCTCCGAAAAACGGGCCTCGATCTCGCGAGCTCGGCCGGCTGAGCATTCCTTGCTCAAGTGCCGCATGGATATATAAATACGTCGCAGCGGCTCATTGAGACGAGGGTCGGGTGAGTCAAAGGCTTCTTCTGAGCGCAAAAGGACCGATACCGAGGACGAGATTTCGCGGCAGGCTCGGCCCATAGCTTTGGCGTTGTTGCTTTTTCTGGCTTTGAGGTAGGCGCCAAACGCCTTCTTTGCCGGGGTGACGGCTGGGGTGTAGATGGCGCGGTGCCAGGCGTGCATCCGTTCTCGCATGGTCGGCGCGCGGTCTTTGGGGCGCAGGGATTCTAGGTAAGCGAGATACTCGCCCTCAGCTTCGATTCCGGCAATTTGGATCGGTAGCAAATAGGGTTCAAGGGCGGCCTTTTCGGCTTCGGTGGGAACCACGAGCAGGCGGCCGAGTTCGGCTTGCTCCACTTCGATCCGGTCCAGAATTTCGCCTACCTGCTCCCCGAAACGTTCTTTGGGGGCCACAGGCAGAGCCACACCGTCGCACAACTCGGTCGTCAAATCCCGCATACGCTTCAAGGAAGCGGCGGTTTCGGCGTTGTTCTCAGAGCGCACTCCGGGCAAAAATCGATCGACCAGATCGCCCGCTCTACGGCTTGCGGCGAGGTCTGAGATTTGTGCCGCCAGCACATACTCGCGGATCCGCTCTTCGTCTTGCTCGGTGGTTTCGGTCGCCGGTAGAGCACGCCAATGGTCCAGAATCCGAACGGCGAGCACATCGCAAATATCCTTCTGGTGGTGCAGGAGCGCCATAGTAGCTGCCGCCCATTGGCCCTTGGCCGGATCGGGAGCTTCAGGCGAAGAGGCGGTGGCCGGGGTCCCGGGCACGAGAAACCCCAACAGGACCAGGCAAACGCCTCCCAGGGTAATCCGGCGGACTCGAAAATAAAACGGGGGATTGGACTTCATGAACCTCACCTCGGCGAGTATAACAGCCATAGCGTGCTAGGGTTAGCTCCGCTATCGACCCCCCGAATCTCCCCGGGGAGGTGACCTTGGACTCGGCCGGTGAATGCGCTTCAGCACCGGTGTCTTCTGAGCATCGTTTTGCGGGATCTTAAGTTGAGCAGCTCTGTTTCCCATCTATCATCCATCTTCCAACGACTCGTAGAGCGGGCCGAATCGGCGCCCGGCAACCTCGCGATCCTCGATCGGGGAAGCGGAGAGTCGTTGACCTTCGGCGACCTCATCGACCGCATTGAGCGCTGCATGGTTCGGCTTGCGGAGATTGACGGGCCGGTGGCCTTGTCTGTGGACAATCCGATCTTTTGTGATTGGTTCTTTGCCGCACGGGCGATCGACCTGCCGGTGGTCTTGATGGACGCTGCCCAATCGCCGGACGAAAAACGCCGCCTTTGTCGCCGGCTGGGCATTCGGAATTTGGTCCACCGCCTGCCTTCGAGCGTTTATGGAGCCGAAGACGCAGCTGGCCGATCGGTGAGCGTGGAAGTGCTGGACGAAGTGGCGGTCTCCCAGCCGCCGGCAGGAACCGAGATCGTCAAGCTGACCTCCGGCTCGACCGGAGCGCCGACGGGGGCCTGTTTCTCCGAGCAGGAACTGATCGTGGGTGTGGAGCAGATCGGCCGCGGCATGCAGATCGATGACGATGATCATGTGCTGCTGGTGATCCCGATGACCCACTCCTACGGTTTTGACAACGGGGCGCTCTCCCTCGCCCTGCTGGGCACTCCATTAATTTTGGAATCGCGGATTTTTCCCAAGGAAATTCTGCGCGCTTTGGTCGAAACCGAAACCAGCGTGCTGCTGTTGGTCCCGCCCCTGGTCAGGGCGCTGGGGCAGGGGGCTTGGCCAGAGCTGCCGAGGTTGCGAAGAGTGATCTGTGCGGGGGGGGTATTACCGGCCGAATTTTCGTCCGACTTTCGCCGAGCGTCCGGCGTGCCGGTGCATAATTTTTATGGCTCTTCCGAGACCGGCGGCATTTGTTTTGAGACCCGGCCCGACGATCCAACCGCTACAGGGACCGTAGGCCGCCCATTGCCGGGGGTCAACGTGGATCTAGGACCCAACGGCGAGGTCAGCGTGTTGTCGGCGGCTAATCTCTTGGCTCGCTGGGCAGAAGACGGCCCACAGCCCCCCATGGATCGACGGGTTGAGACCGGGGACTTGGGTGAATGGACGACCGAAGGCAGATTGCGCCTGACGGGCAGAGCCGCGGATCGCCTGAATATCGGTGGGCGAAAAGTTGCGGCGGCGGAAATTGAGGCTGCGTTGCGGGCACTGCCGGAGATCAAAGGCGCGGCCGTGATCGGGGTTGAGGATCAAATGCGAGGGGATCGGGTGGTGGCTTTTCTTATCGCCGAGAACTGGCCGGTCGACCTAAAAGCCATTCCCAAACGTATTCGCCCCCGAGAATGCCACCGTTTAGACGAATTTCCGATCAATGCCCGGGGTAAATTAGATCGAGCTACCTTGAGGCGCCTGTTGGAGAAGCGCTTGCCGGAGAGCCCACTGAAGATAGGGAACTGAGCCGTAGGGATTTGAGCCGAGAGGACCTTTGACGTTGCAGCCCCCACCACGAAATTCAGCGACGAGCCCGATGACCGGGCGCAGGGCCAACCTGCTGCCGTTACTGCTGATCTTCGGCTTGGTGTGTTTCGGCGTCGCTGGATTGTCGATCGCGGACATGTTCGTGCCTCGGCCTTACGACGGCGTGGTTCTCTACAAGATTGCTGCCGACGACCTGAGGGTGCGTGAGGTCGTTCCTGGATCCGGGGCGGAACTCGCGGGTATTGAAGCCGGAAACCGCATTATGGGCATCGGTCGGACCGCCTTGCGGGACGAAAATCACGCGGCCCAGCTCCTTTCTCGATATCGAATCGGTGATCGCGTTCCCTATCTAATCAAGGCGGAAGGGCGCGCGCTGGAAGTGGACGTGAAGCTCGGCCGGCGTCAGATCGGTGACGGCACCTACTTCTATATTTGTGCCCTCGGTTTCGCCTTCTTCTTCGTTGGGCTCTTTGTGCTCGTTCGCCAGCCCGGTCTTTTGGCCAGCCAGGTCTTTTTTCTCCTGAGCTGTCTCTTTCAAGTCTTCTTGGTGTGTCGCCTGAGGCCGGCGTCCTACTCCGGGGTGGACTCTTGGATTCTCGGCTTAGGAACCCTCGCCCTGGTTTTGCTGCCCCCGGCCTTTCTCCACTTTTACGTGTTGTTCCCGCGACCAGCTTGGATCGAAAGTCTGAGTGCCGAAGGGCGACGACCGGCTTTGGTTTGGTTGTTTCGCAAGGGCTGGCCTCTGCTGTATCTAACCACCCCGACTCTCTTCGCCGTTGGATGGTGGTTGTCCGGGGCCAAGCGGGGGGAGCGTTGGTTCAGCGACGCGCCCCAGCTCAGTTGGTGGCTGTTGGGCATTTCGGTCCTCTTGGGGTTGATGGCTTTGGGAGCTAATGGGCGCCGGCTCCTGGGCGCCCGAGAAAGGCGAGGCGTCGCCCTGGTTTTGGCCGGATCAGTTTTTGGATTGTTGCCGTTTGCCGTATCCAGTCTATTCGTGGGAGGACATCCAAATAGCCGGGCTTTCTTGATCTTCGGTTTGGTTCCGCTGGCCTTGGTTCCGGTGACCTTCACCTATGCCATTGTTCGTTTTCAATTGCTGGATATTCGAATCATCTTGCGCCGCAGCCTGCTTTACACCGTCTCGACGGCGCTGTTGACGGGGATCTACGCGGGCACGATCGCTGCCTTTAATTCCATGTTCAGCAACAGCAGGTTGGTCTCGTCCGGATATTTTCCGATCATTTTGGCCCTGGCGATCGTGCTGCTCTTCGACCCTGTGCGCAAGAGGGTCCAACAGGTGATCGATCGTTCCTTTTTCGCCGGTCGTTCCCACCTGGAAAAGGCCATGGAAGACCTGGGTGAGGCGATGATGGCGCGCTCAGATCTTCAAGGGGCAGTGGGTGAACTCGTGGATCGATTGCCGCGCATTCTAGGTTTCCGTTTTGCGGGTTTGTACATGTTGCGTCGAGCCCGGCTGGAACGTATTGCGGGACCCGAAGAGCTGCCGATCCGCTTACCGGTTCTACCGGAACTGCAGCGGTATTTGGGCAAACGCCGAGGCGTGCGTCGGCTGGACCAAATGGGCTCGTTGCCACTGCGATCGCCGGAGGTGGCCCAGCTGGTGGAGAGCCTTTCCCAAGAGGGGGTCGAAGCGGTTGCGGATCTGGCTTCGCGGCGTCGTCACATCGGCATGGTTTTACTATCCGATCGTCCGGGGCGAGCGCCGCTGGAGGACGAGGAGCTGGTGCTCTTAGAGCGCCTGCTGGCCCAGGCAGCCATGGCGCTGGAAACCGGCTTGTTGTTGGAGGAGCGGACCCAGAAAGCGGAACTCGAGAGAGAGATGGAGATCGCCGCAACCATCCAGGCTCAGCTTTTGCCCCAAGCGGTTCGTATCGGCGACGATTGGTCGGTTTCCGCGCGCTGTTTGCCGGCCCGGTTGGTGGGTGGTGACTTTTTTGCTCAGTTGCCAGTAGGCAAGAACGGTGCTGCGGTCATCTATGGGGATGTTTCCGGCAAGTCGGTATCCGGCGCCATGATGATGATGGCAGCCCATGAAGCTCTCTACACCTTGGCGATGGCGATCGAGGACCTGCCACCGGAGAGACTCTTCGCGTTGGCCAACAAACGACTTTACGGCATCGGTAAGCGAAGCTTCGTCGCTCTGGGATATTTCGCCGGCGATGGCGACGGCTTGGAGTATTTGGTCGCCGGCCAGCCGCCACCGCTACTGCGTCGGCTGGATGGAGCCGTCGAAGAGCTGCCCCTGCCCGACCACCGAGTGCCGCTGGGAGCCCTGCCGACCGGCGAGTACGCTCCGCTGAGCGTCGACCTCGAGCCCGGTGAATTGCTCTTGGCCTATTCCGACGGTGTGACCGACGCGCGTTCTCCGGAAGGGGAATTTTTTGGTGAAGAGCGGCTTGTGGATGTGGTGGCTTCGGTGGTGACTTTAGACCCCGACGACTTGGTGAACCAAGTGTTGGCGGCCGTCAAGGCTTTTACCCGCGGCGGGTTGCTCTACGACGACGTAACGTTGTTGGCAATCGGTCGTACCAGTGAAGGTGGACGTGAAGGTGGACAGCTCAAACCCGGCACAGATGGCCAGGGCTCTTTGAGCGACGAGCGAGATTTGGTGATTGGAGATGTGGATGATGTCGATTAGGAACTCCCGTTCATGAGTCGTCAGTGGATATGGCCCGCTCTAGGGTTGACGGCGGTGCTGTTGCCCCTTTGCCTGTGGGTCTTTCCGGGAAGTCGTTCGGAGCCCGAGTGGACGGGTAGATCTCCAGAGGCCTTGGAAGAGCTAAAGGCCGGCTTCGACGACTTGGCACGCCAATATTGGAGTGATGCGGTGGCTCACTTCGAACGAGCGCTGGAACTCGATCCGGAGATGCCGATCGCCAAGCTCGAGCTGGCTCAGCTCTATGCGGTTGACGATAGCGAGCGGGAGCGGCTGTGGCAGGAACTCGACAACATGTCGATCGACGAGCTGAGCCCGAGGGAGCAATTTCTGATCGGCTATTGGACCCACCGCCAGGCCGGTCGGGCGGCAGAAGCCGAAGCTGTTCTCGAAGGATATTTGGCAGAGCTCGGAGACGATGAGAGCGATCCCCATGCCCTTTCAGTGCTGTGCAACGACCGGTGGGAACGACAGCGTTGGGACGAGGCCGAAGTCTGTTATCGAAGATTGATCTCCCGCCACCCCAATTGGGTCCAAGCCCAAAGCCGTTTGGGCTTGATCGCCATGGCCCAAGGGCGTTTCGAACTCGCTGACGAGAGCTTTCAGACCTTTCGCTATATTGCTCCGGACCAAGCGGCCCCCCATGACTCCATTGGTCAGCTGCAAGCGGTCCTCGGGCAGTACGAAGAAGCGGAGAGAAGCTTTGAACGTGCCCTAGAGGTGAAGTCGGACTATTGCATGGCAGCCCAACACCTCCAGCGGTTGTACTTTATGTGGGGCAAATGGGATCGCTCGGCCGAAATGCTGGAGAGAATGGAAAGCCTCGAAACCTGCGATTACCTCCGAGAATGGGGCGTGTTCTGTGCCACCCGCGCCTGGAATGCTTATGTGACCGGTGATTCGGCGGCCGCCTCGCAGGAGCTCTTTGAAGGCGGGTGCTTAGAGCGTCGAGGTGGGTTCGATTTGCTGGCTTACCGTCTGGCGGTTTTCCAGGGCGACCTCCAAGCTGCGGACGCCATGGAAAAGGCGATCGCAGGATTCATCTCAGAGAAAGAGAGCGCCGGGTTTCAAGGGCGGCGTTCCTACTTGGAAAGCATTCTCTTCCACTCACGGGCAGTCCGTTCTTACGCCCAGGGCGACTGGAAAAACGCCTGCGAGATGTTCGAGCAAGCCGATGAGCTGAGTCTTTTTTGGGGATTGGAGCGATCGAGATTCAAGCTCTACAACCTTTTGCACCTGATGCGCTGCCATGAGCGCTCGGGACACCCTGCCGCGGCGATGGCGACCCGGCGTAAGATCTCTGCGGTCAACCCGCGGGTTGTGAAGGACGGTTGGCTCTCGGACCTAGACTAGGCGTCCTTTAATCTTCAGCTTGCAACGCGTGGGTTAGGGGGGCTTGACCGGTCCGTTCCAACGCCTCGGCGCCGGCAGCGGTCAGCTTCAGGCGACCTTCGTGGACCCGGTCGAGCCAGCCCTGTCGCTCCAATCTTCTGGCGACTTTTTGCAATTTGCTCGGTCGCCAGTTGAAACGCCTCTCGAGGGTATCGATCTCGCACCCCGCTGTGTCCTGCTCAGAGTCCATGTGGGATCCTTGGCCGACGTGCAGCATCAACAATTGCTCCGCCATGCCGAGTCCCAATCGCCGGTGTCGCGCCGCTTTGGCCACCAGACCGTGGGTGGGCGAAAAGAGAAAGGCCGTGGCGAAAAGTGAACCCGCGACCACCGCCATCGAACCCGCGATGGACGCATCGAGCATCCGAGCCAGGAAGTATCCGAATGTGGACGATGCAATTCCGAAGGTCGTTGAGAGCATCAGCATGGTCGCCAGCCGTTCGGTGAGCAAATAGGCAGTCGCTGCTGGAACCACTAGCATGGCCACTACTAGGATGGCTCCAACGGATTCGAAAGCTCCGACGATGGTGACCGAAACCATGGTCATTAGGAGGTAGTGCATGAGCACGGGGGAAAAACCGAGGGCGGCCGATAGGGCTGGGTCGAAAGTCGACAGCTTGAGTTCTTTGTAGAAGGCGATGAGAAAAATCACCACTGCAACCATGATCGGGCCGTTGATCCACAACGCCCTTGGACCCAGGGTGCGGTCGCCCCAATAGAGAAGGTCGAGCGGGGCATAGGCTATTTCGCCGTAGAGCACGCATTCGAGGTCCAGGTCGATCTGCCCGGCATATCGGCTGATCAGGATCACGCCGATGGAGAAGAGGGCGGGAAAAACGACCCCGATGGAGGCGTCCTCCTGAAGACGTCGGGAACGAGTGCCCATTTCGACCAAGAAAACCGTGATCACACCGAGAACCGACGCCCCGATCACCATCGGCAAGGTGCTGCGATCTCCCGTCAGCAGAAAGGCGATGGCGATGCCGGGTAAGACCGCATGGCTGATGGCGTCGCCCATTAAAGTCATCTGGCGCAAGACGAGGAAGCAGCCCAAGAGCGCGCACGAGCAGGCTACGCAGCCGCCGACGAGCAGAATCGCTAGAGTCGAACTCATCACTGTGCCTCCTCGAGGGTCGGAATCGGCTGGCCGTGAGGGTCCGCAGTCGGAAATCCGAGCTTCTCCTCCAAAAAGGCGACTGCTTCGTCGGTGAGGGTATGTTCCATGGCGTCGGCGTCCCGGTGAACATGGTCGGCGGCCAGCTCCAGCCTGCGGGTTAGATAAAGCTCCCAGAGACGATGCTTTCGAACGATTCCCCGAGCTGCCCTGAGACCGTCGGCAGTCAAACGAACGCCTCGGGCATCGCGCGAGAGAAGATTCCTGCGCCGCAACCGTCGCGCCACCCTGGCGAGTTCGGGGCTGGATTGCCCGCGGACACCCATCAGCAGGGGCCAAGGAACGGGCTCATTCCAGCCGTCGGCTCCGCGCTCGCCGGTGACGTAGAGATCTTTCAGCAGATTTTCCCGTTGAATACGATGTACCAAACGTCGATCCTCGATGAACGACCAAAGTAGTCCGCGCCTGGGTGCAAGCAGCAGAGAGAGCACCAGGAAGCTGCTCGAAATCAAAACGATGACCGGACCGGTGGGAAGGCGTTGGATCGACGCCGAGATCATGGCTCCAGCCACCCCTGCGGCGCCGCCGAGCAAGCCCGAAAGCCAGAGCATGACCGCCAGGCTTTCGGTCCATTGACGGGCCGACGCGGCGGGCATCACCAGGGTGGCGACGATCAGGATCACTCCTACGGTCTGCAGCCCGACCACCACCACGATCACCAAGAGCAGCGTCAGCAGGATTTCGAGTCGGCGCATGGGGAAGCCGAGGCTGGCCCCGAATTCCGGATCGAAACACAAAATCTTGAATTCTTTATAGAACAAGGCGATGGTCGAGATGACCAGCAGACCCAGACCCGCCATCAGCTTGAGATCTCGCGGCATGAGAGTTGCTGCTTGGCCAAAGAGGTATTTGTCGAGACCGCTTTGATTGCCGAGCGGCAATTTTTGAATGTAGGTCAAGAGCACGATGCCCACGCCGAAGAAAACACTGAGCACCATTCCGATCGCGGTGTCTTCTTTGAGTCTGGAAAAGCGGACCACCACCAGGATCACCAAGGAGCCCAACAAGCCGGCGACTAGAGCACCGGCAAAAAGGGGCAACGGGCTTTTGGATTCGGTCAGCAAAAATCCAATACAGACCCCGGGCAATGCGGCATGGGCGAGGGCGTCGCCGAGCAGCGATTGGCGACGGAGAAAGGCAAAGCAGCCCATCACCCCGCCGACGACCCCCAGCAGAGTGGCGCCCATCAGCACGTTGCGGGCGGTAAATGAGAGCTCGAACCAGTCCATGGCTCAGCCTTGTCCCGGCGGCAGACCCGTGGGTTGCTGAAGGCTCGGATGTCCTGCCCGAGCACGCAGAAGATCTTCCGTCGCTTGGGTGAGGACCGTCAGCTTGCCGCCGTAGGTTCGTTGTAAGTTTTCTTCGGTAAAGGTCTCGCGGATGGGGCCCGCGGCCACCAGGCGCATGTTCAGCAGCACCACGTGGTCGAAATATTCGGCCACCGTATGAAGGTCGTGATGCACCGCGACCACGGTTTTTCCTTGGCTTCGAAGCTCTTGGAGCAGGCTCAGGATCGCCCGTTCGGTGGTGGCATCGACTCCGGCGAACGGCTCGTCCATAAAGTAGATCTGGGCCTGCTGGGCCAAAGCCCGGGCGAGGAATACTCTCTGCTGCTGACCGCCGGAAAGCTGACTGATCTGCCGATCCGCCAAGTCGGCGATGCCGACCTTGTCGAGACAGTCGAGGGCTAGCTCCCGATCGTGCCGACTCGGTCGCCGAAACCATCCCAAGCGGCCGTAGATACCCATGGTGACCACATCCACGGCGCTGGTGGGGAAGTCCCAATCCACGCTTTCCCGCTGAGGCACATAGGCGACCCAAGATCGGCGTCTTCGATAACTCGCGCCGCAGATTTTCACCCAACCGGTGATCGGGTCGATCAAGCCGAGAATCGTTTTTAGGAAAGTAGACTTGCCCGCACCGTTGGGACCGACGATGGCGATCAGTTCTCCTTCGGGTAGAACCAAATCGACGTCCCAGAGCACGGGCTGGGTGTGGTAGGCGACCGTCAGATCATGGACCTCTACCGCGGGCTCTCGATCCTTGGGAGAACCCGCAACGGCCGAGTCTTGGGCGATCACCGAGATGCTCATGGTTTCTCACCCGCCAAGGCATCGGCAGCCTGGGCACCTGCGAGCGCATCGACGATGGTATTCACGTTATGCCGGACCATGCCTTGGTAAGTGCCCTCGGGAGTGTCCGCAGCTCCCATTGCATCGCTGAAGAGTTCGCCACCGATATTGACAATGTGACCCTGGGACGCGCAAGCCGCTTGGACGGCCTCAATGGTGCGACGAGGCACGCTGGATTCCACGAATAGGGCAGGAATTTGCCGTTCGACCACCAAGTTCACGACCCTCTCTACATCCTGCAAGCCCGCTTCTGCCAAGGTGCTGATGCCCTGGATTCCGATCACTTCCATGCCGTAGCGATCGCCGAAATAGCCGAAGGCGTCGTGGGCTGTGATCAGGACCCTTCGTTCGGGAGGCAGCTCTAACACTCGCTCACGTGCCCAAACATCGAGTTCTTCCAGCTCCCGGCGCAATTTGTCGGCGTTGGCGCGGAAGGCAGCCTCATGCTCGGGTGCCAGCTCGGAGAGGGCGTTGGCGATCGGATCTAGGGTCTGGCTCCACAGGGATACGTCGAACCAAATGTGTGGGTCGTAGTGGCCCAAAAGCTCGGGCGGCTCTCGCAGGGTTTCCTCGGGCACGGCCTCCGAGACCGCCACCACGGGCCGGCGTCTCGCCATGCGTACCAGGATGTCTCCCATTTTGCCTTCCAAATAAAGGCCGTTGTAGAGCACCAAATCGGCGTCGGTGAGCTTTCGCACGTCGCTTTCTCCCGCCTTGTACAAATGGGGGTCGACGCCTGGGCCCATCAATCCTTCCACCTCGGCTAGATCACCGGCAATACGAGCTGCTGTGTCCGCGATCATGCCGGTGGTGGTCACGACTTTGAGCGGACCTGCTGCGCGGGGCGATTCTGAAGCCGGCTCGCAAGCGCTGAGCAGAAAAATGAGAGGGATTAGGAATAGTGAGAAGTCGGGAAGGTATTTTGAGTTCATGTTCATTGGTTTTTTGTCTCATCAAAATATTAGACCGAGGGCAGAGAAAAAGCAATGCCTCATTCATGGCTGAGTCGAAACGGGCCGGCAAGGTCAGTCCAGAAAGCCCTTCGTGCGAACCGGAGGGCGCGGCGATGCGACGCCGCGCACAGGACGCCGCGCCGGCCCACCGGGGAGAAAACCTGGAAACAAGCTGCGATTAGGATCTATTCGTTCTAAACCAGGCGAAGGTTTGTGCGACGCCCTGGGCGAGTTCTTTGTCGGGAGCCCAACCCAATAACGTCCGGGTGCGCTGGGCATCTGCTCGTCGAATTTGCTCGGAGGCCCGATCGCCAAGTCCGCCGAAAGTCGGCTTCTCAGCGGTGCCTGCTGCTTCAAAGAGGCATTCCACCATTTGACGCACCGTGTGCAGCTCGCCGGTGCCCAAGTCGATTCGCAGGCCTTCCACGCCGGGTGTGGTCGCGAGCCGTATCAGGCCTTCGGCCACATCTTCGACATAGACCCAGTCTACGGGTCGAGTGCCGCTCGAAAAGCTCGGTGTTTGGCCGCCGAGCAGGGATCGAATCACGTAAGGCACGAGTTTCTGCTCGTCCTGGTGGCCGGGTCCGTAGACCATGAAAACTCGGGCTGTGACGACCGGCAAATCGTAGAGGTGGTGAAACAAAGCCGCGTAGGTTGCTGCGGCAGCTTTGGCCGCCGCATAGGGGGAGGAGGGGGGCTCGTCCAATAACTCGGGCTCTTCCAAAGAGCCCACTTGCACGAATCGACGGCATCCGGTTTGGACCGCTGCTTCCATCAGGTGGACGGTAGAGCAGAGATTGTCCCGGAGTGTGGGCGCCACCAGGCTGAGGTCTCGGGAGCCGGCAACATGGCTCGCCAGGTGCAGCACAATCTTGGGTTTCGCGGATTCGAAGAGCTGTTTCACCGCGTCTCGATCTGCCAGATCGACTTGATGCCAAACTACGGCCGCTTCGAGGTGGTCCGTCGTGGCCTGTCTGGTGGAAGCGTGCACGATTGCTTCGGCATCCAGTAGGCGTTGAATGAGATGGCGGCCAATAAAACCGGTTCCCCCGGTAACGAGCACGTGCTCGCCCGCGAGCTCGAGAAAGGATGACCTGACCGGGTCATTGACGTCCGGGTCTTTAACGTCCGGGGACGGCGGGGAAGGGTTCATCATGCCTCGCTATTCACCATAAAGGGTGGTCGTGGGTGGTTGCTCTCAATCGAGTTTGCTGGGATCATTTGCGCCATGGAAATGACCTCTGAAACCCTGGCCATGGGTTTAATTTGGTATGCGGTGTTCCTGTTTTCGGTGACAGCCCATGAAGCTGCTCATGCTTTCGCCGCTTTTAAATTAGGTGATTCGACGGCCTATCAGGGCGGACAGGTCACCCTAAATCCCATGCCGCACATCGCGCGAGAGCCCTTCGGCACGGTTTTGGTGCCGATTCTGAGCTATGCCATTGCGGATTGGATGATGGGCTGGGCCAGCGCCCCCTACGATCCCCATTGGGCGGCTCGACATCCTCGACGGGCGGGTTGGATGGCTTTGGCCGGGCCCCTTTCCAACTTGCTGGTGGTGGTTTTGACCGCTCTGGTCATACGGCTCGGCATGGTGCTCGGTTATTTACAAGCTCCGAGTTCGATTGAAGTTGCCCGTGTAACCGAAGCCGCGACCCAAGGCCCGTGGGAAGGTGTGGCTGCCTTTCTCTCCGTGATGTTCACCCTGAACTTGTTGCTATTCGCCTTTAACCTCATCCCGTTTCCACCCCTGGACGGAGCTTCGGTTTTGCCGTTGTTGCTGAGCGATTCCGCGGGAGAGAAATTTCGCGAATTTGTCCATCAGCCGGGTTTTGGTCTGTTGGGTCTGGTGATCGCCTGGAAAGTGTTCGGTGAGATTTTCTGGCCGATCTTGGTGATCGCCGCCAATCTACTCTATCCAGAGATCGGCTACGCCTGACGAGCTGTTTTGGGGCCTGTCAGGCCGTTGCGAAAGTCTGTGGCCTACCTGTAAGCCGGAGCCTGCGGGACCCGGGCAGGGGCAAGCCCATCCGGTCCCCCCCCTCTCCCGTCGCGGGAGAGGGGGCTAGGGGTGAGGGTCTGAGACCTTCTCCTGCCGCGGAAGAGGGGGCAAGCCCTGCCCCCTGCCTCCAGAGTTTTGCGGGCGTAGCCCGGCAGGTTCCAGGCCGCTAGGGTCGTCAGAATGGGATGTCGTCGTCTTCGGGCTCGGCTCCGAAGTCGCCACCACCCTGGGGCCCAGCAGCCCGGTCCGGGCCGTCTCCTTGCGTTCCGCCACCGCCACTGCCGCCACCTCCGGAATAGCTGCCGCCTCCGTAGCTACCTCCGCCTCCGCCGCCACCACCGCTGTCGCGGCCGCCCAACATCTGGAAGTTCTCGCAGATAATTTCTGTTCTATATTTCTTCTCACCGCTCTGGCGGTCTTCCCAGGATGAGGTTTGGAGGCGTCCTTCGACGTAAATTTTCTTCCCGCGGGTTAAGTATTGGCCTGCGACCTCTGCTTGGCGGCCCCAGCAGACCACGGAATGCCATTCCGTTTGCTCCTGGCGATTGCCGTCTCGGTCACGCCACTTTCGATTGGTTGCCAGCGAAAAGGAAGCGACGGTTTGGCCGGAGGGCGTAGAGCGGACCTCAGGGTCGCGGCCCAGGTTGCCGATAAGGATTACTTTGTTGACCATGAAAATCTCCAAATGTTTGCGAGCCGCTATGATACCTGCCGTCGACCGGCTCGGAAAGTCGGCAGCGGGTAGATATTTGCCCTCAGATCACTCTCCCCGATTGGGCAGAGTTTTGGGCTTCAAATAAGCTTGGACGTAAAAAATGCGCGCAATTCTGCAGCGAGTGAAAAATGCCGCCGTTTCAGTGGACGGTGAGATCGTGGGGGCTATCGCTCAAGGCCTCCTGGTTCTGGTCGCAGCCGAGCAAGGCGACACGGCTCGGGAGGTGGAAATCCTGGCCGAAAAGATGTCGGTTTTGCGGCTATTCAGCGACGATCAGCGCAAGATGAATCTCGATATCCGGCAGGTGGGTGGGGCGTTTCTCATCGTGTCTCAATTCACCCTAGCCGCCAGCTTGAGGAAAGGGCGGCGGCCGTCTTTTGACGGTTCTGCGCCGCCCAAAGTGGCCCAACCTTTGATTGAGTCTCTAATGGAAGACTTGACCGGCAGAGGGTTTGAGGTTGCCGGTGGACGGTTCGGCGCGGACATGCAGGTGAGCCTGACCAATGATGGTCCGGTGACGTTTGTCCTGGACGTGCGGGACGGAAAAGTGCAGTCCTAGTAGGCTGAGGCAGAAGTCTCGCGCCGGCGAGAGCAGCGAATTTTTCGTCGAATAGCGTGAAAACCGCAGGCGATTCGGGAATCGTCGAGGTTTTCCAACGAAGAGTCGGCGGAAAAGGCGCGCTCGCAGCGCGATGAGACTTTTGCCACAGACTGCTGGGGACTCCGGGCCACCGGCAGATGGCTCGTAAGCCTTTGGCTCAAGATCCTCTTGGACACCGAACTAGGGGCCGAGCTTCGATCCGGCCGCCGAGGCCGCCGGTCGGATCGAGGTAGGAGCTTAGGAAGAGGGCGGAGGCCGCTACTCCGGATCCTCAGGGCTGAGATCCCGCAAGTCCTTGCCGGGTTTGAAACGCACGGTTTTGCCGGGGGTGATAGCGACCTCCACCCCTGTTTTTGGATTTCGGCCCACGCCTCGTTTTCGGTCCCGGACCTGAAACACACCGAACCCTCGTAGCTCGATCCTCTTTCCATCTTTCAACGCCGCCTTCATGGCGCTGAAAATCGTATCTACGGCTAGGGCTGCTTTGGTGCGGGGCACATCCGACACCTCCGCAACTCGATCGACGATATCCGCTTTGATCATCTTCCTCACCTTAAGCTCAGGGTCGAAGCCATGCTGCGAACCCCAAATGTGAACCCCACGTGTGATCCCCGGCTGTGTCTCCGGCTGTGATCTCCAGGATAGGGAGCCTGCCTCTACTCTCCGCTCAAATCGATTCGCATTTCAGTCTCAAGCTTGGATCGTTGAGATCTTGCGCCTGAGAATGAATAGTTCAAACGCCATCGCTGCTTTGTCTGCAAGGCGTTGAAACGAGGTGATTTCTACGTCTTGGACTCCTGCATCACGTCGATCTCCATAAAGCACACAGACCATTCGGCCTCGAACGCTGATCGGCATCAAAAAAGCCTCTTTAGGCAAGCGACCGCCCCAAGTTTCGGCGATGGCTTGGTGTGCCGGTATAGGCGGCATTGCTCCCAAATGGAACGGCTCGCCTTTCTTCAAATCAAAGAAGATAGATGGCGCTTCCGAGCTGATGGAAAGTTTGGCGAATTTCTCGGCATCGATGTCGCTGGCTGAGCATTTCCAGCCACCGATTTGTTTCGGCATCACCTTGAAAATAGCTGCACGGTCAAAAATCTGCCGGGCGTAGCCTAAAAGCACCTCTGCGATCTGGTGCTGGCTTTCAGCTTGTCCGAAGAGTTGATCGGCAAAATTTAGATCAAGGACGGGTGTGGCCGGCTGAGGTGCGGCCGGCTGAGGTGTGGCCGTCTGAGGTGTGGCCGTCTGAGGTGCGGCCGGCTGAGGTGCGGCCGGCTGAGGTGCGGCCGGCTGAGGCGTTTCTACGATTGCCGACTCTACCGGTCGAGCCGGCGCCGTGGAGATCGCAGCCGGTGTAGGACGTCGGGAGTTGGCGGCGGTGATCAGCCCAGGGATTTCGAAGACGTCTTCCGGGTTCGTCCACACCATGCCGCCTTCTTCGACACCGAATAGAACCTTGGCGCTCTCGTCCCAGAGATAGCGGGATCGATTCAATCGGTCCAAAAGATGCCCGTATCGGCGGGGAAGTTCTACGCCGTAATGTTTCTCTAGAGCTTCAAAGATCCTTACTTCGTTGGCGATGTGGGGCACGACTTTTTTGTTGGTGCAGAACTTCAGCTCGTCCAGGTGGCTTAGATTGTGCACCTCGAGGGTCGCGACTTTCACTTGATCTCGATTTGAGAAGAAAGGCACGGCTCGGCATCGGTGCGCCACTTTGGCCGGTACGAGTTCGAGGGTACCGTCGTCAATTCCCCGCAGCATGTCGATTCCGGCGGCAGGCACCCTCAGCTGTTCGGAGAGGGCGTCGAGCAGGCGTTCTTCCGTCAACACGTCCATTTCCAGCAAGCAAGTCCCGATGCGCCCGCCTACCATGCGTTGGCTTTGGATCGCACGGATCAGTTGCTCGCCCGTGATCCAGCCCCTTTCGACCAGGAGCTGCCCCAACTTTTTGGTCCCGTTTGCGTATCCAGCCAAATCGAAATTCGTCCCGTCTGCGTAGAAAGTCTTGAAGGGTGGGCGCGGCGAAACCGACCTCTTCGACTGATGCCGAAGATCCCGACGAGCGGATCGGGTGCGCCGCGGCAACCCGCTTAGGCGTAACGTACAGTAATTCAAGATGATAGCGTGACCTTAGCGAGCTGTAAAGATGCCTTCGCCCGGTTGAATAGGGCTAGGCCCGCTGGTATTCTGCGTTAGTGAAGGAGTCTTCTTTCCGTGAGACCTTTGATCCCAAAGCCCATCCAAGTGCCGATCCAAGAGGCCCTAGCACAAGTGCCGATCCAAAAGGCCTTAGTCGACGAGCGAGCCACTGAGCCATCCACAGTGCCATTCGCCACTGAGCCATCCACAGTGCCATTCGAAGGAGCGCGCTCAATTCAACATCTGATGCAATCGCTGACCCCACGCGCCTTGTGCCTCGCCGCCGCGCTGTGGGGCGTTGTCGTGACTCCAGGATTCGCCGAGAGCGCTTCCCCAGACCCCATGGCGAATACGCCGGGCCAGGTACCTGCGGCTCAACAATTGGAGGCTGCCTATCAATTTGCCCTGGGCAAATGGCTCGCCGATCGATCTGAATTCGATCCGGCTCTCGAAGCCTACGGCAAGGCGGTAGAGCTGGCTCCAGAGGATCCTTACGGTTGGATCGAGATCGCTAAGCTCAACAGCTATTTATCCCAAATCTCCAGGACTCGCCAACAGCAGGTCAGTTATCTCGAGGAAGCACTCGAAAATATCGAGCGCGCCCGTGAGCTGTCGTCGGACAATATCGATGTCCTGACCCTCTACGCCCAAACACATATGCGTCTGGCGGGGGAGCGCCCGGCCTCAATGGCTCTGGCCCAGGGGGCTTATGAGCTGCTGCGGGAAATGCAGCCGGAAGATCCGGGGACCTTGAGCGCATTGGGACAAATCTACCTTTGGAATCGGGATGGGGAGAAGGCGGTCGAGGTGCTGACCGAAGCCGCTAGGTTCCATTCCTCGAACCGGGTCCTGCAGAGCATGTTGGTTGAGGCTTTGTTGGGAACCGGCAAGTCCGAAGACGCGGAAAAGGCTCTGGAGACCCTGATTAAGCTCGAGCCGGAGAGTTCTGAGCATCGTGTGCGGTTGGCCGAGCTGAGGTCGGAGCGGGGCGACCACGCAGGCGCTGTGGAGGTGTTGGAAAAAGCTCCCGGCGACGATTGGCTCGGTGGAGCCCGAGTTCGACAGCTGCTGGCCCGTGAGTATCACCTTTCCGGACGGCATGAGGATGCCCTGAGGGCGCTCGACGAGCACCTGGCTTCCGAGTCGGCGACCTCACGGTCGGCAGTCACCCTCACCGATGGACATCGCCGGTTGAGAACCGCGGTGCTCTCCGCACTGCTGCGCTACGGTGAAGCGATCAAGGTCTTTGAGCCCGTGGCGGATCGCTCCACAGATCCAGAGCGCCGAATGCAGGATGCGATGCTGCTCAGCCGACTTCATGAGCGAGTGGGCGAATTTGATCGGGCGGTGGCCGTCTTGCAACGGGAAGCCGCCAAAGCGGAAGGCAAGGCGTCTATTCAGCTCGCATTGGCGGTCGCTGGAGCCCAAGATCGAGCTGGACAGCACGAAAGCGCGTTGGCAACCCTGGCTGCTCTCGAGCAGGACGGGGATGCGCGAACCCGGGCCGTGGCTGCCCAGGGCAGGGCCGAAATCCTAGAGGCTCTTCGTCAGCCGGAACGGGCGGCGGCCGTGCTGGAGAAAACAGCCGCTGGATTGGCGGAGGAAGGCTCCGCCGAACTCGCTCAGGCGGTGACTTTGCGTCAGGCGATGATCGAATCCGGAGCTGAGAATTGGCAAAGAGTCTTAGACCTGACCGACAAATTGCTCGGCTCGTCGGAGGCTGGGATCCGTTCCGCTGCCCGTGCGGTGCGGATGGACGCCCTCAACGGCTCTGGACGCTCCGACGAAGCCCTGGCTTTGCTCGAACAAGAGACCGAGGTGCTGGACCCGCGCCAACTGTTGGCGAAAAGAGTTGAGCTGCTCTTCGGCAGTGGTCGTCGTGAGGAGGCCTTGTCCCAAGTCGCTGCTTTGGCCGAGAATGAGGACCCGGACGAACTCTTTTTCGCTTCCCAGTTGTTCCAAAGGCACGAGGCTTATGAGCAGGCCGCGAGCTTGTTGACCCGTTTGGCCAATCAGTCGCTAGGAAATGCTCGGGTGTTGTTTGCTCTGGGCGCGGCCCAAGAACGATCCGGTCAGTCGGCCTTGGCCGAGGAGACCTTCTTGCGCTTGTTGGAAAACCAGCCGGACCACGCTCCGACTCTCAACTATTTGGGTTATCTGTGGGCCGAGCAAGGGGCCAATCTCGACCGCGCACTGGGCATGATTCAGAAGGCGGTTTCCCAGGACCCGGACAACGGAGCCTATGTGGATTCTTTGGGCTGGGCCTATTTTCAGCTGGGACGTTATGAGGACGCTCGGTTCCACTTGGAATGGGCTTCGCGTCTGGAACCCTCCGATCCGACAGTTTTCGTTCATCTCGGTGATGTCTACGCTAAGCTCGATAAGAGTGAACCCGCACTTTCGGCCTATCAACGGGCTTTGGATTTGAACCCGGGCGAAGAAGAGGCCCAAGGCATCAAATCTCGGATCGAGCGGCTGACATCCCCAGACAGCCAGTCCCCAGCCGTCAGGCCCCAAGACAGTCAGCCCCACGAGAGCCGATCGCCGGCCGGAGCCTCACCAAGATCGTGATGAGCCACCCGTTTCAGTTGCCGTCGAAGGCGCTCCGTTCCATGGTCGCGCAATGGCTGATCTGGCTGCTTTGGATTCCCCTGCTCGCGGGAGTCGGATGCGCTTCCACCGGCGAAAAAGCACGTCAGATATTTAGACCGACGCCGATCGAAGAACCCGCCTGGCAGCTACCGGCGGCTTCGTTCCCATCCCAGCGCCTGTATCGAATCCAATACGAAGGCCCCGAAGGCAATGTGGGTCTGCGGCTGACCCTCTATTTGGCGGAGAGAAGCCACTATCGAATGGACGCTGCGGATAGCCTTGGACGTCGAGTTTGGAGTTTGTCGGTCGAACCGGGTGACCGGGCGATCTGGCTCGACCACCGAAAGAAAATATTCTGCCGTGTCTATGCCGCCAGTGAACAGGCCTTCGTGCCCATCGCCCACTTGCCCTTGGTTTCGCTGCCCAACCTCATGTTGGGACGTTTGCCGGAGGTGCCGGCCTCCGAGCTCTTGGAAGGGGAGGGCAAGATTTCCTACCGAGATGCCAGAGGGCGGACTTGGAATGCCCAGCGGGACGTTGAAGGGCGGTTAGCCTGGTGGAGTATGTTGGAAGACGGCGAACCAGTCGCCTGGTGGCGGGTGGTCGACGGTGAACACGTTTTTTCCGATCGTCGTGGCGGGCAGCAAGTTCGGTGGACAGAGCAAGTTCGGGAAGAGCTGAAGACCCCACTGCGGGCCCTTGAAGCACCGAGTTCCTATCGGGAGGGTGCTTGCGGCGCCCAGCTCGCTAATTCGGCGTCCTAACCTCGAAAGTCGGCCCATGGAAGAAAAAAAGAATTCCGGCTTTCGAAAAAAGAAGGGCCGTGGTGGTCCGGGAGGCTCGTCGGAGAGCCCGCTGAGCCCTTTTCAAAGATCCTTACCCAGTAGTGAGGAATCTGAGCGTGCGGTCTTGGGCGCTGTGCTCTTGGCTCCACACGTCCTGCCCACGGTCACGGGCCGTCTGATTCCCGAGGACTTCTATCTCGAGCGCCATCAGCACATTTATCAATCGATGCTCGAGCTGCAAGAAAACGGCTCCGAGATCGACTTGAGGACCCTGCAAGGGCAGCTCGAGCTGAAGAATGCCTTCGAGGCAGTGGGCGGTATGGCCTACCTCTCCGGTCTGGATTTGGACTTGCCGGATTTAGGCCGTGTCGAAACTTATGTTGAGATCGTCAAAGAGCGCTCAATCCGCCGTCAGCTCATCGAGGCGAGTCAAAAGACCATCGTCGACTGCTTTGAAGCCGGTATGGAAGCGGGTGATGTGCTGGCCGAAGCGGAAAGGTCTGTGCTGGGTCTAGGCCAGCAGGCCATGAAGCGCGGCTTCTCGGTTCTCGGCGAAGTCTTTGAAGAAACGATCATCAGCTTGGAGGAGCGCTCCGAAGGCGGAATGATCGGCATTCCAACCGGGTATTACGATTGGGATCGAATGACCCAAGGCCTGGTGGCCGGCAATCTGATCATCCTGGCTGGACGTCCGGGCATGGGTAAAACCAGCTTTGCCATCAATGTCGCCCAACACGTTGCCATCCGGGAGAAGCGGACCGTTGGAGTCTTTTCATTGGAAATGGGCGATAGCGAGTTGGCTCAGCGCATTTTGGCGTCCGAGTCGAACCTGCCTTTCGGTCTCCTGCGCACCGGTCAATTGTCCGAAGGTCAGTGGGCTCAGCTTTATGACACGGTGAGAGACGCCCGGGACGCGCCGATTTACATCGACGACTCGCCCAATCCGTCGTTGGCGGAGATCGCTTCGAAAAGTCGGCGCCTCAAGGCGGAGAAAAATCTGGGCCTCTTGATCATCGACTATTTGCAGCTGATGCAAGCGGGCGGCCGATTCGAGAGTCGGCAGTTGGAGATCGCTTACATCAGCCGTGGTCTCAAGCAGTTGGCCAAGGAACTCCAAATCCCCGTGGTTGCCCTGTCCCAGCTGTCCCGTCAAACCGAACGCCGCGCCGGGGATCATCGGCCTCAGCTTTCTGATCTTCGGGAGTCCGGATCGATCGAGCAAGACGCGGATATGGTGTGCTTCGTTTACCGAGATGAGCTCTACAACAAGGATGATCCCGAAGTGAAGGGCCTGGCCGAGCTGATCGTGGCCAAGCATAGAAATGGCCAGACCGGGACCGTAGATCTGGTGTTCATCGGCGAAATCACCAGCTTTAAAAACCTGGATCGCACCCACGGCGACCGCCCAAGTTCGTCCGGCCCGGAAGGCGGCGCCGTCGACATGCCCTCTTTCTGAGCGGTTGCCGGAGTCGATCGTGGCGAAGTCACAATCTCTGCACGTGTGCCGTAGTTGCGGCTTTCAGTCCACCAAGTGGTTGGGGCGCTGCCCCGATTGCCAAGAGTGGGGCTCGCTGGATGAGCAGCCGGCGGAGAAGAAGTCCCCGGGCTCGGCCTCGATTGGCGGACGAAAAAGGGCGCCCGCGCCGACCATCTCACCGCTTTCGCAGGTCTCGGACGACGAACGGGTCTTACGGTTCTCTTCCGGGCTGGATCTGGTGGACCGTGTGCTCGGAGGGGGAGTGGTCTCGGGCGCTGCGGTTCTTTTGGCGGGCGAGCCGGGTATTGGAAAATCTACCTTGTTGTTGCAGATGGGCAGCGCCTTGGCCACCGGGGGCTCCAAGGTGCTCTACGTCAGCGCGGAAGAGTCGACTCAACAGCTGCGTTTAAGGGCTGAACGTCTGGGACTCGACGGCAGCGCACTGTGGGTGGCCGGCGAGACGAGCTTGGATTCGGTCCTGGTGGGCATCGAGGAGAACCGGCCGGATGTGCTCTTGGTGGATTCGATTCAGGCGGTGCGCAGCAGTGATCACGACGGACCGCCGGGTTCCATGGGTCAAGTTCGACATTGCGCGGACCGGCTGGTGGACCTGTGTAAGATTCGCCGGATTTCCCTCTTTCTCGTTGGACACGTGACTAAGGACGGTGGCATTGCCGGTCCGAAATCCCTTGAGCATCTTGTGGATACGGTTTTGACTTTCGAGGGCGAAGGCAGCTCTGAATTGAGGATCGTACGTGCTCAGAAGAATCGTTTCGGCCCGACGGGGGAAGTCGCGATGTTTGAAATGCATGACACGGGATTGGTCCAGGTCCGAGACCCTTCGAGGGTTTTGCTGTCCATGCGTCGCGAGCACCGGCCGGGCTCTGCGGTCTTGGCGAGCTTGCACGGCACCCGACCCCTGCTGGTCGAGCTTCAGGCTTTGGTGCATCCCACCAGCTTTCCCGCACCTCGCCGGATGGGTGTCGGATTGGACTCCCATCGGATCACCCTATTGGTGGCCGTCTTAGATCGTTTCGGCGGGCTGTCGCTGGCCGACCGAGATCTATTCCTCAATGTGGTCGGTGGGCTGACGGTTAAAGAGCCTGCCGTGGATCTTGCGCTCGCAGCCGCCATCTGGTCCGCCGAGCGAGAGCGTCCTCTGCCGGCCGAAACGGCTTTTTTCGGTGAGGTGGGTCTGTTGGGAGAGGTGAGACCGGTGTCCAGAGCCCAAGCACGACTCCGGGAGGTGTCCCAATTGGGTTTTCGTCGGGTTGTTTGTCCGCCCCTGGACCGAGCCCAGGTCCCGAAGGGATTAGAAGTTATAGAAGTCACAGAACTCGAAGATCTCGGCCAGCGACTCTTGTCGGTTTCTTGAAGCGAGTCGAATCCGGCGCGCGCCGTGTTGGGTATTCTGGTTTCAGTCAGTCATGCATAGATTCGCCATGTTCTGCCTCGATCCTGCCATCAGCCATTGATAGGGTTTGCCGATGACGACAAATATTGGAGTAATTTTCGGAGGTCGGAGCGTAGAGCACCGAGTTTCGGTGGTTTCCGCACGTACGGTGGCGGAGGCGCTGCGACAAGCTGGTTACGGAGTGGTGCCGTTGGGTATCGCTCAGGACGGCTGTTGGGTTGACCAAGATATTGGCCACCGGGCGTTGAACGGAGAGTTGGATGCCATCCAATCGACCGGAGAGCGGGTTGCCTCGACCCTCAGGTATCTCCTAGACGCCGACGTCGAGGCGGTCTTTCCGATCGTGCACGGCACCTGGGGAGAAGACGGTACCCTTCAAGGATTGCTGGAAATGGCGGACATAGCCTTTGTCGGCACCGGGGTTGCTTCGTCGGCGGTTTGCATGGACAAAATCTTGGCCAAACAAGTGCTGTCGCAGGCGGGGCTTAGTGTGGTGGATTTTGACATCGTCACCGGTCGTCAATTGGCCCAACGCCAAAACGATGTGCTCGCCAGGTTGGACAGATTCGAATTCCCCTGTTTCGTCAAACCCGCGATCGGCGGATCCAGTGTCGGCGTTTCTAGGGTCTCGAATCGAGAATCCCTGCTACCTGCCCTCGAACACGGTTTGCGTTTCGACGATCGCCTATTGGTTGAAAAAGGTATCGACGGCAGGGAGCTGGAATGCGCGGTGCTTGGATACGGTGACCTCCAGGCTTCGGGCGTCGGGGAGATCGTGCCGGGAAAAGACTTCTACGACTATGCCGACAAATATATTGAGGACGGGGCGCAGCTGGTTCATCAGGCGGAGCTTGAGGAGGGACTGGAAGCCGAAATCCAGCAGCTTGCGGTAGACGCGATGGAGGCGGTCGGCGGTTGGGGCATGGCGCGAGTGGATTTTCTGCTCGACGACGAAGGGCTCTACGTCAACGAGATCAACACCCTGCCGGGTTTCACCGCGATTTCCATGTACCCCAAATTGTGGCAGCGGGCCGGGCTGAAGACCCCCGAGCTTGTGGATCGTCTGGTCGAGGTGGCGCGGCAACGCCACAGAGATCGCGCGGGTCTCGACGCCGGGATAAAGGAGTGGATCCGCTCCCTCGAAGAGTGAGGTCGTCGCCCCGCCCTCTTGCTCTAGGTCAGGTCAGAGGGCTCCGTCAACCTCAGCCCCTCAGCCCCTCAAGGGCCTGGAGGAGGTCTGAAACGCCGGCAAACCGCTTCTCTCGGTCGCGCTCCAAGCAGCGCATGATGATGGCTTCCAAACCGGGCGGAATCTCCGCCCTCGAGCTGGGAGGCGCTGGATCCTCATTCATCTTCTGGCCGATGATCTGCATGAGATTTTTGCCCCCGGCGAAAGGCAGGGTGCCGGTGAAGATCTCGTAGAGCACCACTCCGCAAGCGTAAATATCGGCTCGCTCGTCGGGCACCTTGCCCTCCAATTGCTCTGGCGCCAGGTAGAAGGGGGTTCCGACGATGGGTCCGTCGCTGGTTTCATCACCCTTCAGGCGTTTGATGGGTTGGGCAATACCAAAGTCCATCAACTTCACGTTGCCGGTGGGCTCGATGATCATGTTTTCCGGCTTGATGTCTCGATGCAGCACGGATTGTTCGTGGGCCGCTTGCAATCCTCGGCACAGCTGTCGCGCCATGTGCAATCCCGCGGAAAGGGGTAGCTTTCCGCTTTGCTCGAGTAAGTCCTTGAGGGTGACCCCCCGTACGAATTCCATGGAAATAAAAGGGAACCCGCCGGCGTCACCGAAATCAAAGGTCCGCAACACGTTGGGATGGCTGATCTTGCGGGCCATTTTCAGTTCAACTTTGAGATTCTCGAGACCTTGAGTGTCACCGGCAAAAGCATCGTGTTTCAGCATTTTGAGGGCCACAAGCTCGTTGAGCTCTTGGTCCCGGGCCTTGAAAACTACGCCCATGCCACCGGCGCCCAACTCGGAAAGAATCTCAAATCGATTGCCGAGCACATTGCCTGGGCCGATATTTGTCAGGGTGACGTGTCCTAAGCCGGCCGTGGTGGTGCCGACATTACTGGTGATGTCCATGGTGGCGCGGGCTTCGGGCACCGAGAGTCTCGCCACCAGCTCTGGGCCTATGGAGTAGATTGAATCTTTCGCCCATGCAGCGCTGTGCTCCTGGGGATTGACCCCGAGGCCTTGGAGGAGTTCTGCGACGCCTAGAAAAGCGCTTTTTGACAATAAAAGTGTGCCGGGTCGAGCAGCTCGCAAAAGCTCTTCCAGTTCTTCGATGGCAAGACCGGTAAGCGCTTGGGCCGGCTTCTGATGCCAGGTCACGGTTCCGGCTATGGCCCGACCGGCGGCGATGACCACGGCCAAGGGAAATGCTCGGGCGATGGTAGCCAGCTCGGCAGCGGCAGCAAGGGCTCGTTCCGGATGGCGGTCACCTTCGAAGACAGCGATCATGCGATGCCCTGAGGCTGCTTCGATTTTTCCGCTGTGGGCCAGGACAGTCCGCGACAGTCGGCGCAGATCCCGTGCCAACTTTTCCAACGCCTCTCTGGGAGCGGATTCGGCCTCCTCGAGGGTCGTATACTGGCGCAGCTCGATGCCGATCAAGGTAGATTCCAGGGCTCGGGCCGGGGTTGTTTCCGTGCCGACCTTCTCCTGGTCCGGCAGGGTGCGGCTGAGTTCTTGCAGGTAGACTTGCATGTCTCGGGTTTCTCGCAACTCGGCGAGCAAGCTGTTGAACCCTTCGGCCATCCGGCCAACTTCATCACCTCGGTCCATGTCGGTGATCGTTTGATCCAGATCCCCACGGGCCGCTGCTTCCGTGGCGGCAGCCAACCGTCGAATCGGCGCTAAGAGTTTCCTCGGCAAGAAAAATGAAATCGGTAAGGCGATCAGGATCGCCCCTAAGCCGACGATGGCCAGAATCTGCGCGATGTGCCGAAAGGGCGCTAGAGCATCGTCCAACGAGCCGAGATTCAGAACTTTGCCCACGACTCCGCCGGTGGCGTCGGAAATTGGGCGAGTGGTGGCCAAGTAACGCCGGCTTCCAAGGGTAACCTCGGCGGCTTCCTCGGTGGTCGGATGCGCAGCCAACCATTGAATGAGTTCCTCGGACTCCGCAGAGTCCAGGGTCGTGGCGGCCGGGGCCATGGTCTGCCCCTCCATTTGAGAGTCGACCAGAAATACGACCTCGGCCGCCGTCATCTTGCGCAACTCGAGGGCGGTGGTGTCTTCGATTTGGTAGGCGAGCAGCAAATACCCCTCCAGAATTCCACCGCTGAGAAGGGGAACGAAAACCGAAGAAAAGAGCTGTTGATCTTCTCTCGCCCAGATACCGGCGCTGTAGTAGCTGTTGTTGGCCTGCGCGTCCTGGAAAAGGGGGTTGCTGGACAGATCGTCACTATCGCCGAAGGAGTCGGTTCGGGCGATGGAGAGGCCGTCGGCGTCGAGCACGATGGCGAAGTCAAAGCCGAGGTCACGTTGGCGCTCATCGAGCTGGTCGGTTAGCGAAGCCGGGTCTTGATTGGTGATGGCCTCGACCATGTAAGCCATGAAGGTAGGGTCGTTGGAGACCGTCCAAGCCCTCAGCTCGAGCTGATCCAGCCGAAATTCGGCGAAATCGGATTGCACGGCCGCCGATCGCTCTAGATTTTCGCGAACCGCCTGGCTGGCGACACTCTTGCCCAACAGCAAGGTCGTTAGGACAGCGCCGCCGACCGAAGTGACCACCAAGGCCGTGGTCAGCAGGAAGAGTTGAAGGCCGAGGGGCAGGCGAAGTGCAGCAGAGGGTCTTTTAGGCATAGATCAATACGCTCTTCCGCGGCGTTTCCGGGCGTAAGGCTTGCCGAATTTGTTGCGGTGAGGCGGCACCCGGGGTTTGGTAATTTCGAGATCCACCTTCAAACCAAGGCGATCCGTGGGTGAGACGTTGATCGTCAGAGGCTCGGCACGTTCGTGCCACGCCACTAACTTACCTTTGCCGGGAAGTCCTTCGAGGCGGAAATTTCCGTCGCGATCCGGGGTGGTGTAGAAAGGGGTATCGAGCACCAAAATATAAGCGACCATGGAATGGTGCACGTTGCAAAAGATCTGCACAATGCCCGGGTGCCCGAGGGTGGCCTTCTTGGAATCACCGCGCCGGTATAGACCGAGATCGAAGCGATTCTTGCCGGACAGCGAGAAAACGTTGTGCAATATGCGGTCGTCGTTGGGGAATTCTACGACGCTGCCTTTGGTGACCGTGAGAATCCTCGGCTGGAATTGCTTCCTGGCCATGCTGATGGTCGGCACCTCGTCGAGCGGTTCGACTTTTTGGGCCTGATCCGGCAAAAAGTAGAGCACCGCGAAGCGAGTTTCCTGGCGCGAGCGGTCTTTTCCGTTCTCGCTCAGAACCAACTGGCCCTCTAAGGTCCAATCGGCGGCATAGACCGGGGATTCCACCAGGGTCGTCAGGATAAGAAAAAGGACCGCCACGACCCTCGAGGTGGGCCATCCGAGAATAGGAGATGTCTTGAACAGCCGATCCATCGCGGTTGTGCCTTCCAATCGTGAAACTCTCCAGACTCTTCAGTTATGGTAAACAGAGACTAGCAGATTCCCTCGCTTCCGGTGGGTTGACGACCCCTTCTCACCAAACGCGGTGAGATCAAGTTTAAACGGGTCCGATTTAGACGTTTTCGCCAGTTGAGTCGTATGCATTCGTGACCGGACGTATTTGTCCGCTCGGGACGAAAAAATCTCGGTTGAGCCGGCCGGCCGACCGATTGAAGGAGCCATCATGAACACCATCGCTGACACTGTGGTCGAATCGGAGACCTCTGCCGGGGGCGCTCGCCCTTTGCGCTCTATCAAACCTCCTGAGATTTACAACGAGCTTCGGCGCGGCGTCTTGGGTCAAGGGCGAGCCCTACGATTCGTCGCGGTGGCGATTTATAAACACGTCACAGGTAAAGTTCCGGGCAATCTGCTCATGATCGGTAATTCCGGTACAGGAAAGACGACGATCATGAACAACATCCAGCGACTGTACAACGAGGTCCCTGAATTCGAGCCGTTCAAGGCCGTCACCATCATCAATGCCAATCTCTTGGTCGACGTCGAGCGGATGGAGTTCCAGCCGGAACGATTGTTTCAGGCAGTAGAGCAGCGGGCGAGAGCCATGTGCTCCACGGAGCCGACCCCGGATGAGCTTCAAGCGGCCATCGAGCGAGCCACCATCTGTATTGATGAAATCGACAAGATGTCCGCGGTGGTGGCCGGCAAGGCGAACGCCATCGGTGTGGTGCTCCAACAAGGGCTTCTGACTTTGATGGAAGGCGAGCAGCTCGTTTTTCCATCTTTTGCCTGGGTGGACGGTGAAGAACGGAAGGTGAACCTCAGCATCGATACTGGAAAGATGATGTTCATCTGTGGCGGTGCGTTCGAGGGGCTCTACGATCAGGTCTACAATAGGGTGCTCAAACCGGGATCCGGCGAAAAGCTGAAGACGCGGACCATGCGAACTGCCGACGGCAAAGTCAAGATGGAGACCGTGTTTATTCTGTCGGATTTTCTCAAACCGAAAGACCTCTTCGATTTTGGCATGGTCCCCCAGTTTATGGCTCGCTTCGAGAATACGGTGCTGCTGGCGGATCTGAATGTAGATACGCTGAAGGCTATCTTGTTGCAATCCTTCGATTCTCCGTTCTTGCGCTCCCAGCGATATTTCAAGGTCATGAGCATCGACCTGGAGATTGAGGACCTAGCCGCGTCGCTGATCGCCGAGAATGCGCAGAAAGATACCCGGACCGGTGCGCGGGCCCTACGGCCCATCTTCGGGGAACTCGTCAATCCTTTTGAGTTCGAGCCGAGTCACGGTGATCATTTGCAGAAAGGTGATTCCGGTCGTAGCCGCCTCGTCTTGACCGCCGAAATGGTGCGGCAGATTCTTTGAGCCTAGTCTGCTAAGATCAGGGCTCCGTTCTCACTTTCCCGCATGCGGGAGCTGCTATATGAGCCCTTTGGGACCTGTTTTGCGCTCGGGACCCGATCTTCGTCCCGGCGACACCACCGATAAACCCCTCGAATTGGTGGAGCGCCTGGTAGCCGGCGCTTCGGACGAGTATCTAGTCGCCTCCGTTCAAGAACGAGTGGCGCGATTTCGTCGTGGCCGGTTGGATGAACGGCAGCGGGCCTTGCCCGGCCTTTACCTCCTGCTCGAGCACTACCTAACGCAGATCGACCCCAATCCGGTCGACGCCTCGGCGTTGCGTGATCAAGTTCGCGATTTCTATCCCAATCTCCTGGAGGATCCCCGATTCGCGTTGGTCTTTGCACCCGAAGATCAACAAGAGATCATGTTGTGCGGGGAATTCCTGAGGCCTTTGCTCGAAAGATCCTTGGCTTTGCTCGGTGATCGGGCGCATCCTTCACTCAAAGCGGTGGCTACCTGGTTGGACCGCTTGGAGAATCTGGAGCAAATTCAAGGGAAACCATCCAAGAGTTCACCCGCGGACTCAGTTGAGGGATCGCCAACTCGGGAGGGGTGGGCAACTCTTTTGGGCCGGCTGGGCCACGATCTCTATGATCGGTTGAAGGATCTGCTCGGAGCCGGTGTGGCGCGCAGTCTTTTCGAGCAGCAGTATATGGACGTCGCGGAGGACTATCTCGGACTCTCGACGTTTCCGGCAGTGGTGCGCTTATTCCCACCTGAGATTCTCGATGAGCGAAAGTTGTCGCTGCTGACCCGGAGCCAAACTCGGCAGGTCTTGTTGGAGAAGCTCGAGGAACTCCAGCGCGTCAATCACCAGCTTGAAGAATCCAACGCCGACCTCCAGATGGCTCTGGAAGTCTTAGAGCGGAGCAACGAAGAGTTGGAGTCGCGGGTCGCCGAGCGTACGGCTGCCTTGGAGCGAGCCAACCAGGAAACCCAGGCCAGCGAGGAAAGGCTGCGCCGGATCAGTGAGTCGGCCCGTGACGGGATCCTGATGGTGGATTATCGAGGCCGAACCTCCTACATGAACGGCGCCGCCGAATCGATGCTGGGGGGAGATCGTAAGGATCTCCTGGGCAAGCCGATTTTGCGCACGGTGGTTCCCCAGAGATTCCGTTCCAAGTTGGATCAGGCGTTCCGTGAAGCCCTAGCGACTGGCGATGGGCCGGGGCTGGGCCAAACCCGTGAGCTGATGGTTCAGCGACGGGACGGCTCGGAGCTTCCGGTCGAGCTGTCGATGTCGTCGGTCAAACACCTCGGAAATTGGCATCTGGTGGCCATCGTCAGGGACATCAGCCAACGAAAGAGCGAGGACGAAGAGCGCCAGCGCTTGGCCGAGAAGCTCCAGGAAGCCCAGAGATTGGAGAGCCTGGGCGCGCTGACCGGCGGCATTGCCCATGATTTCAACAATCTGCTGACCGCCATCCTGGGCCACGCCGGTTTGATGGACGAGCTGGTGCCTAGGGATTTTCCACTGCGGGGCAGTATCAAAGAGATTCGCAACGCCGGGCAGCGACTGGCGGATATCACCCAGCAGCTTCACGCTTATTCCGGCAGCGGACGATTCTTGGTCGAACCTGTCCGGATTGGAGATTTGGTTGCCGAGATGGCGGAGCTGCTGCGCACCTCGGTGTCTAAGAAAGCGCAGCTGGATTTTCGCTTCGAACATGATTTGCCCGCCGTGATGGGGGATCGCGGTCAGCTCCAACAGGTGATCGTCAACCTCATCACAAACGCCTCAGAAGCCCTAGAAGAAGGGGACGGGGAAGTCTGCCTGAGCGCGTCGGTAGTCGATGTCGATCTAGAGCGCTTGGAAGGTTTCCGCCACGGCGCCGGATTATCCCCAGGTCGTTTTGTGATGATCGAGGTTACGGATACTGGCGCCGGTATTACTTCTGAGATTGAAGCCAAAATGTTCGAGCCCTTCTTCAGCTCCCGTTTTGCGGGCAGGGGCCTAGGCCTTGCGGCGGTCTCGGGCATTGTGCGCGGTCACCAAGGCGGAATCGAGCTAGAGACTCGAGTGGGGGAGGGAACTTCGATTCGAATCTTTCTACCCGCGTCGGAGTCTATCCGGAATGCTCCAACCCAAGAGATCGAGTTTCCGGGCCTTAGCTCGGTGACGGGTACCGTGCTGGTGGTGGATGACGAAGCTCCCGTGAGAATTCTGGCTCAACAGGTGCTCGAGGAATTTGGTTTTGAGGTCATGACCGCTGAAGATGGGCTACAAGCTGTGGACACCTATCGTCGGCTGGGTCCGTCAATCGACCTCATCCTGCTCGACCTGACCATGCCGAACATGGACGGCGAGCAAGCCTTGAGGGCGATCCAAGCACTCGATCCTGAAGTCAAAGTGCTGTTGTCCAGCGGCTACAGCCGCAATGAGACGATGAAACGTTTCCAAGGTTGCCGGCTATCCGGGTTCGTCGCCAAACCCTACGAGATGCAAGAGTTGCTCTGGGAAGTCAGGCTGGCGCTTTCGGAGGCAAATGACTCCCAAAACGGCGACATCTGGACGTGACAAGATAAGATGTCGACGCTCGACCGGCCGGCCGGTGAACAGGATGGGTCGACAAGATGGGTCGACAGGAAGATTCGGTCGGGCAGACTGGCCGTGGGCTCTTGCTCAAGGAGGAAGGACGATGGTTTCTGATTGGGATTTAGGCAGCGAGGTTAGAGGCAGCAACAAGATAGGGGTGAAACCCACTGCCTATGGGAATCGAAGGGGATCGCGGACGGCACGGCTGTGTGTCCTGTGGTTGGCCGGATCACTGCTGGTCGCCCAGACTCTTTTCTCGGATGTTTTGGTGACTCGCGAGGGTGCTCGTGTGGAAACCCGCGGCGCGTGGGAAGTAAAGGGTAGGCAAGTGGTTTTCGAACTGCCGAATGGCGCCCTTTCCTCCTTGAGACTTTCCGAGATCGACCTCGATGCGAGCCGCGCCGCCACCCGCGCCGGAACCGAGTCTCGTCATGAAGCGATTCAATCGAGCCGATCCCAGGAAAGAGAATCGGTCCTGGTGATCACCAATGAAAGCTTGGGGCTCAATTCCGAGGGCCAACCGGCGGACAGCGAAGAAGAAGAGGCGGAAAACACCGCGGGCGGACTCGGCACTCCGGGTGTGATTGCAACCCAAGGGGATGTGGTGGTTGTGGACTGGAGCTATGACTCGTTCGGCGAGGATCCGGTCTACATGGTTTCGGGCGTGATTGAGAATCGGGGACCGTTCGTTGCAGAGCAAGTTTCCGTGCACATGGATATCGTGGCCGTTGACGAAGAAACCGGAGCCCAGCAGCCCAATCGACACATCCTTCGACGGGCCAGAGTCCGTCTCTCCTCCTTGCCGCCGGGTGCTTCGACAGAATTCAGCTATGGTGTGACGGAACAAGATCTCAGTGTTCACGGTGGAGACGGTTTCGGCAACCCCTTGGTGTCTTTCGACGTCCAATTCAGGCAAGGGGAGCTTCCCCCTGCCGATGGGGATGATGAGGATGTGAACGTCTCCTTAGCATTGGTGGATAGGGCTGACTCCTCCGCTTCTGACTCGGCAAGTGGATCTGATCCTGAAACCGATTCCGAAGCCCTGGACGGCGGTGACGGTGGGGATTCACTGAATGCCGACGACGGGGACTCGCCTGATGACTCGGACACATCGGATACCTCAGACGGCACTGATTCGTATGAAGACAATTCGTACGAGGACGACTCGTATGAGGACGATGATCAAGAAGAGGATGCTCTTGATCAGGATGAACTCGGCGAGTTTGACGAAGGCGAAGATTCTTCTGACGGATCGCCGTTCTAAGAGTGGAGCGCGGAGGAAGAGCGGCGACGAGAGTGAGCAGCCACAGGCATTCTGACCCTCGGCGACGCTAAGCTTTCCGCTAACCCCCCGGAACCAGCCGGTCGAATTCCATCTGACGGACCTATTTGCCGTTTCAACAGTAGAGAAGGGGTTTATCGTCGATGTTGATGCACGAATCCCTTGCCTTGACCTTTGACGCTTGACTAGACTGGCAACATCGTGGCTTTGCTGACAAAGAACAATCCGCCCCCAGAGAAAATCGGACCGTATGGCGTTGGTGAGGAGATCGGCGCCGGTGGCATGGGTAAGGTCTACCGCGGTTTCGACCAGCGGTTGGACCGACCAGTAGCTCTCAAGCACATTCGAGCGGACACCTCCAGCACCAGCGCCAGAGAGAGGTTTCGACGCGAAGCGCGCTCCGTGGCTCGGTTGAATCATCCCACCATTGTCCAGGTCTACGATTGGGTCGAGACCTCGGAAGGGGATTGGTTGGTGATGGAGCTGGTCGACGGCCAATCACTCAAGCGGCTTCTGATGCGCGGGCCCTTGCCGCCGTGGCGGACCCAGAAAATTGCCCGCCAGATTCTCAGCGGTTTGGCCATAGCCCACGCTGCCGGCATCGTGCACCGAGATCTAAAACCCGACAACATCATGTTGACGGCAGGAGATCAGGTCAAGATTCTGGATTTTGGATTGGCCAAACACGTCGGCAGCAACGATAACGAGCCGGCTCTAACGATTGAAGGTAGGTTGATCGGCACGGTCTCCGCGATGTCCCCAGAACAAGCGGTAGGGGAGTCCGTCGATCATCGTTCGGACCTCTTTTCCTTGGGAACCCTGCTCTATGAGTCGCTGACCGGCGTGTCGCCATTCCACAGCGACAATAAGGTGCAGACCCTCACCCGGATTTGTACCCTTCAGCAGCGCCCGGTCAAAGACCTTAGGCCGGAGGTCGTTCCACAATTCTCCGACATCGTCGACCATTTGATGGAGAAGGATCCTGAGGATCGGCCCCATAGTGCTCTTGAGGTCATGTCGGCGCTCGACGCGATGGAGGAAAGCTCTTCCTCCGGGGTCGATCTTAGCCGGTCTCCCCAAGGCCCCGGAAACCCTAGCGGTTTCTCGAACTCACCGGCCGGCGGTAGATTTGGGTCGTCGGCAAGGTTCAGGGATGAGTCCTCATCGGGATCCGGCTCTGGCCTGACCCCAGTCGATCCACGAGCTGTGGCGTCGGTTTCTCCTGGCTGGGTCACGGAAAGCGCTGAAAGCCCTGTAGAAAACTGGGAGTCTTTGACCTCGGGAAGCTTGACCGCAGACGATGGGCCACCCTCCATCACGATGATCGAACCCGGTCCGGCGATCGAGCCCGGCCGGATTCCGAAGATTCCTCCCGTTCCTCCGATCCCCACCCAACAGCCGAGACCCGTCAATCAGGACGGTGGTGGCTTTGGGGGGTTTGAGGCTCGTGGCCGTGCTTCGATGTCCCCGCCTCCCTTACCCCAGGATGCCCTAACCCATCCGATTCTGAAGGAACCTTCCGTTACTTCGGACACCCAGCCGGCGATTTCGATCAGCCACGCGACGATGACCGAGACCGGTGAAGGGCCGGCTCTGTCAGTGAGGTTTCGGTTGGAAGGCGGTACCGAAAAAGCATTGGAGCTGAAGAACCGCCGCAAGTCGATTCTCGACTTGGCGATGGACAATGACATTGAGATCTATAGCGAATGCGGTGGACGCGCCCGTTGCTCCACCTGCCGGATTCGAGTACTCGGCGGGATTGAGAACGTTTTGCCCCGTAAGCCCAGGGAAGCCAAGCTCGCCGAACGGCTAGGTTGGGACGATGAAATTCGGCTGGCTTGCCAAACCCGGATCGTCGGTGATGTTGCCGTCGAGAGGTTGGTCCGGGACTCGCAAGATATCGGCTTGCTGCTAGATGAGCACGCGCAGACCTTGCCGGCTCAAGAAGCTACACTCGCGATTCTTTCTTGCGAAATCCTGGATTTCGACAACTTTGCGACGAAGGCCCCGCCCTACGATCAGATTCATCTCCTGCACCGCTTCTTGACCCAAATGGGGATGCTGGTAGGAATTCACCAGGGGCGAATTCAGAATTACACGGGCACCGGCTTCCGCGCGTTCTTCGGCTTAGACGGCGGCTCCGCCGACGAAAAATGTTTGGCTGCCATCCGCGCCGCCTTGAGAATTGCTGAGAGGATGCGCGGATTCAACCGCTATGCTTCCACCTACTTCACCACCGAGCTGCAGCTCGGAATCGGTTTGCATTTTGGACGCATGGTCGTCGGGCAATTCGGCAATCCCTCAAAACGACATCTATTGGGCATCGGCGAAGCTGCCGGATTGGCGGACGCCGTGGGTGCCCATAATGCCGCCGTCGGAACGACGATTCTGGCGACGGAAGAGTTGATCAATATCATCGAGGACGAGGTGGATATCGGCGACATCTTTCCGGAAGAGCCCCTTGCCGGACGTAGCGCCTCCCTCTACGAGATTTATGATCTCGAGAATCCCGATCCCATTTTCTTGGTGCAGAACTCTTTCGAACGGCTATCGTCCTATGGGGACGAAGCCGCCAGGGTGTTCTACGAAACGGTTTTTGAATTCGAGCCCGCGACCCGTGAGATGTTCGCGGACACGGATATGGAAGCTCAGGGGCAGAAATTCGTTGCCTTCATGAGCATGATCGTCAACGGTCTCGATCGATTAGATCAGATGGGGCCGCAGCTTCGGGAAATGGGCGAGCGACACGTTCATTACGGAGTTGAGCGGAGCCACTATGGAATCGTAGGCCAGGCCCTGCTGACGACCCTGGAACGGGTCACGGGCGTTGAGCTGACTTTTGAGGCCAGGCAAGCCTGGTCGGATTTCTATACGCAGATGGTGAATTTGATGCTTGGGGACACCTAAACATTACACTCCGGGAGACCCTCAGATGTCCTTAGGAATTGTTTTTGGAAGCACGACTGGATACACAGAAGAGCTGGCTTATAAGATCTATGATGCCTTTGAAGGCTCTGCTGAGCTACCGAGAGATGTTCATTCAACCCCGGTTGAGCGCCTCGTGGAATACCAAGTTTTGGTGATCGGCGTGCCGACTTGGAACCATGGTCAGCTGCAATCGGATTGGGCGGAGCGAAGCGAAGAGCTGGAAGGTCATAGCTTTGAAGGCCGAAAAGTTGCCTTCTTCGGCAGTGGCGATGCGAAGCGCTATCCGGAGCACTTCCAAGATGCCATGGGCCTCCTCTGGCAGCGGTTCGAGGGGCTTGGGGCTGAGCTGATCGGCAAGTGGCCCACCGAATCTTATAAATTTGAAGAATCCCAAGGGCTGGTGGACGACGGGGCGAGCTTTGTAGGTCTGGCCTTTGAGCGTCACGACAGTGAAGAGGTGATCGAGCAAAGGATTAGGACCTGGGTGGCTCAGCTGCGTGAGGAAATGTGGTGAGCCGCGGCAATCAGCTCAAAGCACGTTGACCCCAAGCGCTTTGGTTAGAGCTTGGGCCTGAGCCGGGTGGATCTCAAGACCGCGAATTTTGGCCCCTTCCAGATTTGCGCCATCAAGCCGCACGAGAGGCAATCGAACGTTTTCAAGGTTGGCCCCTTGGCCTTGAACACCGCGCATACTCGCGCCCCGGAGATTGGCCCCAGCCAAGTTGGCGTTTCGCAGGTTGGCATTTTGAAGGGTTGCGCCCATCAAAATCGCCCCTTCGAGATTCGCTCCTTCAAGATCGGCGCCGGTGAGATCGGCGCCGAGCAAATCTGCCTTGCGAAGGCTCGCTCCCTTTAGGTTTGTGCCGTGGAGGGTGGCCCGGAGCAAAGTGGCAGCGTCGAGGTTTGCGTTTGCCAAGCTGGCCTTGGTTAGGTTGGCGCTCCAGAAGTTGACGCCGGTCAAGTCGTTATCGGAGAGATCGATCTCCGACAGATCAGGAGCAACAGTCGGCTCTCCGACCCGCCATGTATTCCAGGGCTCGACGCCCTGTTCGATCAGAATCCGACGTAACTCTTGGTTGTCCATAGATATCTTTCTAGATAATTGCCGTTCGATCTTCGTCGTAAAAACCCGACGGGTTGGTGAATCGCTCGTCATGTCGGGTCGATCAACAGATCGACCAGCGCCGAAACGTTTTTTACCGGATTGGTTGAAACTTTCCAATGCTTCCGGCCCTTGACGAGCGCCCTAAGCCGATCTCCACATTCCAGATCCGAGGTCAATAAGACGCCCTGAGATCTGCCCTGGGTGTCTTCCAGCTTCTCAATATATTGGTCCAATGAATCGGGGACATCGCCGGCGAGCCAAAGCACCACGCCCGCCGCTAGGGAAAGGAGAGCTTCGCCCTGGAGCCGATCTCCGCGCAAAGGTTTGAGATTCAAAACCACCACGCCCTCTTCATGGGCGAGGCGTACCGTGCCGCTACCTCTCATGATGAGTTCGTCTAAAAGTTGTTGACGCTCTCCGGCAAGCAATTCGGTTGGGATCGACTTGACCAGGCCCAGTAGTTCTTTCCAGGCCTGTTGTTGGAAAAGGATCAACAGGTAGATGGTCTTTGACAAGCCACGGTCTTGACATGCTGCCAGTAGCTCCCCCAAGGGATCTTGACGAAGCCGACGTCGGGAAGGAGCCGACGGATCCCGTTCGCGGCCATCGAGAGATCCGTGCTCCAGGAGGATCGCTACGGTCAGGAGAATGCGAGACGGCGATGTCACCTCGAGTTCGACCAGCTCTTGGGCGCCGATGCCGGGGTGGCTGACGATGTGGCTGTAGATTTCATTGACCGGTAAGCTTTCGAAATCCTCGTCTAGGTCCGCCGGTTTCGGGCCGACTACCCGAAGGACTAGGTCGTCTTGGGCCAAGGTCGGTCGGCGTCTCTTGAGCTCGTCTTCCAGCCAAGCGGCTTCGAGCAAAATGCTGTTGAGTTCCAGCGGATCTCCGCTCGCGTGTTCGCGGGCCTCGTCCTCGGATGAGGCTTCAAAGACGAAGTGACCTTGGTCCAAGGTGAGCAACGACAACAGGGCTTCGTCTCCCGACAGCGAGCCCGCTTCCACGCTGACGATCTTGCCCCGGACAAAATAAGCTTCGACCAAGCGATTGTCGCTGGAAACGCGCAGGCAACCGGACTTTCCACCTTGGGCGAGGTTCTGAGTTACGTCACCGGGCGCGAAATCCTCTAGATTCCCTGAAAGACCAGGCTCACTATCCCTCCTTGCAATCAGTCTTTCGACCCTCGCTACGAGTTCGGCCGGCTCAAAGGGTTTCGCCAAATAGTCATCGGCACCTTCTCGAATGCCGCGAACCCGATCTTGGGTATCGCCGAGCCCGGAAAGCAACAAGACAGGTAAATTTTTCCACCTGGGTTGGGCGCGAATTTCTTTCAACAAGTCCAGGCCGCTAATCGGCATGACGACGTCGAGAACCGCTGCATCGACGGTGCTGGTATCGAGCAGGGAAGTAACCCGAGAGGGGTTGACGGTCTGGACGACTTGATGTCCTGCCGCTCGCAAAGTCTCACCGACCAAGGTCAGAATGTCTGGATTGTCGTCGGCGATGAGGATCGTGCTCATGGTGCGGGCCTCCCGCCAGAAAGCTTCTCGCACGGGTGGCGAGAGGGCCCTACCGGAGAGTGTGGGAGACCACGGCTTGAAGCGAAACTCAATTTCAACCGAAAGCCCTCACCGAAAACACTCCGTCAAAAGCTCTGTCCACTAGCTCTCTCCACTTGATGCTCAACTTCTTCTTAGACTAGCACAATGGCCGGTTCTTAGCTTCGGTATCGCCACCTCCGACCCGTCAGAAGGTGATCGGGAGCGAATCCTCTGAATCTAGAGTCTATCAGCATTTGCACAGATCAATTTCCTACCGTCAACCAAATCAAGTATGCTGGTCCCCCGGGCGCAGAAGCCTGTACAGGCTTTTCGCTCGGTCGAAATGTGAACCGTAAGGCACGAAGTGTAGTTTTTCTCCGGGCCCTGATCCAAGGCCCGTCGCTCGAATTCTCAATTTCTCAGCTCTCCCTGACGATCTATGGCTAAACGTGACAGCATTGCAATTTTGGAACGAAATACCCTCGAGCAAGGCGCTCGAGTTTGGAATGAATGGCGCCGACAAGAGCCCGACTACACTCCGGACCTGGTGGGCGCCGATCTTTCCGGCGAGGACCTCGCTGGTTTCGATTTGCACGGTTCTCGAATGACCGGCGCAGATTTGGCAGGTTGCGACCTGCACAACGCGGTCCTCAGGGACGCAGATCTGTCCGAGGCAAATCTAAGCTCCAGCTACCTCGGAGAAGCGAATCTGACGGGGGCGCGATTGCACCATGCCCGCCTTCAGGGAGCGTTTCTGGAGAAAGCGTGTTTGGAGGCAGCCGACATGGAATCAGCGGACTTGTCGTCCGCTTATCTCGGTCTGACCCATTTCTGCAAGGCGCGCCTTAGGGGCGCCTGCTTGAGGTCTGCGCACCTTGGAGGCGCGGATTTGTCCGGCGCAGACTTGTGGGGTGCCAATCTTCAGGCTGCGAATTTAGGTCGTGCCAATCTGCGAGACGCAAATCTCCGAACCTCGGAGCTTCAAGACGCCGACCTCTCGGCAGCGGACCTACGTGGCGCGAGGCTAACCCTATCGAATATGAGGCGCGCTCTCTTGGTGGGAGCGAATCTAGGTGGGGCAAATCTAAGGGCTGCTTATCTTGAAGGAGCCGACTTGCGATCCGCGGACTTTACTCGGGCAAATCTATCTGGGGCCCACTGTGAGGACGCCAACCTTGAAGGGGCAATTTTTCAAGGGGCAAATTTGACCAACGCCACCTTGTCGTTGTCCAGCTCGGTCATCGACAGAGTCCAGGCCAGCTGAAGGTTCGTTTATAATTCTTCGCTTTTTAACTTCTCCTCTCCGGCGTCGCCGCGCCGTAAAGGTCGACCCTTGTTGGAAAAACGAGATTGCACTATAGTGCTGAGACGTCGTGCAATCTTGAAAATAACGCATTCATTGAGCCCCACATGTTGACGGATGAGAAGCCAGACCGCGGAGTCATTCTCGCAGTTGCCAGCCAAAAGGGAGGAGTGGGCAAAACCACAACCTCTCTAAACTTGGGATACGCCCTGGCGAAGCGAGGTTGGAAGACGCTTATTGTCGACGCGGACCCCCAAGGAGCGATAGGCTTTTCCTTGCAAAGGCAAGCCGAGTCTGGAGACCAAGGCCTCGTCGACTGTCTTCAAGGTCGAGCGGATCTTGAGCAGGCAATGCTCACGACACGCTTACCCGAGCTGAATATTCTTACTTTCGGCAGTCGTACGCCTTTGGAACTCGGATCGGGCGGAGACATTTTCGAGCAGGAAGCACTCAATACTTTTCTGGCGAATGCGGCCGAGCGTTTCGAAGTGATACTTCTCGATACGGCAGGCGGCACCTACGGACCAACGCTGGCAGTTCTTCGAGCTTGCGATTTCGTGCTGCTCCCGCTGCAATCTGAGCCGCTGGCTCTCAGGTCCGTGACCCAAATCTTGGATGTCTTGGGCCACCTTCGGCAACAAGGTTGCAAGGTAGAGATCGCTGGATTCCTGTTGACGATGCTGGCCGCAGACGATACGACGTCGGTCTCAGTCGCGGAAGAGAGTTGGAATCTCATTCCGCAGGACTTGATTTTGAATGCAAATGTTCCGCGAGATAGCGCATTTTTGCGGGCAAGCCTCCACGGTGTGCCCGTCGGCCTATTGAGTCGACATCCCCCTCGTGTTGCTTCTGTTTTTGATTTGATAGCACACGAGGTAGAGCGCCGGATCGGTTTGATTAGAATGGAGGAGCAGGATGAGCCAATCCCTCTCCTGGATTGACCCCTCGGTATTTTCAGCGGCGTTAAACCGCGCAGGTTTCGATCCTTCCAACTCGATACGGGGTCGGCGGAACCCAATCTGGCTCCCGGGAACGAACCTCGGCTCTGCACCGAGGCAAACCACGCCGGTGACGCCGCCGGTAGCTCCGGCTGCTCATGGGCAGCCGGCTTCGGCTGAGCATCATCAGACCACGCCGGTCGAGCCGGTAAAGGCTGAACTCAATCCGCCGGTGCCGGCACCGAGTGCAAAGAAAGAGCTTTCGCCTCTGAAGTTAGAATCAGATCGGTTGGACCAGCGACTGGAAGCTTATATGGCCTGGGTCGAGGATTGTACAGCCTGCAAAGGCCTGTTCATCGTCGATGAGGAAGGTTTGGTGCTGATGGAGCGAGATTCCGATCCAAATCTGGTGGCTCTGTCTGCGTACTTCCTGAATCTAAAGGACCGGATCCCGGATAGCTTAGGCACCAGAAGTGAGGGGTCGATCGCTATCGATTTAGATGATGAGAGGGTGCTGCACGTGGTTCAAGCCGATACTCGGCTTGGACCGCACGCGTTGGGGTTCACTGTTGAGTCTCCGTTGCACAGGGATCTGACGCAAAGCTTTCAGGACACGCTTTCTAGCGTGTTTGCGGCGGTGGGTTAGTGATTGAAATGTTTTACAGCGCTTTGGTCCACGGGCAACGACTCGCCGTGGAAACGCATATTGGCATGAGGCCCGCTTGAGATGAATTCACTGCAGCAAGAAATGGACAAATTTCGGGATGAGGTCCCGGAGTTTGTATCAACGGATATGGTCAATGTCGAAAGTGGCCTTTCGATCGGTGGTGCGACCGTCGACCTTGATTTTGATGCGTCCGTCGCCTCGGCTTGTTATGCAGAAGTCGTGAAGTTGAACAAGAAGGCATTGGATCTTCTCGGCCTCGGCGCGAATTCTACCGAAGATATATTGATCACGACGTCCACTCTAAACATCCTGATTCGCATGCTTGGGACTCAGTATTGCCATGTGTTGGCAATTACCCGAAAAGGGAATCTCGGGTTGGCCCGGGCGATCATGAAGAAGTACGAATCCGTGCTTCTCGACGTCGTGGGCGATTGACCGGAAAGGGAAGGCGATGCTCGGTTTTTTCTTTACAGAGCTGAAGCAGTTCGTTATTCAGGAGCTGAGCGAGTCGGCGTGGATAGAGGTCCTCGGAAAGGTTGGTCTGGGATCTAAAGACAGCTATATGAACGGTCTTCACTATCCTGACGAGGACATGATGCGGATCGTGGTCGGAGTCTCCAACATGACCGGCATGTCGATCGATCAAGTGCTCAAAGAGTACGGCACCTTTGTCGGTAAAGATTTGTTTACGGCCTACAAACCACTGATCGACCCTTCGTGGAAGACCTTAGACTTCTTGGAGAATGTAGAGGAAACCATTCACCAGGTGGTCCGGGCAAGAAATCGCAAGGCGAGCCCACCCAAACTAGTCTGCAATCGACTCACCGATCGTGAAATCGTGATTGATTACCGTTCGGAGCGAAAGTTGTGCCGGGTGGCGCAGGGTATCGCACTCGGCGTTGCCAGCCACTACGGCGAGCCAATCGAGATTGTCGAAGAGACCTGCATGCACCGGGGTGACAGCAGCTGCAAGATCTGGGTTTCCCTAAAACAAGAAGGGGAAACCGCCGGCAAGCCGCTGAGTCAGCATGAGGAAGAGGAAGATATCTGGGCCGAGACGGATTCAACAGGAGCCGACAACCTCTGAGACGGAAACCGTCCGCGCATGCTCGAGCCACCGAAAAGCCCCGACCAAGCCGAGCACCGGAAAGCGGGCGAGCAAAGAAGGCCGACTCCCTCAGTGAGTCGGCTTTTTTTAGGTGGCGCGGAGCCAGGTGGCCGGCAATACCTTAGGTTAGCGTTTGGAGTTGCTCCCAGAATTGTCCTCTCCTGCAGTTTGTTCTTCTTCGTCGACCTGGTCGCGCCACATGTCGGAGAGCATTTCCCGCTCTTGCTCGGAAAGCAGGATTTGATCTCTGCTCGAAAGTGTGAATTCCTCTTCAAACCCGCCGACCGGTTCTTTGAGGAAGATCAGGCAATAGATAAAGCTGATCGCAGAGCCGCTAGCCAAGATCAGGAAGAACTGCTTGGTGTCGACCATCGTGAATACCGTCAGGTAGACTACAGCGCCTACATTTCCGTATGCCCCCACCATGCCCGCAATTTTGCCGGTCATCCTCTTTTTAATAAGAGGAATGATCGCGAAGGTGGCACCTTCAGCCCCCTGCACAAAGACCGAGCAAGACATGGTAATGGCCAGGGCCGCGATCAATGGCCATGAGGAGTCGATCTGGCTCATGCCAAAAAATCCCAAGGCGATTCCGAACATGAAAATCAGGATGATCGTCCGCCGACTTTGGAACATGTCGGACAAATAGCCGCCGAACGGCCTGGCAATCAGATTGACAAAGGCGAAGCTCGAGGCGACTAAGCCGGCTTCGGCCGCTGAGATTTCGAAAACACTCTCGAAGAATGCCGGCAGCATGGAGATCACAGCCAGCTCCGCACCAAAATTGGCGAAGTAGGTCGTGTTCAGCGCGGCCACTGAGTTGAACGAATAGAAGTCATCTTCTGGGATTTGATTGTTCTTCAACAATGGGACGTTGTGTCGCAAGATCCTGAAGACGTCGCGAGCATAGAGTGCGACCAAAACTGCAAGAATAGTGAAATAGGCAGTGTCGCCCAGGAATTGGATTCCGTGAAGCTTCCAGGCCAAAACGCCGAGGGCGCCGTAAAGTGGAATCGTCCAAAGAATCAACTGGACCATATCGAAGTAGCTGCTGACTTCAATGGGCTCAGTTCTCCTGGAGCCTAAGTAGAGCTTGCCCTCAGGTGTATCGTTGACCTTCAGGTAGTAAATAACGCCGTAAACCAGACAAATCAGTCCGGTCAACGCGATCGAGTAGCGCCATCCGTTTTCCTCGCCAAAGAAGTTTAAAGCGATAGTGGGAAGTAGCATTGCGGCCGCAGCAGAGCCGAAGTTTCCCCATCCTGCGTAGAACCCTTCAGCGAATCCTATGTCCTTCGGCGGAAACCATTCTGAGACCATTCGGACGCCGATCACGAAACCTGCTCCGATGGTGCTCAGGAGCAATCTTGAGATGACCAAAGTGATTAAGTCATTGCCGAGCGCGAAGGCGAAGCAAGGTAGCGACATGGTGATCAACAGCCCTGAAAAGACGAGCTTCGGGCCGTGTCGATCGAGCAGGGCACCGATGATCACCCGGGCTGGGATCGTCAACGCGACGTTGCAGATTAGGAGGATCTTGAGACCGTCCTGATCCAACCAGTCGAGATTCTTCATCATCGTCGTGGCTAGAGGGGCCAAATTGAACCAAGTCACGAAGGTGATGAAGAACGCTACCCAGGTGTAATGGAGCGTCCGGATTCGTTCCTGCTTGAAATCGACTAGATCACGGGCTTGCATGAGTCCTCCTTGGAATGCTGCCCCTAAAGCGTTTCCACATCCACCAGCATGGGAAGGAGCACGGGCAAATCAGAGCTGTTGAATACGCAAATAGATCGGAATGAAAGATCCTGAAAGAGGGAATCGGGTGTGTACCTACTAGCTCCAGAGTTTGCCTCGAAGGGTTCTTGGGCCTTGTTGTAGAGAATCGGTCCCAGGGATCTCCAGTGCACCGGAAGGGATGCACGTGGGCAAGTAACCAAGACGCAAAAACTCCTGCCGAAGACAAAAGTCTCCGGCAGGAGTGATTGAAGAGTGAGCAGCCAACTAGCTTACTCGCCGCTGTCGGAATCCTCGACCACCGGCAAGGTCATGACAAATCGAGTATTGGAGCTGTCGGTGTCGAGTGTCAGTTTGCCGCGGTGGCTGGCCATGATCTTCTTGGAGATCGTGAGACCGAGGCCAGTGCCGCTTCCCGCTCCGGCGTCCTTAGTCGTAAAGAACGGTTCCATGATTTTCTGGGCCAGAGATTCGGGCAGCCCCTCGCCGCTGTCGACGATGGCGATTTCCAGATTGGCATCCTTCCGTTCGACTTCAACTCGAATCCAAGCGCCATCGGTGCCACCGACAGCCTCAGCCGCGTTATTCAGCAAGTTGATGAAAACCTGGCTGATCTCCGTGGGGCGGCAGAGGATCGTGAGGTCCTCATCAACCAGTGGGGTGGTGAGCCGAATGCGTTGGCTCTCGATCGGCCTGCGGCAGAGCTTGAATGCGTCGTCCAGCAACGACTTGACCGAATGTGGGTCGAGGTCGCGTTCCTTTTTCTCGGCATAGCTATGCAGGCCTTCCAGAATTTTGCTGACCTGGGTGCAGTATTGGATGATGTCTTGCAGCATCTCGGTAGCTTCAGGATCACGAATAAAGTCGTCCAGAAGCTGGGCGTTGGCCATCATCATCTGCACCGGATGACGCATCTCAAGGATCATGCTGGCGGCCATTTCACCCACTGCCATCAACTTGCCGGTGAGCAGCAGTTGGTCATAGGCTTCGGTCAAGTCTCGATTCACCCGATCAAGCTCGCGATTTCGCTTCTCGAGCAGCTGGGTAGCGCGTTGAAGAATGGCGTCTTTTTCCCGCTCCCGAGTCCGATCGTCCACCTGTACGAAAATGTAGTCTTCGTCGCGGCGGGTGATCTTTCGGAAGGCGAGCGTCAGATCAATCTCGTCACCCTTCTTGTTTTGAATCGTCGTCTTATAGCTAAATCGTCCCCGCTTCGTAATGCCCTTGTTGAACCGGTCGCCGGACATTTCGGGGAAGAGCTCCAGTATCGCCGAGCCTTTCCTACAGCTCGTCCACTTCTTGAAGCTCTTGTTGAATTTGAGCAGCTGCCCATCCATATTGAGGAGTGCAGCTCCCACTTTGTCTAAGTAATCGAAGTTGAAAAAGCCAACAATACGGCCCATCGTCGTTCCCCCTGTCTAGTGCTATCGCACTAAGACCTTATCAAATCGGTGCTTCTTTTAAGATTCCTGGACTCAAGCTTGAACGATGTCGCCTTTGGTCGAGGCGACGATGCCCAGCACCATTTCAACGTCCTCATCTGCCATACCGGCTTCCTCAAGCGCCTCCTCCAGCAACTCGGCGACTGTCATAAAGTCGACCTCGGTGATCTTGAGGTGCCGGTGGGCTTCTTTGAGGGAACGGCCTGAATAGCTTGATGGACCGCCCAGCACCATTGCTAGGAAATCGGTCTGATGTGCCATTAGCCGGCTCATGTCGACGTCCCAGAAGTAGTGTTCCAGGGACTCGGTGTCCATGATTTTTTCGTAAAAGCTGTGAACAACGTCCCCGATTGTGGCAAAGCCACCATATTTCTCGAAGAGAGTGTCACTCATTTTTGCCGCCTCCTGCGTGACGCCGGCTTGCCCGAAGGTTGGTCTTCGTCTTGCTCTTCTGCTCGATCATAGTGCTGCCGATTCAAATCTTCTTCAGGGCCATTCGACGGATGTCGTTCGCGTCGACGTTGACCTCAGAAGGCAAGTTGATTGTGAATTTGGCACCTTTCCCGGGAGAGGAGTCACACGTAATGGAGCCGCCGAGAATCTCGACGACGATGTTGCGAGAAATCGCCATACCGAGGCCGGTGCCACCTTGGCTTCTACCGGAAGTCACGAAGGCATCGAATAGGCGAGGTAGGATTTCAGGATCCACGCCTTTGCCGTAGTCGACGTACTCAATGACGAATCGTTCGGGATCAGGCCGTTTCAGGAAAATGTCGATAGAACCGTCCCGCTTATCTTCGGGATAGGCATATCGAATCGTGTTCTGAACGAGGTTGATGATCACCTGACTGAGGTGGCCCGGGTAACCGTTCCAGGTCAGATCGGTGTCTTCTTGGCGATGGACCTCAGGGGCGATTCCATGCTTCTTGAGATCAGGACGCATGGTCTCCAAGCAGTCACTGGCCAGCTCTCCCAGCTCGATTTCAATCTTCTCGTCAGAAAGTTGAGATGAGGAGAGCTGCTTGAAGCTCTTGATGAGGGTTTGTGCGCGATCGAGATTGCGCTCCAACAGCTGGCAGCTGTCTTCAAGATCATCCGCGAGCTCTTTGGCGTCCTCTTCGTCCTCGGGAGGAGCGTCTAAGAGATTCCGGGCGATTTCCGTAACCATGTTGCTAGCGGTCTTGGCGACACCTAGCGGAGTATTGAGTTCGTGGGCCACACCGGTCACCATCGTGGCGATGCTCTCCATCCTCTCGTAATACATTTGGTCACGGAGCAGCTGCTCTTGGGATAGGCGCTCGCGTAGGCGCACCGTAGCGTATGCGATACGCCAGTTGTCCATGAACAGCACTGCATCAGCCAGGAAGTCCGCTTTGGTCTTCTCCGTGAGCAGTTCCGGTTCCATGCGGAAAGCTAGACCGCCTTTAACGGCGTCCTCTTGGGAAATTGCGTTTTCGCCTTGGCGCTCCTCCTGAGCCTCGAAGGGAATCACGAAGAAGGAGTCGGACAGCCCAAGCTCGGCAGCAGGGTGAGCTTCCAGGAGTTCGAGATTTCGTTCATGAGCTTCTACGATCGCTTTACCGATCCGAAGAAAGTCAAGATGCTCGCCTGTTTCCATGGTCACATCATCGGCGATGAAGGACTCGAGAAAATTCGACACGTCATAGTTGAAGACGGTCAGGGTCGAGTGCTTGGCCTCAAGGAAGTTGAGAGCCTCACGCATGAACACCAAGAGGTCTGAGACGTTGGAAACGTCCTGCAGAGTCTTGGTGAAGCTTTGCAGCTGTTGACCATAGGCTAAAAGGGTTGAGATGTCTTGCGAGCTGCGAAGACATGCCCGGATCACCGAGTACAGCTTGGCGGGCGTCGCATCGGACTTAGCCAAGTAGTAGTCGATATCGTATTCGTTGAGGATGTTCTCCTCAGGAGCGAGGCCGGGTTGTCCAGTCCGGAGCACGATACGCATCGAGCTGGGGCAATGCTTGCGAATGTACTCGCACAGCTCCAGACCCGAGGAATCTTTTTCCATTACAACATCGACCAATGCGACGTGAAAGTCCCGCTGATTTTGCAGGATTTCCATCGCTTCAGCTTGGCTGTAGGCGCTCGTCAGCTCGAACGGAATCCTGCGCCAGCGTTTTTTCTTCAAGATCAAGCCGGTGATGCTGTGAACATCCTGCTCGTCGTCCACCAGGAGAACTTGCCACTTCTTCATGAACGCCATCCCTAACGTTGTAGTTGTTGAGCACGCAATAGGTCTTAGGGCGGAATCAGGCGCCTTCCTCAATCTAATTGCGATAACTGTTCTAGCTCAATTTCAATTCATCCATTTACATATTGTCGGGCCTGCAAATGGTTGGCTTCCTGTCGCGCTGGAGAGCGAGACTCGAAGTAACTTCGATTCTCACACTCAGATCACCTCCCTCACCAAGTTGAACTTATGCATCGATGGTGCAATCTCCCTTCGGTGACGCGACACAAGAGAGGAAATAGCCTTCTGCGATTTCCTCTTCGGTGAGACCTTCATCGGTTTCGCAATCGACTTTACCGCTAAGAAGCTTGACTTTGCAGTCACCACAGCTGCCAGAGCGGCAACCATAGTCAATGTCGATATCGGCTTCTTCGGCCAAGTCGAGAATCGGTAGCTGTCCATTGGTAGGCAGAGTTTTGCCTGCGCGGGCAAATTGCACCGACATCGCTGCTTTGGGCGCGTCACCCACGACCACCGTCGGGGTTTCCACCTGTGCAGTGCGGGTGCCTCCGAAACTCTCCGAATGCAACTTACCAAGGTCGAACTTGAGATCACGGAGAATGTCCTTGACAGCCTCCATGAAACCCTCAGGACCGCACATAAAGAGGTGACGGTCATGCAGGTCCGGGGCGATGATTTCGAGCATCTGCTTGTTGACCCGGCCGGTGAGGCCGGTCCACGGCTCGTTTGCGCCCCGGGTGGTCGAGATGACGCAGGGGGTAAACTGCCGATACCGCTCGGTCATCATCTCGATTTCTTTGCCGAAGATCATGTCTTTCGAGCTTCGAACCGAATAGTAGAATTTGATATCGACATCGGCGGAAATGTCGCACAGCCAGCGGGACATGGCCATCAGTGGCGTTACGCCGCTTCCGGCACCGACGAAGAGAATCTTCTTGGGGATCGATCCCGGCTCAAGGTGAAATTTACCCTTCGGCCCCTTGATCTGAATTCGATCACCGACTTTGAGATTGTCGGGTAGCCAATTCGAGACCAACCCTCCCTCTACTCGTTTGACCGTCAACTCGAGCAAATATGGACGAGTCGGAGTCGAGGAGATGGAGTAGGACCGAACCACTTTCTTACCGTCGATATTCAAAACCAAGGAGCAGAACTGACCTGGTTTGTAGGCGAACCGGCAGAGCGGATCGCCTTGAAAGCGGAAGGTATAAGAGTCGTGGGTTTCCTGGAAAATATCTGTGACGTAAAGCGGCGTGTCGGTGCCGTTCCAAAGCGGAATCTTTTTGACGGTATCCAGTACCGTCATGTCCACACGCTTCTCAGTCTGGAATGCTGGTCCCGTCGGAATCGGTGGCAGCTTCATTCCCGGTGCCGGGCGATGATCGGAAAGGGGCTCAGCCACCTGTGCTTCCACCCGAGAAAGGGTCACGTGGGGTGTTTTCAACTGAACCTGGGCGGAGTAGGGGCAGCGCGCCACGTGATCTGTGACGTCATTGACATACAGGCCCCGAGCATCCTGTGCTTTGGATCGGTGGAAACTGACGTAAACACTCTCGCCTTTGACCCTGTCGCTGATGACGACCGGCAGCTCAATGGAGTAACCATTGGTTGCGCTGGTGACCTTGGCCATTTGCCCATTCACCAGACCGAGTCGATCGGCGAGGGCGGGGGGCACGTACAGCGGGTGCTCGTCCGGAATCTTGACGATAGGAGTCGCTTTTCCGGAGTTGAAGGTACTGGTGGCGAAATGAATCCTTTGACGATCATCGGTCAGCGACGATCGGCCGCTGTTGAAAATGATGCCCTCTGGAATCGCAAGGTCTGCCTCGGTCGGAAGGAAGAATCGGAATGCTGCCGGGTTGCGGTAGATATCCCTGAAGGGTTTGGAGTCGGGATTGTCGTAATCCAGGTGATACCTAGTATCTCCAACTCCCCCGTACACCAAGGATCCGGCATCGATGAGTTCCTGCCATTCAATAGGGCGTCCGTCGGCGTGGTCCAAGCTGCAGTAGAGAGGTCCACTTCCGCCGTGAAGATAGGCTTGGACTCGATCCCAGAGTTCAACGCGGCTGACCTCACCGTCAAGGCGCGTCAATCCACCACCGCTGCCGTTGCTGCCTTCCTGCGGTGGGCAGAATCGATTTCGCAAGTAGCCGGAGTGGACGTGGGGCATCAAGTCCTGATTTCCAGCGCCAAGTTCTGGTTGGCTCTCCAAACGTCGGGTGATCTCAGCCATCAAGTCGTAGATGATGGTCGCATCCGAGCGCGTTTCAGGAGCTGCCTGCTTTTGCGGTATGGAGATAGAAAGTCTCCATTCGCCATTCTGGTAGAGCTTGGTGGTCGCCGGATGTGGCGGGGACGGAATAATCAGGTGTGCATTCTCGATCGACCATGGATCGGGAATCGGATCCACCACGACCAAAGAATTCTGGGGATCTTTGAGCTTGTCGATCCACCGACGGCGATTCGGCATATTGGCTTCGAATTGAGTGCCGAAGCAAAGGAAAAGCTCTTTTTCCCCTGGGGTCGGCTCCGAGTAGTCCAGAGCCGTGCGCGGAACGTCGGCTTCTGCGCGCTGATAGGCGTTCTCGGGTAAGCCCATCCGTCTGGCAGCCTCTGCCGAATGCTGCAGGGGAATCCGACCCATGAAGTATTTTCGGCTGAGCCCTTGGACCTCGGTTTCCGCATTGATCTGGCCGGGAACCCTGAGCACACCGCCCGCAGGCTCGCCAGGAGCCTTGAGGCCGTACTTACCCAACATGGCGAGCACGCTGCCCCAGATGCAGTGGGCTACGACGCCACTTGACTGAGAAAGTCCGACCGAGGGGATGATGATGGGCACTGTGTCGGGATCGGCCATCTTGACCGCCAACATCCGAATGCCCTTCAATAGAATTTTCTCGTATTTGGGCTCAGGTGCTACGCGTTCAGCCACTCGATCAGGCGCAAATTGGGCGGAGGCTGCGAGGGCCCGGAATCGTTGGAAGCTCTCGTTGTCGGAGAAACGTTCTACGAAGCGCTGATCGATAGCGTGCGGATATAGGTTGATGATTTCGTGCGCCACAGCCAATGCAATGTGCGCGTCGGCACGGGGACGGATCAGCATGATCCGATCTATGCCCATTTTCTGGGCTAGACCCTTGGCGGTCTCGGTGACCATGACCTCGACCAAATATCCGTCGAGAAGCTCTCTTCGAGTCAAGGCTCGATAGACCGGGGGATGGGTAATCATTCCGTTCCAGCCATTCATCAAGAACACCCGATTGTGGCCGTCCATGGCTTGGTCGAGGGTGATGAAAGGGCCTTCTTGGCCGGTCAAAATCTCGTTGTGCACCGCGCCGGCGTTCAGGCAATGCTCGGCGTTGCCGGTCATGTTGCGGACACCGAGGAGGCGGAAAACCTCTTGCATCGCAAAGATGGAGAAGTAGTCGAGCTGGCCACTGCCGTAGAGCAAGGTCCGATGTTTCTCGGCACGATGAGCCATCACCATATCGGCCAAGCGCGAAATAGCTTCCTGGTAGGTGATGGTCTTCCGAGTGCCTGTCTCGGGATCCAAAATTGTCGGAGCCGTGTGGATCGGGTAGGCCGCTCGTTGGCGCATGGTCGAGATTCTGAGTTTCACGCAACCGGTGGTTGGCTTCTGCTCCGAAATCTTGAATTTGGTGACCTTGACCCGCGAAGTGTGCGGAGCGAATATCTGGGCGATCAAGCGCCCTTCATCGTCTTCGCGCGATCCAACGGCTCTGCCCAAGAAGGAAGTGGGCATGCCGTCGATGATAAGTTCACCGCGAATGCCGCCTCCCGGAGGAGTCAATGGGATAGTGGTTCCTACTTCAACTTGCCCGGACGAATTTACCCTAGCGGGCAATTTGACCTTCCGTCCTTCGAAGAGGACGGTAATCGATCCGGAGCGGCGGCGCCTCTTGCCCTTCTCGTCGACGGAAGGGATCAGAGCATCGATACCAGGAGGGGTTTCCGATCCAAAAACTCCGCTGTCGCCGACACCACAATAAGAACAAGAGATCAGGCCGATTTGCGGCCTGCCTCGTTCGTGATTCGGCAGAACGTAGGGAGGCGTCTCGAAGAGATCTTCGAGCATGCCTGCGTGATCAATGGTCGGTAAGGCTTGTCCTGGAGGAGCCGTCGGCAGACCAGCCTGACCATCAGCCAAGGCTGCGGAAGAGCTCGGAGTTGCGGACGAAGGTGTGACTCTACTCATAAATCCCAGCTTGTTCGATCATCTCTGTCCGTTAGTAACCGCATGGTCCTTCTAGATCGGACATTGATCCGGTTACCTCGATTCGGCATCGGCATTCCGATCCGAAAAACTCAAATCGACATCTGGTCGAAGAGCTCGCCTTCCTGATTAGCCATCATCGATTGCGCGACAGCCGCGTACAGCGAGTTCACTGCGTGTGCTGCGAGCAAGGATAAGCTGTGGAGTGCGAGTTGATCGGGTTCGGTGTTCTCTACATAGATCCAACCGAATCCCAGCTCATGGTCGATGTTGAGAGGGACGAGGTAGCCTTCGCCGAATGGCTCAGGCGCCAAGGTGTCTCCGGGATTCATTGCGCTACGTGGGCGCCAAGAAGCTGCCACACGCATGCGGACTTGCTCCGCAGCTGCTTCCGACATCACCGGATCTTTGTCCGGTGCTTCAAATAGAAAATAGTTCTGGGGATTGCCTTCTTCTTCGAAGGTCTGGAGCTGAAGTGCTGCTAGCTGAGCAGGGCAGACATTCAACGTGGTCGTGACGATCCGCTCAAGGGCAGTTTCCACCGGCTCATAGGGGCGAAGGCCGACGATACAATCGTGGATTGAAGCCAAAGCATGCCGATGACGTTCCAGGTCCACGAGTTCACAAAAGGCCTTGAGGGAAGTTCGGACGCTCGTATAGAGACGCGCAGCGGTCAGCTCGCCTTTCGGCAAATAACCGTCGATGTCGTACTCCTGGATGACGCGTTTTTCAGGCGCGGCTCCGGGCTGTCCGGTACGCAGCAGCACCCTGGAGAAGGTGTTTCCGAGGTCCTCGCGAATCGTTTTGCAGGCATCCAAGCCTGCGTGGTCGGATTCCATGACCACATCCAAAAGGATGACTGCGATATTCGGGATCGTCTTGACTTTTTCGACGCACTCCGCGCCAGACCTAGCGGAGATAATCTCCACACGTCTTCCTTGATATCGCAGAGTCTTCAACGTCAGCCGAGAAACAACGTGAATGTCCTCTTCATCATCGACGACGAGGATTCTGTGTTTCTCAGCATGGAGTTGGCTGAGATCGAGCATTAAGACCTCTCCAAGGTATCTAAGGTGCCTATGTTTATCACTTCGTCGATCCTACCCCGGATCGGCAGCCGCGAGCAACAGGATCCGTCGTTGTATCTGTCCTGATCGACATTTGGGCCGTTTGCGATTGTATAGAAAATAACCTCCCCGCGTCACGATTCGGCTTTCACATCGAGTCTCGGGCTAGCCCGATTCGGATTCTGGCGGCCGATCCTCCAGAGGCCCGATCAAAGAAACGACGTACAGAATAAATGTCAACAGGTTCCGTGTCTAGGGTGTTCTCCCTCGGTCCCCTGCCTAGATTCCTCGGCGACTCACGGACGAGGTTTGGGGGAAGGGCTAATTGGGTGTGGAACACGGTTTTGGAATTGAGGTCGATGAGACGGCTTTCAGAAAGCTGAAAGCCCGCCTGGACGGCGGGCCTTGAACGATAAATTCCGGACTTGGAGAAGATAGGCTGAGGCGACTACAGTTCAAATGAGAGGTTCCATTCAGCCAACACGCCGTAGCAAGGGGCCTTGAAGAATCCGTCGTGCTCCCGACGAATCCTCTAATAGGGATTTCGATTCGGGAATAGGGATCATTCTCGGAGATCTGGAATCGGAATGGATCCGAATCTGATAAGTCCTAGATTTGACACTGCCACGTTTGAGCAAGTGCCTGACGTCGGATTGCCGGTCGAGAGCTTCGAAGAGAACGGTGGAGTGCATAAAACGATTCCTTAAATACGATACTTAGGGGGTGCCAAACCGATTCGTGAAGATTTGACTCAACCCTGAAGAATCTATTCATCAATCAAGATGGATATTATCCTCATCTTGGGGTTACGACCAGCATTACGAAAAATGGGGGAACCCGCAGTATTTTAGCTAAATCGCTGATTTGTTAGCTCCTTATGGGATTGGAGAGTTCTGGATGGGCAGTGAAAAAGATCACAAACGACCGGTCGGAAGGTGAAAGCCAAGGGCATGATAGAGATGAATCGTGAGCGGAGTTGGGGTCGCTCCGGCTCTGACCACGGCGCCTACTTAGAGTCGCCTTGGTCGATTCTGATAGTCTGGCAAGTAGAGAGAGAGGAGAGCCTTTGGGGCTCCGCATTCAGCTTGAGTCGACCAAAGCCTTGAGCCGGAGAATCTTCCGCGGTCTTTCAAACACGATGGAAAGAATCCAAACAGCTTCAATGTTGGTGATCGGCAACGAGCTTCTCTCCGGTAAATTCGAGGAGCGCAACGTGGCTGTGCTGGCCAAAGAGCTTTTCGCGCTCGGCATTCGATTCCAACGGGTCGAGATTTGCCCTGATGAAGTTGAGATTATTGCGTCAGACGTTTCCAGGTTGTCGGGTCAGTACGACCACGTCTTCACTTCAGGGGGTGTCGGACCCACTCACGATGATGTGACCATGGAGGCCGTGGCTGACGCATTTTCTTGCCGAATCTCCAGAAACCAGGAGCTGGAGAATGCGTTGGCACAGCATTTCGGCGAGAGGTTGTTGGCGGAGCATCTGGTGATGGCAGATATACCGGAAGGGGCAGAGATTCTTTGGAGTCAGGGCTCACAGTGGCCCTTAGTTCGATTGAGAAACGTATTCATTTTGCCGGGTTTGCCGGAGGCATTTCGGTTGAAGATGCCGATGTTGAGGGAGCATATAACCCCGGGTCCGCCCTTCGTTTCAAAACAGGTCAAAGTCCATAGTGACGAAGGAAGTGTTGCAGCCTTGCTCCGACGTTTGGTGGTTGCATTTCCGGACGTGAACATTGGAAGCTATCCGCGCTGGGAGGCGGGCTCGAGCTATTTGATTATTTCCTTCGACGGCACGGATCAAGATCGGGTCGATGAAGCTGCCCGAGCTTTGCTCGAGCATGCGCCCGCCACTGGGGCTTCTGGCTGAGCAGCGTCTCCATGGGGATGGTTTGAATGAGCGTTTTGGTTTGTTGAGTCAGCCCTCAATTTTACCTCTGTTCCCACTCAGCGGGAGCTTGTTGCTGCCCGGCGGTCTCTTACCTTTGCACGTCTTCGAAGAACGTTATTGCAATTTGGTCGAGGACATCATCGACGGCCACGGCACCTTGGGAATGATTCAGCCGAAAGTGCCCGATCTGGCAGACAATCACGGTGAGTCCATGCCATCGGACGACCTACCTCCTCTATATGGAATCGGCTGCGCGGGTTTTTTAGACCAAGTTCAGCGGTTGCCCCATGGGCGATTTCTAGTGATCCTGAAAGGATTGAGGCGGTTCAGGCTCAAGGATGAGCTGGAGGTGTCCAGGGGTTACCGGCAGGCATTGGTTGACTATCGGGAGTTTCAGATCGACGTTCAGGATCGAGAGGCTGAGGTGGAAACAGAGCGCTTGCTGGCTGCCTTGGACTCGTTCGGGAAATCCCAGGGTTTGACGATCAACTTGGAGAAGTTGGGTGAGATTTCGGGGTTGGCGCTACTCAACGGTTTGGCTATGAACCTGCCGTTTGCCCCGGTGGAAAAACAAGCGTTGCTCGAAGCACCCAATGCCCAGGACCGATATGAAATGCTGCTCGGTCTTTTCGATATGGGGTTCATCCAAGAGAGTGACTTAGCACACTGACAAGCTAGTGCTAGTCCGATGACGCAGGCTAGTCCGAAGACTGCTCTGAGGAATCGCTCTCGGAGCTCGAGCGAAGGTTCTCTTGCCAATCCTCAAATCTCATTCCGTCTCCCAACTGATCGAGTTCTGAGGCGATCATCTCGGCATGCAGTCTGTCGAGGTGAGACCAATACAATCGGCGAGCGAGCCAAACCAGCCCTATCAAAACCGAAAGCCCGATACTCCAAAGCCAAACCTGGGGAGTCTGATAAAAGTGAGCTTGCCGGGTTATCAATAGGGTGGAAGTCGGTCCCCATGACTCTCCATCGAAGGAAGCTTGGGCCCGCAGCTCGTAGTCGCCCGGTTTCAGCTTCGGCAAGCGGCGTTGGCCATGGTCAGCTTGGGTCCAAGCCAGTTCTGTAGGTTCCAGGCGTGAACGAAATTGAAGATCTTGGTCTGGGCGAAAGCGCGTCGCGGCGAATAAGACGTCCACCTCGCTTTTATCAGGGGAGAGATTCCATGTTGCCGCTGAGCCGAGCGGAAGCGGTTTGAGTTCCCGGTTTTCGACCACCGCACTTATTCTGGCGCTAGGAAGGCTTTGGCGCGCGTTTCCATCAGACGGCAGATCATGCCTGAACAGGCCACTTTTTGATCCAATCCAAAGGTGGTTGAATCTGCCGATCAGTAGGCTAGTGATCTCTAAACCGGATCTCGGCAGGCCGACAGACTCCATTTTACCGGCGCTCCACCGGTAAAGGCCGCTTCCCGCAGTGCCTATCCAAAGTCCATCGGAGTCCGAAACCAACCGCCGCACTTTACCTTCGGGGATTCCCTTTACGAATTCGTAGGTTTGAGGGAGACCACCTTGTTCGAAGTCGCCTCCGAACCGCACGAGGCTGTTTTGCCGAGCCAACCAAAGCCCGCCCTGCGGGCCCATCGCCAAATCGTGGATAAATGAGCTGTCGAGACCCAGAGGGATACTGATGCTTTGGAAAATCTCTTGAACTCTTCGAAAAAGAGCCGATCCAACAGCCACCCAAACATGACCATAGGAGTCTTCCATAATCTCGTGAACATCAACTCCAGGGAGCCCGGGCAAGGAAGAGGTGGCTAGTCCTTCGAGCAAAAGGAGATCACTAGGAGTGCCGATCCACAAGATGCCGGACCTATCCTGAAGCAAATTCGTGACCTCCCAGCCGGTTCCTAGGCGGTTCGGGCGGGATGAGGGAATCATCGATCGACCGTCGAATTTGAATAGGCCTCGCCTCTGGGTGCCGACCCACAGGTAGCCATCGGCGTCGGGATAGATCGCCGTAATGTGATTTTGACTGAGCTGGAAGATCGGGGCCGCAGCTAGATCAGGAGGAGGCTCCGAGTTGCCGTCGAAGCTCAGAAGCCCTTCAGGTGTAGCCAGCCAGAGCACGCCGTCGGCAGTTTGGGCGATGTCCAAGATTTCGGCGTTGACCCAGGGTGCTTGAGCACTCAGCGGGCTCGCGTCGGCCCACAGCAACATCACGCACAACGCCAAACCCGGAGACCTGCCGGCCGAGGTGTAGGAAATCATTGAAAATCAAAAAGTTGCACAGGGTGAAAGTCCTATCACTCAGCACGGTGAGGTCGCCTGATTGAATTCAATGCGAAGCTCAGAACCCATGAATTGAAGGTTTGGAGTCCAAGAATTTGTCCAGCTGATTGAGCCTGGGCAGTCTCGATCAAAGTAGTGCAAGTCTCGGATAGCGGTCAAGCAGACGGAGGTATCCGCGAGATGGCGAGACAATAGTAGGTATAGTTAGACATTGTCTCTTGGCGCAAATTCGTTCCTGGAAAAGTGGGATGGGTAGCGGTTGACCCCAGAAAAACGATAGTTTGACCTGGCTATGAAGTACATTCACATGGGGGCAGCCGTCCTCAACCAAACGCCCTTGGACTGGAGCCGTAACCGCGACAATATTGAGCAAGCCATTGTGGAAGCTCGCTCTCGCGGGGTAACCCTGCTGTGTCTGCCAGAACTCTGTATCCCCGGATACGGTTGTGATGACGCCTACCAAAGCACCGGCGTCCAGCAAACGTCTTTGGACCTATTGTTCGAGCTGGCTCCACTGACTCGAGGCATGGTGGTCTCTTTGGGGCTTCCAATCCTCTACCGCAAAGCGCTGTTTAATTGCGCGGCAGTTTTGGTCGATGGTGAGCTGATGGGATTTGCTGCCAAGCGATTCTTGGCCGGCGATGGTCTCTACTACGAGCCGCGGTGGTTCAAGCCGTGGCCCGAGAGGCGAGCTGCCGAAGTGCGAATCCGGGGAAGGAGGTTTCCGATCGGCGATCTTTACTTTGTTTGTGGCGGCGTGTCGATCGGTTTCGAAATTTGTGAAGAGGCTTGGGTAGCTGATCGGCCGGGCAGCTCACTGGCTGCGCGGGGAGTCGATGTCGTGCTCAATCCCTCGGCTTCCCACTTTGCCTTCGGAAAGCAGGAGATCCGGCGACGATTTGTGCTCGAAGGATCCCGGGCATTCGGGGTGAGCTATGTGTTCTCAAACATTCTCGGCAACTCTTCGGGAAGGATGATCTTCGACGGCGGAGCGATGATCGCCAATGATGGAAGGCTCCTGAGCGAAGGGCCCCGTTTCTCATTCCTGCCCTGGGAATTGACCACTGCCATAGTGGACATTGACCAAAGTCGCCTCAGGCAAGTACGAACCGGAAGCTTCATGCCCGACTTTGAGGCCTATCCCGAGGAAAGAGTTGAGGCGGTCGGATTCGAATTTCCCCCTCTCTCGCCCACGGAAGATTCACTCTGCTCTCAACGGAGTGAGGGAGCCTGGGATTCGAAGGAAGAAGAATTTACCCGCGCGACCTGCCTCGGCCTCTTCGACTACATGCGAAAGAGCCGATCGAGAGGTTGCGTGGTCTCTCTCTCCGGCGGCGCCGACTCCGCTGCGACGGCCTGCCTGGTAGCCCTGAGCCTTCGACTTGCGGCTCTCGAGCTGGGCTTAGAGGGCCTCAAAAGCAAGCTGGGTTATGCAGGATGGCTATCCGAGACCACCCTCGAAGAAATGATTCGTCAATTGCTGGTCTGTGCCTACCAATCCACGCGCAACAGCTCCGAGACCACCTGGCAAGCGGCTCGAGAGGTCGCGGAAGGATTAGGGGCAGAACTCTATCGACTCGATGTGGACGCTTTGGTCGAGGG